>CANGJB010000043.1 GCA_947453945.1 Sphingomonadaceae bacterium
ATCGCGGGGCGGGCATAACGGGGGACCATGGGCGACTCCGGGGGTGACTGTGGGCAAAATGGGTGTGCCGGTGCCGCTAGGATGCGGGGGGGCGGAAGGCAAGAGGCGGGTGCGCCCCCGGCTCAGGCTGCGGCGCTGAAGGCTACTTCGGTCTCGCCGGTAACGCCGCCATCGGCATCGAAGCGGCGTTCGATCATGCGCGCGGCGCCGCCTGCGGCCACGAGCAGGACGGTGGAGCAGCGCGTGCCGTAGAGCGCGTTGCGGATGAAGACGCTGGAGAAGCGCCCCTCCGGACCATCTCCGGGCAATTCGGTTTCATCGCGCAGCGCGGCGAGGAGCGGGGCAGGGTCTTCGTCGCCCGCCGCGAGCCAGCCTGCCAGCGCGGCTTCGAGCGCGCCGGTCTTGGCCCAGGGTTCATCATGGGCACCATTGGAGAGGCCGTGGATGCCCGGGCCAAGCGGCAGGCGGCGCGGCGCGGGGTGGTTGGTGAGATGCCAAGCGGCCTGAGCATCGGCCATGAACAGGTTGAACGGGTTCATGGTTTCGGGCGCGGCGGGCTCGCGGCCGGCCAACCAATCCGTCACCAGCGCGCCGCGCGAGGCGAGGTGGGCTTGCGGATAGCCATCGGCGCGCAAGTTGGTGACCAGCGCGAACCGGCCGTTTTCCGCCGCGCCCAGCCAGGTGCCGCGGGCCTGCAGGTCGCGCCCGGCGATTACCCCGTTTTCCCATCGGGCCATCGGTGCGGCGGGGCGTTCGTGAAATTCATCGCGGTTGCCGATCACGACCAATCGCCAGCGCGGATGCGCGCGGAAGGCTGCGGCGGCAACGCACATTAGATGAGGCCCTTGGCCTTGAGGCTGACATGGCCTTGCCGGCCGATGATCACATGATCGTGGACGGTGACGCCCAGCAGCCGCCCGGCTTCCATGATCTTTTGCGTGATCTGGATATCGGCGCGGCTCGGTTCGGGGCTGCCCGAGGGGTGGTTGTGGACAAGGATCAGTGCGGCGGCGCCGATGTCCATCGCCTTGTGGATCACCTTGCGCGGATGGATCGCGGCTTCGTCGATATCGCCGTCGGCCACCTTCTCATCGAGGATCAGGCGGTTCTGCGTGTTGAGATAGAGCACGCGCACCCGCTCGTGCGTGAGGTGCGCCATATCGATGTGGAGATAATCAAGCAGCGCCTGCCAGCTGGAGAGCACGGGCATTTCCGCAATGGTCGCACGGGCGAGGCGGCGGGCCGAGACGCCCGCGATGCGCAGCGCAGCGGCTGCGGTTTCCTTGATGCCGGGCGTGATCATCAGAGTGCGCGGATCGGCGTTGAACACGGCGGCGAGGCTGCCGAAGCGCTGGAGCAACATGCGCGCGAGCGGCTTCACGTCCTGCCGGGGGATCGCGGTCATCAACAGGTATTCGATCACCTCGTGATCAGCCAGCGCATCATCGCCGCCTTCGAGCAGACGCCTTCTGAGGCGGGCGCGGTGGCCGGAGGTATCGAGCCCGGCCTCGCGCACACGGTCCTTCTCCGAAGGTTCGCGCCCGCGCGGGGGAAACAGGCTGGGCGGATCGTCCATGGCAAACCGACATTGCCCGCCTTGATGCAGGGGTGCAAGCGGCGCCATTGCTTCGGCCGCCTTGCTGGGCAACAAGGGCCGCGATGTCGGACCAAGCCGAGGCTCTGAACGAATCGCCGGAGGACACCCCGGCCACGCCGCGTTCCAAAAGGCGCCGCAAGATTGCGCTGGTTTCGGCAGGCGCGGTCGCGGCGCTGGCGGCGGGGCTGTGGAGCGCGCGCCAGCAGATTGCGCAGGGGCTGATCGATCGCCAGCTGGCGCAGCTGAACTTGCCCGGCCGCTATGACATCGAGTCCATCGGCGCGGACCGGGAGGTGCTGCGCAACATCGTAATCGGTGATCCTGCGCATCCCGATCTCACCATCGCGCGCGTTGAACTGCGCCTGGCTTATGGGCTGACCGGGCCGCGCATCGGGCGGATCATTCTTGAGCAGCCAAGGCTTTACGGCACATACCGCCAAGGCAAGCTGAGCTTCGGCGCGCTCGATCCTGTGCTGTTCCCCAAGGATTCGCCTGCCGCGCCGGGCCTGCCTGATCTCGACCTCAAGCTGATCGACGCGCGGGCGCTGCTGGAGAGCGACTTCGGCCGTTTTGCGATGAAGGCCGAGGGTGGCGGCAATCTTGCGGGCGGGTTTGCTGGCACGCTGGCGGCGGTGATGCCCACGGTGGCGGCGGGCGGCTGTGCGGGCGAGCGGCTGACTGCCTATGGCAAGGTTTCCGTGAGCCTTGGCCGGCCGCGCTTTGCCGGGCCGGTGCGGCTGGCGGGGCTCGGCTGCGGCAAGGCGCTGACTGCCGGGCCCGCCGTGCTGGCGCTCGATCTGACCGGCGACAAGGATCTGGGCGGGGCTGCGGTGAAGGGCAAGCTCGAAGCCGGGCAGATCGCCGCGCCCGGGCTGGCGGCGGCGCGGCTGACACTTGGCGGCGAGATTGCACTCAAGGCCGGGGTGATCCGCGGCCATGTGGTGAGCGAGGCGGGCGGGGTGCGGACGGCGGGGCTGCTGGCCGGCAGCCTCGGGATCGATGGCGACCTCGATGCGAAGGCCGGCGGAGAAAGCCTTGTGTTTCGCGGCACGCTGACGGGCCGGGGCCTGGCGCGCGGGGCGGCGAGCGAGCGGGCGCTGGCAGGCGCGCAGGCTGCGGCTGCGGGCACGCTGGCCGCGCCGCTTGTGGCGCGGATGCGCGCGGCGCTGGCGCGGGAGGAGCGGGGCAGCCGCCTGACCGGTGACGTGGCTCTGCGGCGTGAAGGCGCGCGGTGGAGCCTTGTTGCGCCGAGCGCCGCCGTGCGCGGTGGTAGCGGTGCGCCGCTGCTTTCGGTTTCGCGCCTGCAGGTGGCTGGGGAGCCGGGGCTGATACCCAGCATCACCGGAAACTTCGTGATGGCGGGTGAGGGGTTGCCGCCGATCACCGGGCGGATGGAGCCCGGCGCTGGCGGCCGTCCGGCGCTGCGGATGCATATGGCGCAATACCGAGCGGGCGGCGACATGCTCGCGCTGCCGCTGCTGGAAGTGGCGCAGGCGCCGGGCGGGGCGCTGACCTTCAGCGGCACGGCGCTGGCCGAGGGCGCAATCCCCGGCGGTGCGGTGCGCGGGGCCGTGCTGCCCATCAACGGCACGCTGAGCCCGCGCGGCGATCTGGCGCTGTGGCCGCGCTGCGTGACGCCGGCGTTCACGAGCCTCGCTCTGGGTGCGGTGACGCTCGACAAGCGGCAGCTGACGATCTGCCCGGCTGGCGGGCGGGCCATCGTGCAGAGCGGGCCGCGCGGGATCACCGCCGCGCTTGGCATCAGTGCGCTCGCGCTCAGCGGGCGGCTCGGGGAGACGCCGCTGCTGCTCAATACCGGTCCTGTCGGTCTGGCCTGGCCGGGTACGCTGACCGTGCGCGGGGCAGATGTGGTGCTGGGCCCGAGGGATACGGCGACGACGCTGCATCTGGCCGATCTGGTGGCGCAGCTGGGCAAGGACTTTACCGGCAAGTTCAGCGGCGTGGACGCCAAGCTGGCCGCCGTGCCGATCGACCTTTCCGGCGCGGCGGGCGACTGGCGCTTTGCGGGCGGCGTGCTGACGCTGAGCGGCGTGCGCTTTGCCGCGTCCGACCGGTTTGCTCCGGCGCGGTTCAAGACTCTGGCCGGTGAGGACGCCGTCCTGACCCTGAAGGACAACCGGATCACTGCGAATGCCCTGATCCGCGAGCCGGAATCGCACCGCGAGGTGATGCGCGTGGCCGTGCGGCACGATCTGGCCACGGCGCGCGGGAGCGCCGATCTGATGGTGGACGCCCTGGTGTTCGACAAGGGCAAGATCGTGCCCGGCAAAGTCGGCGGGCTGCAGCTCAAGACACTGGCGCCGCAATTTCAGGGTGTGATCGCCGACGCGGAAGGGACGGTGCGCGGCCGGGGGCTGGTCAACTGGACGGCCGACACGGTGACGAGCACAGGCAGCTTCGGCACGGACAAGATGGATTTCTCCGCCGCGTTCGGCCCGGTGCACGGCCTTTCCGGCACGCTCGTGTTCACCGATCTGATCGGCATGGTGACCGCGCCGCATCAGACCTTGCGCGTTGCCTCGGCCAATCCGGGGATCGAGGTTACGGGCGGCGTGGTCGATCTGGAGCTGATGGCGGGGCAGGTGGTGCGCCTCAACGGTGCGGTCTGGCCGTTTCTTGGCGGCAAGCTGAGGCTCGCGCCCGGCGACCTCAGGATGACGGTGAACGAGCCGCGCCGCTTCCGGCTGGAGATCGAGGGGCTGGATGCCGCGCAGTTCCTTGCGCGGATGGAGCTGGCGAACCTATCGGCTACCGGCACGTTCGACGGGCACCTGCCGCTGGAATTCGATGCCAATGGCGGCCGCATCACCGGGGGCGCGCTGATCTCGCGTCCGCCGGGGGGGGCGGTCTCCTATGTCGGCGCGCTTTCCTACAAGGACCTTTCGGCCATGGCGAACTTCGCGTTCGATGCGCTGAAATCGCTGGATTATTCCTCCATGACCATCGGCCTTGACGGCAACCTTGCGGGCGACGTGGTGACGCGGGTGGAATTTGCCGGGATCAAGCAGGGCAAGGACACCAAGCAGAACTTCATCACCCGGCAGATTGCCAGAGTGCCGGTCCAGTTCAACATCAACATCCATGCGCCGTTCTACAGCCTGATCAGCTCGATGAACCCGCAGCCGCCGCCGGGGTCGTTTCGCTTGCCGATCAGAACCTTTCAACCGCCTGCCAGCGGCGTTCAGCCTCCGGCAAGCACACCCAAGCCAACAGGAGCCGGCAATTGACGCGGTTCAGCAACCCTGCGACCAAGTGGCCCATCATAGCTGAGGGGCATTTCGGAATGGCAGCAATGCGCGGGCGATCACGGCGATTGCGGCTTGCGGCCGTGGTGGTGGCGGGGTCGATGATGATGGCGGGCTGCATCACGGTTAAAGCGCCCGACAAGCCGATCGTCATCGAGCTCAACATCAACATCAAGCAGGAAGTGGTCTATCGCCTGGCCGGAGACGCCAGCCAGACGATCGACAGCAACAAGGACATTTTCTGAAATGGCACGCAGATTTGGAAACCTCGGGCTCGCAGTAGCCGCACTGGCCGTGGCGGGCATGATCCCCGCCGCCGCGCTGGCGCAGCGCGATCCAGCCTATGCCGCCGCGCGCGCCGCCGGGCAGGTGGGCGAGAAGGTCGATGGCTATCTCGGCTATGTCGTCCCGCCTGCGCCTTCGCTCAAGGCGGTGATCGACGAGCTCAATATCAAGCGCAAGGCCGTCTATGCCGAGAAGGCCGCCGCCGCGAAGGCGACGGTGGAGGAATATGCGCTGACCTCGGGCTGCCTGCTGATCTCGCAGACCTCGCCGGGGGAAAAGTATCAGGGCCCCGACGGCAGCTGGCAGACGCGCACGTCCAATCCGCCCCTGCGCGATTCGCGCTGCCCCTGAGCTGCGGAGTACGGCCCGATCGCGGCAAATTGCGGCTTGTTGCTTCGCACTTGCCGCAATTCTGCGGATTGCAGACCCGCTCGTGCGGTTGACTTGCCAAGCCGCCCTTCCTAAAGGGCCGGTGCCCTTGACGGAGGACCGTTTCCCGCGCCACGCCCTTTGCGCTGCAATCATGCGGAAAGTAGGCTGGAATGGTTGACGACCCCGACCGTGAGGACCCCATCGGCGCGGATGCCCGGATCGCATCGCTTGAGGCGCGGCTTGCCGCGGCGAAGGCCAGCGAAGCGGAACGTACGCGTAGCGGCCAGCAGGGCGCCGACGCGGGCTACCGCCTCGGCAACCAGGTTCTGGCTGAGCTGCTGGGGGGAATGATCGGGGGTGCAGCGGTTGGCGTGGCCATTGATTGGCTCGTCGGACGCGGCCACTGGGGCCTGTTGGTGATGCTGTTCCTCGGGATTGCAGTTGCCTTCAGAAACATCATCCGGATTGCGAACCGGCGTTCCGACTGACCCTTTGAATAGAGGGGCCGCATCGGAAGGCCGTTTTCGCATAGCAGTGAAACGGGAATATCGCGCGTGGCAACTGAAGCCAAAGTTGATCCGATGCACCAGTTCACGATCGAGCCGTTGTTCGGCACCGATCACTGGTCAATTGCGGGTTTCAACGTTGCGTTCACCAATTCAGCGCTGTGGATGCTGATCTCGGCGGTGGTGCTCTATGCCTTCATGCTGGGCGGGATGAAGCGCGAGCTCGTCCCCGGCCGTTGGCAGATGATGGTCGAGAGCATGACCGGCTTCATCGAGGACATGCTGGCCGCGAACGTCGGCAAGGAAGGTCGCAAGTACCTGCCTTACGTGTTCTCGTTGTTCATGTTCATCCTGTTTGCCAACCTGCTCGGGCTGCTGCCGCTGGGCCTTGTCGGCATTCACCCCTTTACCTTCACCAGCCACTTCACCGCGACGGGCGTGCTGGCGATCCTGTCGTTCGCGATCGTGCTGGTGGTCGGCTTCTGGAAGCACGGCTTCCACTTCTTCTCGCTGTTCGTGCCGCATGGCACGCCGCTGCCGATGATCCCGCTGATCTTCGTGATCGAGCTGGTCTCGTTCCTCGTGCGCCCCTTCAGCCTTGGCCTGCGTCTCTTCGTGGCGATGATGGCCGGGCACGTGCTGCTTGAGGTGCTTTCCAGCTTCGTGATCGGCGGCGCCAATGCCGGCGCGTTCTTCATGGGGCTCGTCTCGATCCCCAGCTTCATCCTGATGGTTGCCATCTGCGCGCTCGAGATCCTCGTCGCCGGCATCCAGGCCTATGTGTTCGCGCTGCTGACGTCGCTCTACATCAACGACGCTGAGCATCTGCACTGAGTTTCTTACAGTACCATTCAACCATCTGATTTTTTGAGAAAAGGGAGTTTAAGTCATGGAACCTGCAAGCGCCAAGCTCATCGGTGCGGGTCTCGCTGCGATCGGCGCCGGCATGGCCGCCATCGGCGTGGGCAACGTCTTCGGTTCGTTCCTCGAGAGCGCGCTGCGCAATCCTGGTGCGGCTGACGGCCAGCAGGGCCGCCTGTTCATCGGCTTCGCGGCCGCCGAACTTCTCGGTCTGCTCTCGTTCGTCGTTGCGATGATCCTGATCTTCGTCGCCTGAACCAAGGCAAGGGCGGCCCTCCGGTCCTGCTGCGGCAGGGCCGGAGGGCCGGCTCTTTCCCCTGTTTTTCAGCGACCTGCTATTAGTTCTGCCAAAACTTCAGTTCGCCCGGGAACCCCAATGCCCCAGATTTCGCAGCTAGCCGCGACCTATTCCAGCCAGATTTTCTGGATGCTGGTCATTTTTGGCGCAGTTTTCTTCCTCGTTGGCCGGGGCATGGCGCCCCGCGTGATCGAGACCATGGAAGGCCGTGACCAGAAGATCGCTGCGGACCTCGCCGCCGCCGAGGCCGCGCGCCGCGCTGCCGATGCGGAAGACGAGGCATGGCGCGCCCAGGCGAGCAAGCAGCGCGGTGAAGCCCAGGCGGTGATTGCCGCCGCCAAGGCCGAAGCCGCCAAGGCCACTGAAGTGCGGCTCGGCACGGCGGGTGCCGGTGCGGATGCCCGCGTGGCTGAAGCCGAGGCTCGCATCGCTGCCGCCCGAGAGGGTGCGCTGGCTGAAATCGAAACCGTGGCGGCCGATGCCGCTGCCGATATCGCGGCCCGCGTTGCCGGGCTGACCGTTGCCGCAGACGCTGCGCGCGCGGCGGTGAAGGATGTTCTCCATGGGTAACTTCGCTCTGCTCGCCGCTGCTGCCGCGCACGCTGCCGCCGAACATGGCGAGCATGCCGAACCGATGGCTTTCGGCTTCGTCACCCCCGGGATGTGGGTCGCTCTCTCGATGACCGCCTTCCTCGCCATCGTGGTGTGGAAGAAGGTTCCGGCCGGGATTGCGGGCGGGCTCGACAAGAAGATCGCCGCCATCCGCGAGCAGCTCGATGCTGCCAAGGCGCTGCGCGCCGAAGCCGAAGCGCTGCGCACGGAATATGCCGCCAAGATCGCCAGCGCAGAGGCTGATGCCGCCGCGATGGTCGAGCATGCCCGCCACGAAGCCCAGGCGATCATCGCCAAGGCCGAGACGGACACGACCGCGATGATCGCGCGCCGCGAGAAGATGGCGACCGACAAGATCGCCGCCGCAGAACGCGCTGCGATCGATGATCTGCGCGCCCGTGCCGCATCCGCTGCTGCGGCGGCCGCCGGCCAGCTGATCGCCCAGCATCACGGCGCGAGCGCCGACAAGGCGCTGGTCGACAGCGCCATCGCCAGCCTGGCCAACTGAACAGGCCGGCCTGACCAAGCTCCCCCATCGCGGCGGAGCTTGGTTAACCCTCCCCTAAGTGTTTTCGCATAAGTCCCTGTTCCATGGACAGGACTGTGATGGGTATTCGGGCACGCGGCCTGAGGCGGGGGCACGGGCAGGGGCAGCTTCGGCACCTTGCGGCTCTGATCTTTGCGCTGCTGATGTTTGCGTTTGGCGCCGGGAGGGCTGAGGCGGCCAATTGCTTTGGCGCAACCTCGCAGGGCGCGACCGGGCCGGCCAACTGGCAAAGCTACTGCTGGCTCGATTTCTCCGGCTACAACGATGTCGCCGCGCGCTCCACCGGCGGGCAGGCGATGTCGTATACACTGCCCGACGGCACGCTGATGACCTTCACGCTGCGGATCAGCGGCGCGGCGATCAGGGGCGCTGCAAGCCCTTCGTGGGCTGGTTCCGCGGTTGGCAACACGGCCTTCCTGGGCATCGCCGGGGCCCCCATTCTCTACCAGAGCGCTGCCGGAACAACCGTTGCCACGATCTCCAACATCACGCTGACCCCGCCTGCGGGGGCTTCGCAGATCACCAGCTACATGTTCGTGGCGGCAGACGGCGAATCGTCGAACGATGGCGAATCGCTCACATTCCAGACCAATGGCGGCAACTGGCTGGCACTCGACAACTCAGGGCCGATCAGCGGCTCGCTTTATCCCAACTCATCCGGCCTTGGCACGCAAACTTTCACCGTCACCGGGGTGGGCGGCACGGTTGGCGCCAATATCGTGGGTTCGACCACGCCGACCAGCCTGACGACCACGATCGTTGGCGGGGGCCTGCAGGGCGTGATGTTTGCGGTGCGCTTCGCCTCGATCAAGCTCAACATGCAGATCACCGGCGCGCGTGCGGCGGCAGCGGACCAGTTCACCTTCAACATCAATGCCACCTTGGGCGGGACCACCCTTGCCACGGGCACATCAAGCGGCACCGGCAACGGCCCGTTCAGCGCGGCGACGCTGACGACCGCCTCTGCGCTGCCGCTGACGCTGGTGCAGGCGATGGCGGGCGGTAGTACGAACCCGCTGACGGACTATCAATCCAGCCTGAGCTGCGTGAACACCTCTTCCTCCAGCACGCCGCTGCCCAGCGGGGTGATCACGACAAGCTACAGCTTCGGCGCGCTGCAGTTCGGCGATTCGGTGACGTGCACCTTCACCAACACGGTTTTCCCGCATCTGCAGCTGTCCAAGGCACTGGGCGGCACCGGGCGGCGCTTCACCACGGACCAGTTCGTGATGAACATCAATCAGGGCTCGACTACCGTGGCGACGACGACCACGACGGGGACTGGCGCGACGGTGACGACCGGCACCACGCCGCAGGTTATGGTCACCCCGCTGACGGCCTATACCTTCACCGAACTGGGCGCGGGGGCGACGAGCCTCACGCAGTACACTTCGGCGATGACCTGCACCAATGCCTTCACCGGATCGACCACCACGCTGCCGACCACGGTGGGCGGAGCGGTGACCCCGCGCATGGGCGATGTCATTTCCTGCACGATCACCAACACGCGCCGCACGGGCAATGCCACGCTCACACTGGTCAAGAGTTCGACCGTGCTCTCCGATCCCGTGAACGGAAGCACCAATCCGAAGGCGATCCCGGGGGCGGTCGTGCTCTATTCGATCCTCGTAAGCAACACGGGCACGCTCGCGGTTGATTCCAACTCGGTGCTGGTGATCGATTCGCTGCCGGTGGAAATGCGGGTCGGGACTGCGGCGACGCCATCCTTCACCCAAGGCAGCCCGACGAGCGGGCTGACCTTCAATGCGACCAACGACGTCCGATATTCAAGCGCGGCGACCGCGCCGACGACCTTCGCCGGTTGCACCTATACGCCAACGTCCGCCTATGACGCGGCGGTGAAGTTCGTGTGCTTCAACCCCAAGGGCACGATGGCGGGATCGACGGGCACGCCGCCCAGTTTTACGGTCTCGATCCAGGCGCAGATGCAGTAAGCCGCCGCCGCAAACCGGCGAGCATGCGGGGGCCAAGCTCTGGCCCCTGCAGTGGATAGAGGAACGGTTCGATCAGTTCGGCTTCCATCAGCAGAAGATTGCCTTCCGGTCCGCGCACCAGATCGATGCGGGCGTAGAGCGGGGCGGGGAAGGGCAGGCCCGTGAGGACCGCTTCCGCAGCGGCGAGATCGGCCGGGGCAGGAGTGACGGCGGTATCCCATCCACCATATAGCGACTGGACGCGGTAGTCGCCCGGCGCGGGGCGCTTGATCAGGCCGTGGCTGAACTGGCCATCGATGAAGATCAGCGAATGTTCGCCTTCCTCCACGATGCCCGGCAGGAAGGGCTGGACGAGCGCGGCGTGGCCCATACGCCAATCGGCGGCGGGCGGGGAACGCCGCGTGAAATCGAACTGCCCATCCGCGCCCGCGCCGACGCGGCGCTTCACCACAAGTCGGTCGCAGCTGAAGTGATCGAAGGCGGCGACGATCTCGTCCGGCCCGGGGTTATCGAGCAGCAGCGTGGGGATCGTGGCGACGCCGCGCGCCGCAAGCTCGGCAAGGTAGGCCTTGTCGATGTTCCAGCGCACTATCTCGGGCGCATTGCACACCGGCACACCCAGCGCAGCGATGGCATCGAGCTTGTCCAGGAAGGCCTGGCGGTTGTCCCAGTAATCCCACGGCGTACCGATCAGCGCGGCATCGAACCCGGCAAAGGCCTCCAGCGGGGCCTGCCAGTCGAAATCGGTCACAGCTTCGCCGGGGCGCAGCGCGGCGACGAGCGCGGCCATCTGCTGGTCGTGCTCAAAGGCATCGGCGCGGCGATCAGGGCCGCCGGGCAGCGTGGTGCTGCAAGCGAGGAAGGCAATCTTCATGGAAGGCTCCTAAGGGCGGGTGGAGCCGCGCACGACGAGGCGCACCGGCGAGCGGCGCGGGGTCTCAGGCTCGCCCGCCATGGCCGCGAGCAGGCGTTCGACCAGCAGCGTACCGGCTACCTCGAAATCGGGTTCGATGGTGGTGAGCGGCGGGGTGGACCATGCGCCCGCGCGCACGCCATCAAAGCCGACGACGCCGACCTGATCGGGCACCTTGTAGCCCAGTGCGATCAATTCCTTGAGCGCGCCGAGCGCAATCTCGTCGCTCACCGCGAAAATGGCATCGAACGGCTGGCCCGATGCAGCCAGCGCGGCGGCGGCGCGGCGGCCCTGTTCTTCGCGCGGGAGGCCGCGCTCGATGCGCTGGAGCACAGGTTCGTGCCCGGCATCACGCATGGCGGCGGCATAGCCATCGTAGCGTTCCTTGAACTGGCGCTGCGGCGAGGTTTCCGATCCGATGCACACGATGCGGGTGTAGCCGCGTACCAGCATGTGGCGTGCGGCGAGCGTGGCACCGCCTTCGTTATCAGTGCGCACCCACGGGAAGCCGTCGTTCGGTGCACCCCAGCAGACCCAGTTGGTATCGGGATCAAGCTCGCCGAAATAGTCCCACGCGGGCGTATTCTCGCTCGTGCCGATGACGATCATGCCATCGGCCTTGCGGCGTTCCTCGAAGTGGCCCCAGAAGTTTTCCGCGCTGTCCTGGAAGGAGACCAGCACTTCGTAGCCTCGCGCCGAGGCGGCGGCGCATGTGCTGCCGAGCAGGGAATAGTAGAACGGGTTGAGGTCCTTGCGGTCTTCCCCGGCGCGGCAGATCATTACGACGGCCAGCGTTCCGGTCTTGCCGCGGCGCAGGCGGGCTGCGTTTTCATTGACCTGATAGTTGAGCCGGGCAGCGGCGGCGATCACGCGTTGGCGGGTGGGCTCGCTGATCGAGGTATCGCCGGCCAGCGCGCGGCTGACGGTGGACTGGCTGACGCCCGCTTCTTCGGCCACATCGAACGAGGTGACGCGCGTGATCCGCTTGGGGGCGGCCGCCGGGCTTTCGGTGCCTGCAACCATCTAGCGGAAATTGTCCTTGGCGCTGCGCAGCGCAGCGAAGGTTTCAACCGCCGAACCGCCGCCCCACCGGGCCTGCAGCGCGGGATCATCGGCGCGCAGGAAGGGGTTGGTGGCGAGTTCGCGGCCCAGCCGGGTGGGTACGGTCCACTCATCGCGGCTGCGCTTGTCTGCGATCTCTGCGGCGTAGGCGGCGAGCGCGGCGTTGTCCGGATCGGCGTGGACCGCGAACTTGGCGTTCGAGGCGGTGTATTCGTGCGCGCAGTAGAGCGTGGTTTCGGCAGGCAGTGCCTTTACGCGGCTGAGGCTGGCCCAGAATTGATCTGGCGTGCCTTCGAACATGCGGCCGCAGCCGAGCGCGAAGACGGCATCGCCGACGAAGGCGAGGGCGGTTGCTGGGAGGTGATAGGCGCAGTGGCCCATGGTGTGGCCGCCGACATCGATGACGTTTGCTTCGTAGGCCCCGAACGGGACGCTATCGCCCTGCGCCACGGTGCGGTCGATCCCGGCGATGCGCGCGGCGTCTGCAGCGGGGGCGATGATCTTGCAACCAGTCGCGGCCTTGATCGCCTCGTTCCCGCCGGCGTGATCGGGGTGCCAGTGGGTGTTCCAGATCTGGGTGATCGTCCAGCCCTTGGCTGCGGCTTCGCGCAGATAAGCATCGGCATCGGGCGTATCGATGCAGGCGGTCTCACCGCTCACAGAATCGTGGAGGAGATAGCCGTAATTGTCTGACAGGCAGGGGAACTGGTGGACTTCAAGCGTCATGGGTTCTCTCATCGGGTCAGCCCAAGCCTAGCCGAGAGCGCGCCGCAATGCAAAAGCCCGCCCGGATCGCTCCGGACGGGCTTTTGGTTTGCCCTTTGGCGGGCAGTGCGGCGGTTAAGCTTACTGCTTGGCCTTGAGGGCCGCGCCGAGAATGTCGCCGAGCGAAGCGCCGGCTTCCGACGAGCCGTACTGTTCCACGGCTTCCTTCTCTTCGGCGAGCTGACGCGCCTTGACCGAGAAGTTGGGCTTCTTGGAACGGTCAAAGCCGATGATCATCGCATCGAGCTTCTGGCCAACCTGGAAGCGGTCCGGACGCTGTTCGTCGCGGTCACGGCCGAGATCGGTGCGCTTGATGAAGCCGGTTGCGCCGTCTTCGCCAGCCTGCACTTCGAGGCCGCCATCGCGGACTTCGAGGACAGTGACGGTGACGACTTCGCCGCGGCGCAGCGAGCCAGCGCTGGCAGCCGAAGTGCCGCCGGCAGCCGGAGCGCCCTTTTCAAGCTGCTTCATGCCGAGGCTGATGCGCTCCTTCTCGACATCGACGTCGAGAACGATGGCCGAAACCTGCTCGCCCTTGCGGTGCAGTGCCAGCGCGTCTTCGCCCGAGATGCCCCAAGCGATGTCCGACATGTGAACCATGCCGTCGACGTCGCCATCGAGGCCGATGAACAGGCCGAACTCGGTCGCGTTCTTGACTTCGCCTTCGACGGTCGAGCCAACCGGGTGCTGGTCGGCGAAAGCTTCCCAGGGGTTCTGCTGCGCCTGCTTGAGGCCCAGGCTGATGCGGCGCTTGTCGCTATCGACTTCGAGCACCAGCACATCGACTTCCTGCGAGGTCGAAACGATCTTGCCCGGGTGGACGTTCTTCTTGGTCCACGACATTTCGGAAACGTGGACGAGGCCTTCGATGCCTGCTTCCAGTTCCACGAACGCGCCGTATTCGGTGATGTTGGTGACAACGCCGTGCAGCTTCGCGCCGACCGGGTACTTGGCAGCCACACCATCCCACGGATCGCTTTCAAGCTGCTTCATGCCAAGGCTGATGCGCTGCGTATCCTGGTTGATGCGGATGATCTGCACCTTCACGGTATCGCCGATGGTGATCACTTCGCTGGGGTGGTTGACGCGCTTGTAGCTCATGTCGGTGACATGGAGCAGGCCGTCGATGCCGCCAAGATCAACGAACGCACCGTAATCGGTGATGTTCTTGACCACGCCGTCGATGATCTGACCTTCCTTGAGGTTCAAGATCAAGCCCGAACGCTGCTCTGCGCGGGTTTCTTCCAGCACTGCACGGCGCGAGACGACGATGTTGCCGCGGCGGCGGTCCATCTTGAGGATCTGGAAGGGCTGCGGCATGTCCATCAGCGGGGTCACGTCGCGCACCGGGCGGATATCGACCTGCGAGCCGGGGAGGAACGCCACGGCGCCATCAAGATCGACAGTGAAGCCGCCCTTGACGCGGCCGAAGATCACGCCCTCGACGCGCTTGCCTTCGCCGAATTCGTTTTCGAGCTTGTCCCATGCAGCTTCGCGGCGAGCGCGGTCACGGCTGAGCATCGCTTCGCCGTCGGCGTTCTCGACGCGGTCGACATAGACTTCGACTTCATCGCCGACCGAAAGGCCGTGCGGCTGGCCGGGCATGGCGAATTCGCGCAAGCTGACGCGGCCTTCGCTCTTGAGACCGACGTCGATGACGGCCTTGTCGTTTTCGATGGCGGTGACTGTGCCCTTGACGACCCGGCCTTCAAAGCCGCCGTTTGCGGCGCCGCCGAGGGTTTCGTCGAGCATCGCGGCGAAATCGTCGCGCGTGGGATGGGATGCCATTGCTGGTGAGTCCTGTTATCGATGTTTCCGGCCTGGCGGTTGGTTCCGCCGGTCTTTCTCCGCTTGCCGCACCATGCGGTAAACGGGCCAAAGGGCCGATCTATCTGCCCGGCCGTATGCCATGGCAGATGTCTGCAAGGGAGCAGGCTCCCGCACGGACTGCGCGCCCCTATGTCAGGAACGGGCAAAAAGCAAGCTGAACCGCAGCTCCCGGGGTGCAAAGGCCCGGCACTTTCGCGGCAGGTTCAGGCCGCGTGCGCCAGCCCTGCGCCGTGTTCGCGGCGGGCCGAAGTGCGGAAGCGGGCGACCGCAGAGGCAAGCTCTCCGGATTCGGCCGCGAGCGAGCTCGCCGCCGCCGCTGTCTGCTCGACCATCGCAGCGTTGCGCTGGGTCATCGAATCCATGCCCGAGACCGTAGTGCTGACTTGTTCGAGGCTGGCGGACTGCTCCTGCGCGGCCAGTGCGATCTCGCTGACGAGGTTTGCCAGTGTGCCAACCCGGCCGACCATGGCGCCCAGCGCCTCGCCCGTGCGGCTGACGAGGCTGACCCCGCCTGAAACTTCGCGCGAACTGGTGGCGATGAGCGTGCGGATCTCGCTCGCCGCATCGGCGCTGCGCTGCGCGAGCGCGCGCACTTCGGTGGCGACGACAGCAAAGCCCCGGCCGGCATCTCCGGCGCGCGCCGCCTCGACGCCCGCGTTGAGCGCGAGCAGATTGGTCTGGAACGCGATGGAATCGATGAGATCGACGATCCGTCTGATTTCCTGCGACGAGCGCTCAATCGCGCTCATCGCCGCCATCGCCTCTGTCACCAGCGTGCCGCCGGCCGCGGCATCTTCGCTGGCGTTGCTGATTTCGGCTTCCACTTCGCGGGTACGGGTGGCTGTGGAGGAGACGAGTGCTGCCACATGGCGCATGGCTGCGCTCGATTCTTCGACGCTTGCGGCCTGGCTCTGGTTGCGGGTGGCGAGATCCGCCGAGGCCGAGCGGATCTCGCTGGCGCCGGCATTCACGCTGGCCGCGCTGCCGCCGACCCGGGCCAGCACGGTGTCGAGCCGTTCGGCAGCGGAATTGTAGGCTGCGCGGAGAGCCTCGTATTCGGCGGGGAAGGATACTTCGATGCGGTGGACAAGGTCACCCTCGGCCAACTGGCCAAGCGCCTTGCCCATGCGTGCGACCACGTTGGCCTGCCGTTCGGCGTCATCGCGCTGGGCCTGCGCCGCGCTGCGGAAGACTTCGATGGACCGTGTCATGTCGCCAATCTCGTCCGTGCGGTGCGCGGTGCGCTGGCCCGCCTCCAGATCGCCGTCGGCCATCGCGGTCATCACTTGGGCGGTTTCTGCCAGCGGATCGAGCACGTGGCGACCCAGCAGACGCATCGCGGTGAGGATCAGCCCGATCGTGGCGATCCCTGCAATCGCCATGACGGCCATCAGTGCCCACACGGTCGTGGTGCTGCTGGCTACGAGCGCATCGCGCGCGGCCGTCGCGTGTTCGGTGAGCAGCAGGATCGCGCCGCGTTCGCGCGCGAAGATTGTATCGAGCCGCTGCTTGCTTGCTTCGGCCCCGACCCTATCGCCGCGGCCGAGCGCGGGCAGGAGCGCCGTGTTGACTTCCCGCCAGAAGGAATCGGCTTCCTTGGCCACTGCGTTGCGCAGTTCACTTGCGAGCGCCGGATCGACATCATCGCCGGTCCAGCGGGCGAGGCTGGCGCGGTACTGCCGCTCAAGTTCGGCAAGGTCAGCGCGGTGCTGCGCAAGGTGGGCGGGATCATCGACTGCCTGCCGCGCTTCCAGCATGGGTTCGACGATATAGAGCGGCGGGGGAAGAATATCGGCGGTGAAGCCGGTGACGAGGTCGATGCGGCTCTGCACAGTGCCGCCGACCCTTATGTGTTCTACGGCAAGTCCGATCAGCAGGAGCACCACCGCGACCGCTCCGGCCAGGGCCAGGCCGCCGCGGCGGCTCTGAATTCGGATGCTCATGCTTTCGGTACTCCCCTCAATTCCGGCTGGAAGTCCTGTAGACATTCAGCGCGGGGAGAGCCTTTAGCTGTTCATGACAAACCAAAGGCTTGCAGGCCAACGGCGGTGCTTTGCCTAGGCCCGGCAAGGACGGAATTAACCATTGCGGTGGGCAAACCTGCGCCAAAGGGCAGGGCTGCCCGGCCGTCAGCCAAATCGGGTCCGCAAAGCGAGCAGTACCAGCGCCGCCTTCGCCGCCTCGCCGCCCTTGTCCTTCTGCGCAGCGTCTGCGCGCACGAGCGCCTGGGCCTCGTTTTCGACAGTGAGGATGCCGTTGCCTACGGCCATGCCGTCCATCGTGAGCGCCATGACACCGCGCGCGCTTTCGCCCGCCACGATTTCGAAGTGATAAGTCTCGCCCCGGATCACCACGCCGATCGCGACATAGCCGTCATAGTGGCCGGACTGATCGGCCAGCACGATCGCGCCGGGAATCTCGAGCGCACCGGGGACAGTGATGACCTCGACGCTGTGCCCTTCGGCTTCGAGCGCTGCGCGCGCGCCGGCGATGAGCATGTCGTTGAGGTGGTCGTAAAAGCGCGCTTCGACAATCAGGAACCGGGCCATGGGCTTACTCCGCGGTGATCGGCTGTTCGCCGACGATATTGAGGCCGTAGCCTTCGATGGCAACGATGTTGCGATGCGAATTGGTCAGCAGGATCATGTCGTGGATACCCAGATCCGCGAGGATCTGCGCGCCAATGCCATAGCTGCGCAAGTCCATGTCGGCGGTGCGGCCCGAAATCTCGGCCTGCAGCCCCTCGCTGCCGCCGGGCATGAGCAGCACGATGACGCCCGATCCGGCCTTGCCGATCTCGCTCATCGCGCGCTGCAGGCTGCGCTTGCGCGGACCCGGCTGGCCGAGCACGTCGGCCAGGATCGAGATGCCGTGCATGCGCACCAGCGTCGGCTGATCGGGCGTTACCGCGCCCTTCTGCAGCACGAGGTGGACCACTCCGTCGATCTTGTTGCGATAGGTGCGGATGGTCCAGTCGCCGCCGTAGTCCGAATGGAACGGCTGCTGATCGACGCATTCGACCAAGTGATCGTGGCGGCGGCGATATTCGATGAGATCGCGGATCGTGCCCATCTTGAGGCCGTGGCGGCGGGCGAAGGGGACGAGATCGTCCATCCGCGCCATGGTGCCATCGTCCTTCATGATCTCGCAGATCACGCCCGAGGGATTGAGGCCGGCAAGGCGCGAGATATCGACCGCCGCCTCGGTATGTCCGGCGCGCACCAGCACGCCGCCATCGCGCGCGATCAGCGGGAAGACATGGCCGGGGGTGACGATATCGTCACGCGTCTTGGCCGCATCGACCGCGACAGCCACAGTGCGCGCGCGGTCGCCTGCCGAAATCCCGGTGGTCACGCCTTCGCGCGCTTCGATAGAGACGGTGAAGGCGGTTTCGTGGCGGGTGCCGTTGTTGCGGCTCATCAGTTCTAGCCCCAGCTGCTCGCAGCGAGTGCGGGTGAGCGTGAGGCAGATAAGGCCCCGGCCATGCGTGGCCATGAAGTTGATCGCATCAGGCGTCGCCATCTGCGCGGGGATCACGAGATCGCCCTCGTTCTCGCGGTCCTCGTCGTCGACCAGGATGAACATGCGCCCGTTGCGCGCCTCGTCGATGATTTCCTCGATGGGGACAAGCGCGGGGGTGTCGTCGCTCTCGCTCAGTACACGTTCGAGCTTGGCGAGCGTATCGGCGGTGGGATTCCAGCCGGGCAGGCCTGCATCACGCAGGGTGTTGGCATGGAGCCCCGCGGCGCGGGCGAGGCCGGAGCGGGACATTCCACCCTCGATGACGAGGCGGCGGATGCGATCGATGAGTTCACTGGACATGACGTGGTCTTCTCACATCATAATGTGAAGCGCAAGAGTGGTGTTCACATTGCGATGCGAAAAGCTGTGTTTGATTCGCTTTTTTGCCGGCCCAAACCTTCCAATGGTGACTTGCGGGTCACACCTAGTTGCTGCCTGCCGTTACGGAATGGGCAAAATTTAATTGAGCGGTTGACAAGGAAGGTGTTCCGCTATGTTCTAGGGCAAGAAGGTCGACCCTCAAAAATGATGGGCGCCGCTGAAGAGAGAGGACTTTGATATGAGGGGCAAACTTACCCTGCTCGCAGGTGTGTGCGCAGCAGCCGTTGCATCGCCGTCGTTCGCGCAGCAAGCGCAGAGCGCCGATAACGGCTCGGGTGTTCAGGAAATCATCGTGACCGCGCAGCGCCAGTCGCAGCGCCTGCAGTCGGTGCCGATCGCGATCAGCGCGTTCACCAAGGAAAACCTCGACAAGCAGCAGATCCGCAACCCGTCGGATCTGCAGCTCTCGCTTCCGAACATCACGTTCACCAAGACCAACTTCACCACATCCAGCTTCACCATCCGCGGCATCGGCGATCTTTGCACCGGCGTGACCTGCGACAGCGCGACCGCGATCCACATCAACGACGCGCCGCTGTTTTCCACCCGCCTGTTCGAAGGCGAGTTCTACGATCTGCAACAGGTCGAAGTGCTGCGCGGTCCGCAGGGCACCCTGTTCGGCCGTAACGCGACTTCGGGCGTGGTCAACTTCCGTACCGCCAAGCCTGACCTCAACGGCTTCGGCGCTTCGGGCGATGCAGAATACGGCAACTATAACTCGGTCCGTCTGCGCGGCATGATCAACGTGCCGCTGAGCCAGACGCTGGCCGTGCGCGCCGCGGGCTTCTATCTGAAGCGCGATGGCTACACCAAGAACCTCTATGACAACTCGAAGATTGACGACCGCAACATCTACGGGTTCCGCGGCTCGCTGACCTGGCAGCCGTCGCCCACGACCACGATCGACCTCATGGGCCAGTTCTTCCATGAGCGGGACAGCCGCATGCGCATCCAGAAGCAGTACTGCGAGCAGGATCCGACCGGTATCTTGGGCTGCCTGAATACAACGCGCGGCACCAGCACTACGAACGGCAATGCGCTGCTCGCCAACGTGCTGACGTCAAAGGAATTCTTCGCGATCCGCGGTCTGCCGACCGCCTTCGCGCTGGGTAGCATCTACGGTCCGGAGGTCTATCGCAACGAAGTCAACCCGGCTGATCCGCGCGTCGTCAACACAGACTTCAAGCCCAGCTACTTCACCGAAGAAACAATCCTCCAGGGCGTGCTAAAACAGGATATCGGCGAGAAGTTCGGCCTGCGCGTCGAAGGCAACTACCAGAACGTCAAGGTCGACTCGCAGCAGGACTATAACAACGCGGTCGCCGACCGCTCAGGCTTTGCTGCCGGTCTCGGTGCGCTTGCCGCAGCGGGCGCTGGCCTGCTCGGTCCTGGCCTCAAGACCTACCTCGCGCCGATCGCCTCTGCGCTCATTCCGCAGGGTCCAACTGGCCCTCTCTGCACCTCGCTGGGGGAAGCGACCGGCACCGGCATCTTCGGCGGTCACAGCGCCTGCGCCTCGACCCCGCTCGACTTCGACCGGTCGGTCCAGAACAACAAGAGCTGGACCGCAGAAGCGGTGCTGAACTCGAAGTTCGACGGTCCGTTCAACTTCCTGCTCGGCGGCATTTACGGCAAGTACACCCTGACCGAGAACAGCTACTACGTGAGCTCGTTCGGGCTTGACTACTTCGCTGGCGTCGTCGGTGCGTTTTCGGCCCTTGGCGCAGGTGCGCCGCCAGCCTACCTCGCCACGCCGACCTACCGGAACAATACGCCGGACTACAAGCTGACGACCTTTGGCCTCTTCGGTGAAGCGTACTGGAAGTTCAACGACAAGGTGAAGCTGACCCTCGGTCTGCGCTACAACAACGATAAGAAGGCGGTGAAGGCGCGCACGACGCTTTTCAACTTCCTCGCGCCGGTCGGCATTGCCAATGCCTATGACTCGCCGTTCCTCGCTGCCAGCTATGATGCTGACTCGGGCATCGACGGCAATCAGCCGTTCCAGGTCCGCAACGTGAAGTTCGGCGAGTTCACCGGTCGTGCGGTGCTCGACTTCCAGATTACGCCGGACAATCTGCTCTATGCCTCGTACTCGCGCGGCTACAAGTCGGGCGGTATCAACCCGCCGCTGTCGCCGATCTTCGCGGTTCCGGAGAGCTTCACGCCTGAATTCGTGAACTCTTTTGAAATTGGTTCGAAGAACAGCTTCGCCAACGGCGCCATGCAGCTGAACCTGACCGGGTTCTACTATCAGTACAAGGGGCTGCAGCTGTCGCGCATCGTGGCGCGTACCTCGGTGAACGACAACGTAAGCGCCAATATCTGGGGTGTGGAAGCCGAAGCGATCTTCCGCCCGGCCCGCGAGCTGTCGATCAACATGAACTTCAGCTACCTCAACACCAAGGTATCGGAAGACAAGCTCCTGTCGAATCCGCGTGACTTCGGCAACGGTCGCAAGGATGCGGTGATCATCAAGGACATCACCAACACCGCCAACTGCGCCGTCGGCTCTAACTCGAACAACGTCGCGGGTGTTAATGCCTTCGTGAACACGGCTAACACGCTGATCAACAACGGTGCGATCCCCGGTGTTGTCGCCGGGGCTGGGCTTGAGGGCACTACGCCATTCCCGGCTGGTGGCGGCATCGCCTCGACCGGCGCTTACTCGATCTGCGCCGTGCTCAGCGCGCTCGCTCCGACGCTTGGCAACGCGCCCGGCATCGGCGGCGTTACGGTCTACTCCTCTGGTATCGCCACCAATATCAGGGGCAACAAGCTGCCTGGCGCGCCGAGCGTGAAGTTCTCGGCCGGCGTGCAGTACGCTGCTCCGATCGGTAACCTCACACTGACCCCGCGCGTCGACCTCAATTTCACCGGCAAGTCGGACGGCACGATCTTCAACGGTTTGGTCGACAAGATCCCGTCGTTCACCCAGCTGAATGCCCAGCTGCAGCTCGATGGTCCGGACAAGAAGTGGTTCATCCGCGGCTTCATCCAGAACATCACCAACGACAACTCTGTGACCGGTCTCTACGTGACCGACCAGTCCTCGGGCAACTTCACCAACGTCTTCACGCTTGAACCGCGCCGCTACGGTATCGCTGCCGGCTTCAAGTTCTGATCAATCGGGGGGAGCCTTCCTGGCGCAGCAATGCGCCGGGAAGGATTTCAAAAGGCGCCGGAGGGGAACCTCCGGCGCCTTTTCTTTTGGGCTGCGTGGGAGCGCGCCGGATTGTCAGCTTTGCGGCGTGGCCATGCCGGCGGAGCTGTAGCAATGCCAAGAGGTATAGGTAAAAATATTCAATTTTCATATGATGTTACAGGTTTCAGAGTCGAACGTTATGCTTGTTACGCGTATGGCCACCGCATAGATGTGGAGGCGTGGCTTCCTTGGGGCGCGCAGCCCAGAGCAGAAGCATCTGCGCGCGCATTCGCATGTCGGGGGATTGAAGAAATGAAGAAACCATCATTGTCTGAACTGGCGGCAGCCGCCGCTCTTATGGCCCTTGGCATCACCGCCTGCGCCGGGGCTGGCAATGCCGCCGAGGCTCCAAAGGCTGAAAGCGAGAAGTGCTTTGGAATTGCAAGGGCGTACGAAAACGATTGCGCCGCTTCCAATGGATCGCACTCCTGCGCCGGGCAAGCGAAGGTCGACGGGAATCGGAACGACTGGAAATACGTCCCCAAAGGGAACTGCACAAAGATGGGCGGCAGCCTCGCATCTCATTGAATGATGAGATTCCAACCGAGCCGACTATCGTTGCGCACGCTTTCACAGAACTGGAAAAACGAAAAATGGCGAAGCTCATGAATACGAACCTCACTGCTGCGGCCGTTCTCGTCGCGCTCAGCCTGACGGCCGGCGCTCCTTCCGCCTACGCGGCAGGGGACAAGGAAAAATGCTATGGCATCGCCAAGGCAGGCCAGAATGACTGTGCGGACGCCAACGGGGTTCATAGCTGTGCCGGCCAATCCAAAGCCGACAAGAGTGCTTCCGAATGGAAGTATGTCGCCAAGGGCACCTGCGAGAAAGAGGGCGGCAACGCGTGCGCGCAAAGGCCGAAGCCAATGGGCTGGTGCAGGCAGGGCAAGTCCTGTCGGACAGCGAACTTCTCCAGATGATCTTCGAACCCGGCTTTTCGACTGCCGCCCAAGTGACCAACCTTTCTGGCCGCGGGGTTGGCATGGATGTGGTCAACTTCGACGCCCCGCTTGAACAATTCCCCGGCAAGAAGGCCTTTATCAACGAAACCATTGAGACGCTTCGTAGCAATCTGCGTGCTATCACCTCGGAAATCCAGGACCTGATCGTTGCAGCTACTGAAGGCAGGCTGAGTGAACGCGGTGATGAACGCCGCTTCGTTGGCGATTTTGCTAGTCTTATCAGCGGTATAAACGGTATGCTCGATACAACGCTCCTGCCGATCGAGGAAGGCAACCGCATCCTTGGCAAGCTGGCGGCTGGCGATCTTGGCGAGCGTGTCGAGATCGAATGCCGGGGCGATCACAAGAACATGCGCGATGCCATCAACGCGATGGTCGACAACTTGCGCGCTTTTGCCGGCAACGTGAGCCAAGCGGCAGGGGAAGTGGCTGATGGCAGCACCCAGATGGCCGCAAGCTCTCAGCAGCTTTCCGAAGGCGCTACCGAACAGGCTGCTGCGGCCGAGGAAGCCTCGGCCTCGATGGAACAGATGGCCGCGAACATAAAGCAGAACGCCGACAACGCGGCACAGACCGAGAAGATTGCGCGCCAGTCCTCAAAGGATGCCGAACTTTCCGGTATTGCTGTCGACAAGGCTGTCGGCGCGATGCGCACGATCGCCGAGAAGATCAGCATCGTCCAGGAAATCGCACGCCAGACCGACCTTTTGGCGCTCAACGCCGCGGTTGTCCTTCACCGCCAGCCAGACCATCGCGACGGCTGCCAGCAATTTCGCATGGACAGCCAGATTCGGGCCCCTCGGGATCATCTCGGTCTGCGATGCCATTAAGGACGGCATTGGCCAGCTCGACGTGACGGCGTTGGGCTTCATTCCCATCGCCCGAACCGAGCGCACCGCTGCGCTCGCGCGCGGCGAAACGATGCGCTATCTGGCAGAACTCCCGTGGGCGCCCGATGCCATTCTCGAAAACAGCGAACTGCGCTGGCGAGAGAACGGCTCTGGCGGCCTGATCGTCGGCGCGGGTGAAGGGCCGTGGGCAGTCGAAGTCTCGTTTGGGCTCGACAGCGAAGGACGGATCGCGATGGCTTTCGCGCCGGATCGTCCTCGTTCGGCGGTCGAACCGATCCTTCCCGCCCCTTGGCGCGGTCGCTTTTCGGATTATCGGTTCCATCTCGGCCGATGGATTCCGTTCGCCGGCGAAGTGG
>CANGJB010000044.1 GCA_947453945.1 Sphingomonadaceae bacterium
ATCGGCGGCATAGTAGCCGCCCGGGCGGTTGTTGCCGGAAAGACCGATCCCGCCGAACGGCGCGGCCGCCGTTTCGCCGATGGTCGGGCGGTTCCAGTTTACGACCCCGGCACGGACGTTGGCCCAGAAACGGTTGTACTCTTGCGGCGATCCGCCGAGCAGTGCGGCGGTGAGGCCGAAGCGGGTGTTGTTGGCTTCTGCAATTGCCTCGTCGAAATCGTCGACGGCAATGACCTGGAGCAGCGGGCCGAACAGCTCCACATCTGGCCGCTCCTCGATCTTGGTAACATCGATGATCGCGGGGCTGACGAAGGGCAGATCGTCGCGTAGCCGCGCCATGTGCTTGATCGCGCGGCCACCGTTGGAAAGAAGATAGACGAAGCTTTCGGTCAGGCCATCCGCGGCGGCATTGTCGATCACCGGGCCCATGAACGGCGAAGGCGCATCGAACGGCGCACCCACGATCAGCCGCTCGGTCAGGCGGCGGACTTCGGTGATCACGGCATCATACATCGTCGATTTGACAATCAGCCGCCGCGCGGCGGAGCAGCGCTGGCCCGCGCTGGTGAACGCCGATTGCACGACCAGTGCGGCGGCATCGATGATCTTGGGCGTATCCCACACCACCACCGGATTGTTGCCGCCCAGTTCGAGCGCGACGAGCTTGCCCGGGTTCGACGCGAGCTTTCGGTTGATCGAAACACCGGCGTGGGCGGAGCCGGTAAACAGGACGCCGTCGATCCCGTCATGCATGGCCAGCAGTTGGCCCTGCTCAGGTCCGCCGAACAGGACCTGCACCACGGCCGCGGAAACACCGGCCCGGTGGAAGCAGCGGATCAGGAGATCGCCCGTTGCGGGTGCCTTTTCGGAAGGCTTGAACACCACGACATTGCCCGCGATCAGCGCAGGCACGATCTGCGCAGCGGGCAGCAGTGCGGGCATGTTGTAGGGGCTGATTACTGCGACCAGCCCATGCGGCTTGTGGCGCACCGCTGCGGTGCCGTTGAGTGCGCTGTCAAGTTTGCGCTGTGCGGTCCGCTCGGCATAGGCGCGCACCGAGGCTTCGACCTTGTCGACCACTGCGTCGACCTCACCGCGCGCTTCCCACAGCGGCTTGCCGGTTTCACGCGCGATCAGATCGGCCAGCTTTTCGGATTCCTTGCGCACTTCGTTGGCGAAACGGCGGAGCAATTCGATGCGGGTGGAAAGCGGCTGCGCGGCCCAGACCGGCCAGGCGCGGCGCGCGCGCGCGATCACGTCCTCGGCTTCGCCGATCCTGCCGCGCCACAGTTCCGTCCCGGTCGCGGGCTCGAAAGAGACGATTTCGCCGTTGGACACGGGTGCGCGGGGCCTTCCTCTGCCTTGTTTCGTTTGCGGCGCGGGGCCGCTAGGCAAAGGGGCCTATGACACGGGAGTGGTAACCAAACAAGAAACCCGCAGCGCGAAACCCATCTGGTCAGGCGTGGCCTGCAGGACGCGGGGGCGCCCCATGTGCCTCGCCCATCCGGCGCAGCGCGGTGATCTTGGCTTCAAGCAGGGACCAGTCATCGCTCTCGGCAATCGGGGCCCAGATCGCCTCGACTTCATCGATCAGCAAGGATTGCGGGGCGGCATCGGCCCAATAGGGATGCGAATCTGCCACTGGCTCATAGGCCGCAAGCGCTTCGCCGAGTGCGCCGGGGGGCGTTCCCCGGCCACCGCCGCTCCGATTGGCGCGATGGCGGAAGAAGAACGCGTCCGGCCCTTCGCCGCTTTCCGCCATCGCCTGCTCGCAAAGGGCGACGAGCGCGGTGTCCGCCTCGATCCCGCGCTGCGCAAGCCCGAGCCGCCAGCACCACCGCCGCGCCATGGCGGCGCGGTAGTGATCCTCGAACCGGTTGAGCGCGGCGATCAGCGGCGGGGCTTCTTCCAGCGTGCGCAGCGCGACGGCGAGCTGGCCGCAGTTCCAGTGGATCGCCTGAACCTGCCGGCCAAAGGCATAAAGCCCGCTGCTGTCGAAATAGGCGGCGGTAAAGGCCGGATCCCAGCGCGGCAGCCAGCGCCACGGGCCATAGTCAAAGCTCTCGCCCGTCACGTTCATGTTATCGGTGTTGAGCACGCCGTGGACGAAGCCGCTGGTGATATAGCTGGCGGCCATATCGGCCATGCGTTCGACCACCTGATTCAGCAGGCGCGTGGCGGGGCTGGCCGCGTCTTCGCCTTCCGGCCCCGGAAAGTTGCCAAGGCAGTATCCGACCAGCGCTGCCATGTTGTCGGCCTCGCCCAGCGCGGCGAGGCGCTGGAACGTGCCCATGCGGATATGCCCGTGGCTGAGGCGCACCATGACCGCCGAGCGCGTGGGGGAAGGCTCGTCACCGCGCCACAGCGCTTCGCCCGTCTCGATCACCGAAAGCGTGCGGCTGGTGTTGACCCCCAGCGCGCCCAGCATTTCGGTGGCAAGAATTTCGCGCACTGCGCCTTTTAGCGTCAGCCGCCCGTCGCCCTGCCGGCTCCACGGGGTCTGGCCCGAACCCTTTGTGCCGAGGTCCATCAGCCGCCCCTGCCCATCGAGCAGCTGCGCGAAAAGGAAGCCGCGGCCATCTCCGAGGTCCGGATTGTAGGTCTGGAACTGGTGGCCGTGATAGCGCAGCGCCATTGGCTGCGGCAGGTTATCGGGCAGCGGGGCGAATCGGCCCAGATGGCTGATCCACTCCGCGTCGCTCAGACCCTCAAGGCCCACTTCCGCGGCGGCGCGCTGGTTGCGGAAGCGCAGCCTGGTCTCCGGGAAATCTGCCGGCGCGACCGGATCCCCGATCCATGCGGCGAGACCCTGGATGCGGGGGGCCGGTCGATAGGGGCTGGGGCGATAGATCGCGTCTTGCGGGGCAGGCTGCATCGCGCGATAGTGGGCGCCAAGCGGGCGGCGTGCAAGCGCGCCCCTTTTGTTTTTGAGCGGGATGCGGGCAATACAGGGCATGGCAGAGGCGCTGAAAAGCGGCGAAAAGCATTGGGACGATCGCAGCTGGACCAGCAGCGACGGCCTGAAACTGCATTTTCGCGACTATGCGGGGCCTGCGGATCGGCCGGCGATCCTGTGTTTCCATGGTCTGACCCGCAACGCCCGCGATTTCGAGGCGCTGGCGGCCAGTCTGGCCGGGGAATGGCGCGTGCTGTGCCTTGATATGCGTGGGCGCGGTGACAGCGACTATGCACGCGATCCAATGACCTACACCCCGGCGCACTATGTCGCCGATGTCGAGGCGCTGCTCGTGGTTGAGGGTATCACGCGCTTTGTCGCGATCGGGACTTCGCTTGGCGGACTGATGACGATGCTGCTCGCCGCCGCGAACCCTGAGCGCATTGCAGCGGCAGTGATCAACGACGTGGGGCCCGAGATCGAGCCTGCCGGCCTTGCCCGCATCCGCGAGTATGTCGGGCAGGGGCGCAGCTACGAAACCTGGGTCCACGCAGCGCGCGCGCTGCAGGAGGCAAACCGCGCGATCTACCCGGCGTGGGGACTGCCCGATTGGCTGCGCATGGCCAAGCGCTGCATGGTTATCGGCAGCGGCGGACGCATCGTGTTCGACTACGACATGAACATCGCCGAACCGTTCGAGGCGCAGGATGGCCCGGCTCCCGCGCCCGAAGTCATGTGGGCGCTGTTTGATGCGCTGGCGGCGCGTCCGCTGCTCGTGCTGCGGGGCGAGCATTCGGACATTCTTTCCGCCGATGTTGCCGCGCGCATGGCGGCGCGGGCACCCGGGAGCGAACTCGTTACGGTGCCCGGCGTTGGCCACGCGCCGACGCTGGACGAGGGCGAGGCCGTGGCCGCGATCGCGCGGCTGCTTGCCCGGGCCGCGTGACGCATCGAGCATGAGCAAGGCCGCATGAGCACTGTCACGCCCGGCAAGCGGCTCCATCTGTTGCACCTGCATTCTACGTTCGATGCGGGCGGCAAGGAGCGGCGCAGCACCAGCCTGATCAATCGCTTCGGCAAAGCGGTCGATCACAGCATCGTTTCCGCCCAGCCGGCAGCCCTTGGCGCGCGCGCGCAGATCGATCCGGGGCTGCCTGTGCATTTCCCCTTCGGCTTTCCGCCGCTCGCGGGCCGGTTTGGCGTGCGCCGGCTCCAGACCCTTGCGCGGGCGATGCAGGGTTTCGATCTGATCCTCACCTACAACTGGGGCGCGATGGATGCGGCGATGGCCCATGCGCTGTTTGCGCCCACGATGGGGCTGGCACCGCTGATCCATCATGAGGACGGCTTCAACGCCGATGAAGCCCAGCGACTCAAGCCCACGCGCAATTGGTATCGCCGTGTGGCACTGGCGCGCGCGAGCACGCTGATCGTGCCTTCGCGCCAGCTTGAGCAAGTGGCGTTGGATGTTTGGCACCAGCCGCCCGCGCGCGTCCACCGCATCGGCAACGGCATTCCAGTGAAGGACTATGACCGGTCGCGGAGCAAGCGTGTGCGGCCCGATGCGCTGCCGCGCGTGGTCAAGCGGCAGGGCGAGAAATGGCTGGGCACGCTTGCCGGCCTGCGCCCGGTCAAGGCGCTGCCCCGGCTGGTGCGGGCCTTTGGCGCCATGCCTGAGGATTGGCAGTTGGTGATCGTGGGCGAAGGGCCCGAGCGCGAGGCGATCATGGCCGAGGCGAGCCGGCTCGCGATCGGGCACCGGGTCCACTTGCCGGGCCATGTGGCCAATCCGGCGGAGGCAGCTGCCCTGTTCGATCTCTTCGCGCTTTCGTCCGATAGTGAGCAGTTTCCGCTTTCGGTGGTGGAGGCGATGGCTTCGGGCCTGGCCGTCGCCAGCCCGGCGGTGGGCGATGTGGCAGAGATCGTTTCGGCCGAGAACGCGCCGTTCATTGTGCCCCCGGGTGACGAAGC
The DNA here is from genome assembly GCA_947453945.1 of Sphingomonadaceae bacterium. Taxonomy (GTDB): domain Bacteria; phylum Pseudomonadota; class Alphaproteobacteria; order Sphingomonadales; family Sphingomonadaceae; genus Novosphingobium. The sequence goes on from CANGJB010000044.1 coordinate 4,868, forward strand.
GGCGCTGGGCGAAGCGCTTGCAAGGCTGGCGGGAGACGAGACACTGCGCCGCCGCGTGGGCGCGGCCAACCAGCTGCGCGCGCGCGAACACTTCGATGAGGCGGCGATGGCGCGCCAGCACGCTGCGCTTTATGCAGCGGCGCTGGGGCAGCCCTCGTTTCCGTAAACCGGCGGTGCAGCATCCCCGCGTTAGCGTGCGGGCGTCAAACCGGTTGAATTGGCAGGCCCCCCTGCTAAACAGCCGCATTCGTTAACCCGACGATCCGAAAGCGCAGTCTTGGCTCTCACTCCGAATAGCCCGCCGGGCACCACGCCTGCCACCAGCAAGGATGCTGCGGTGCAAGAAACGTTCCTGCGCGAGGTGGACGATGCCCTGCGCGAGGATCAGCTGCGCACGCTGTTGCGGACGCGCGGCACCCCGATCCTCGCGCTCGTTGTCGGCGGGCTTGTCGGCCTTGGCGGCTGGCTGTGGTATTCCGATCACAAGGCCGGGGTGCGCGATCAGCAGAGCGAGACCTTCATCACCGCGCTCGATGCGTTGGAGGCCGGCCGCAACCAGACCGCGAAACAGGGTATGGACCCGTTGGCCAAGGACGGGAACCCGGGCTACCGTGCGGCGATCCAGATCACCGAAGCCGGCATGGCCCAGCAGGCGGGCAAGGATGCCGATGCGGCCAAGATGTTTGCCGCTGTGGCCGCCGATGCAGCGCTTCCCGGTCCTTACCGCGATCTCGCCACGGTGCGCGAGGTTTCGGCCAATTTCGACAAGCTGCCCCCGCAAACCGTGATTGACCGGCTGAAGCCGCTTGCGGTGCCCGGCAAGGCCTGGTTCGGAAGCGCGGGCGAACTCGTGGCGCTGGCTTATCTCAAGCAGGGCAAGACCGAGGCGGCGGGCGCGCTGCTGGCCGGGATCGCCAAGGACAAGACCGTACCCGATACGCTGCGCCGCCGCACGCGCCAGCTCGCGGGGCAGCTCGGCATCGATGCCGTGGACAATCCTGCAGCCGCCGCGCGCGGTGACGAAGGACAATGATGGGATTTGAGGATATGACCAGCGCACCCCGGAACCGGCCTCTGGCGATCCGGCGCATCGCCGTCTCTGCCATGGTCGTGGTCGCGCTCGCGCTCGGCGGCTGCGGCATCACCAAGGGCAAGACCAAGTCCACCCCCACCGTGGGCAACCGCATCCCGATCCTTTCGCGGATCGAGGCGGGCACCAAGGTGGATGAGGGCATGTCTGTGCTCGATGTGGTGCTACCTCTGGCAGAACCCAATCCCGATTGGGAGCAGGCCGGCGGCACCGCGTCGAAGTCCTACGGTCACCTCGCGCTCTCGGCAGATCCCCACAAGGTGTGGACCACGCGCATCGCCGGCTCCAGCCCCAAGCAGCGGTTGGCCGCATCGCCGGTCGTAGGCGGCGGCAAGCTTTTTGTGATGGACACCGAAGGCATGGTCCGCGCTTTCGATGCCGCGAGCGGGCGCGAGCAGTGGAAGGCGGCTTTCCGCCTGCCGGCATCGTCCGCTTCGGTGTTCGGCGGCGGCGCGGCCTTCAACGATGGCAAGGTGTTCATCACAACCGGCCTTGGCGAAGTGGCCGCGCTGGATGCCGCAAGCGGCAAGGTTCTGTGGCGCGTGAAGCCCGCCGGCCCCTTGCGCGGCAGCCCGACAATCTTTTTCGGCGGCGTCTATGTGATGACGCAGGACAACCAGATCATCGCGCTCAATGTGTCGGATGGCGCCCAGTTGTGGAGCGAATCCGGCTCTGTCGCGCAGACAGGCGTGTTCGGCGTGGCGGCGGCAGCGGCTGGCCAAGGCACGATTGTCGCGGGCTACAGCTCGGGCGAACTCGTGGCCTATCGCTACGAAAACGGCCGTCAGCTTTGGTCGGACGCGCTCGCGCGTACCAGCATCGCGACTTCGGTTTCGACCCTCACCGACATCGACGCCGATCCCATCATCGAAAGCGGCCGTGTCTATGCACTCGGCCAGGGCGGGCGCATGGCCGCTTATGAACTCGTGACCGGCCAGCGCGTGTGGGAGCTCAATCTCGCGGGCATTTCCACCCCGGCCATTGCGGGTGACTGGATCTTCACCCTGACCGACGAAGACAAGCTGCTGTGCATCGCCAAGGCCACTGGCAAGGTGCGCTGGATCGCGCAGATGAAGGCCTATCGCAACGTCAAGAAGAAGAAGGGCCCGATCTTCTTCACCGGTCCGGTTCTGGCTGGCGATCGCTTGTGGATAGCCAACTCGGATGGCGAGCTCATGGCCGCATCGGTCACCGATGGCGCGGTTAAGCGCCATGCCAAGCTGGGGGCGCCGGTCACGCTGGCGCCGGTCGTGGCGGGCGGGGTGCTCTATGTCCTCGATGATAGCGGGCACATCACCGCATTTCGCTGAGGCTGCTTCTGCGAGATATTGCCGGGGTATAAACGATTTTCTCATAGGTCCGCGTTAACGCTGGGGGCATGAGCGCCCCTGCATCCAAGCCATCCAGCGATGTTTCGGCCGGAGTCGGCCTTTCCGGGCTGGTCGGCCTCGCGCTGTGGGTGATCGTCTGCCGCAATTGGGGGGTGATCGCCGATGCGCTGGCCTTGCCGGGCCCGCACGAGCCGCTGGCAGGGCCGAATGCCGCACTGGCCGCGATGCTGTTTTCGGGGCTGCCGATGGTCGCGTGGTCGCTGATCGTCGACAAGGTGCACTTGCGCGCCTCCACCGGGATCGATTGGGCCAATCCGCGCCCCATCCGCGAAATCGTCGATATCTCGATCACCAAAGTCGCCGGGCTCTGGGCCACATGGTCGCTGCTCGGCTTCGTCTATTGCCTGTGCCGCTGGTATTGGCGCGGGCAATATCTCTTTGCGATGGACGTGATTTCGGGCCTTGCCCCGCTGCTGTTCATCGGCACGATCCCCTATGTGCTCTGGCTTGATCGCGTGCTGGTCAATCCGCGCGATGGCTCATGGCATTTCGGCGCAATGCTGGTGGGGCGCGAGACCTTTGACCGCGCCGAAGTGGCGCATCACTTGCGCGCCTGGGCGGTGAAGGGCTTCTTCTGCGCCTTCATGTTCTCGATCATTCCCGGCGGCTTCAGCAATATCGTGACGCTCGATTATGCCGCGGTGCTGGGCGATCCCATCGCGCTCGGCAATGCACTGGTCGAGACGATGTTCCTCGTCGACGTGCAGATTGCCATGGTCGGCTATCTCCTCACGATGAAGCCGCTCGATGCGCAGATCCGCAGCGCCAATCCGTTTCTTGGCGGCTGGGTTGCGGCGCTGATCTGCTATCCGCCGTTCCTCTTGATGGGCGGCGGCGGCGTGCTCGATTACCGGACGAACGGCGCGGAATGGACGTTCTGGCTGCAGGGCATGCCGATGCTGGAGTGGATCTGGGTCGTGCTGCTCGTGGTGCTCACCGGCATCTATGCCTGGGCGACGGTGGCCTTCGGGCTGCGCTTTTCCAACCTCACCTATCGCGGGGTGCTGACCAATGGGCCCTATGCCTTCACCCGGCATCCGGCCTATCTTTCAAAAAACACGTTCTGGTGGCTTTCAACGCTGCCGTTCCTGACGACGACTCATTCGATGGTCGATGCGGTGCGCAATACGGTGGTTCTGGGCCTTGTGAGCGCGGTCTATTTCTGGCGCGCGAAGACCGAGGAAGCGCACTTGCTCGCGGAAGACGCCAAGTACCGCGAATATCACGCGTGGATGGCCGAGCATGGACTGGTGACGGGCACGCTGAACCGCATCGGTCGGATGCTGACGCGCGGACGCCCGAGGGTGGATCCCGAGGCCATCGGCGCGGCGCATCCGGCGGAATGAGCCGCTTTCCGCGCTTCCACCCCCTCCATTCGCCACTGCGGACCCTAGTTCAGATCAGCTCGCCGTCGTCCGTTTCGTAGAGCCGGATCACGCGGTCGTGGAAGCCGAGACCGGCGCGTGCGGCAACCCATTCGGCCATGTGTGCGCTGCGGGCATGGGCCATCAGCGCTGCGCGGTCCGTCCAGCGTTCGGCCACATGGAAAAGCGAGGGATCATCGATATCCTGCGCATAGCCGTACTGGATGCAGCCCGCTTCAGCCCGGGTTGCCTCAGCAACCTTGCGGGCGAGGGGAAGCAGCGCTTCGATGTGCTCCGCGGCAACGCGGAAGGTGCCCATGATGACGAGCATGGATCAGAGCTCTTCGCCTTCATCCGTATCGTAGATCCGGATGTGGCGCTCTTTCATCGTCAAGGTCGACAGGTGCGCGATCCATTCGGCGACATGCGCGGTCTTGAGATGCTCGCCCAGCGCCTCGCGGCTCGTCCAGCGCTCGGTGATGTGGAAGATCTCCGGGTCGGCGATGTCACGCGAATAATCGTACTGGATGCAGCCCTCTTCCGCTTGCGTCGCGGCGACGACCTTGCGTGCCGCTGGCAGTGCAGCCTCGATAGCGGCGGCGTCTATGCGCAGCTTGCCCATCACGATGATCATGTTTGCTCTCCCGTTGGACGCTTTGCGCGTCAGAAGCTCTTGGCCTCGTAGATCGGATCGACCTTGCCGCCCCACGCGCCGTGATAGAGATCGAGCAGGCGTTCGGACGGCGTTTTGCCGGTGCTCACGATCTCGTCAAGCGGCTGGAGGTAGCCGGTCTCGTTGTCGCCCGCATCGTTGAGCTGGCCACGCGCCGCCAAGCCGCCGCGCGCGATAGCGAGCACTTCTGCGGCGATATCACGAAGCGTGCCGCCACCCGGCAGCGGCGCATCAAGGCCCAGCTTGGGCACGCTGGCGCGCAAGCGTTCACGGCCATCCATGTCCCAGTCCTTGACCAGATCCCATGCCGCATCGAGCGCGGTCTGATCATAGAGAAGGCCGACCCACAGCGCGGGAAGCGCACAGATCCGGTTCCACGGGCCTCCATCGGCGCCGCGCATTTCAAGGAAGCTCTTGAGCCGCACTTCAGGGAAGGCCGTGGAAAGGTGATCGATCCAGTCCGAACGGGTCGGCTTCTCGCCCGGCAGCGCGGGGAGCTTGCCATCCAGAAACGCGCGGAACGACTGGCCCGCCGCATCGATGTAGCGCCCGTTCCGGAACACGAAGTACATCGGCACGTCGAGCATGTAGTCGACATAGCGTTCGTAGCCGAAGCCCTCGTCGAACACGAATGAGAGCATCCCGGTCCGGGCCGGATCGGTGTCGGTCCAGATGTGGCTGCGATAGGAAAGGAACCCGTTGGGCTTGCCTTCAAGGAACGGCGAATTGGCGAACAGCGCGGTCGCCAGCGGCTGGAGAGCCAGCGAAACGCGGAACTTCTTCACCATGTCGGCCTCGCTCGAATAATCGAGGTTGGTCTGGATGGTGCAGGTGCGCAGCATCATGTCGAGGCCCATGGTGCCCACGCGCGGCATGTGCCGCAGCATGATGTCATAGCGGCCCTTGGGCATGATCGGCAGTTCTTCGCGGGTCTTGTCGGGCCAGAGCCCCATGCCGAGATAGGCAAGGCCGAGCTTGTCGCCGATGGTCTTGACCTGTGCGAGGTGGCGGCCGGTTTCGGCGCAAGTCTGGTGCAGGTTTTCCAGCGGCGCGCCCGAGAGTTCGAGCTGGCCGGCTGGTTCGAGGCTGACCGCGCCGTCCGTGCCGCCCATCGCGATTACGTTGGGGCCGGTGTCACTGTCTTCCATGATCGGCGTCCAGCCGTAGTCCTGCAGCGCGAGCAGCAGATCGCGGATGCCGCCAGGCTCGCTGTAGGACGGCGCAGCACGATCCGCCGTCCGGTAAACGAACTTTTCGTGCTCGGTGCCGATCCGCCAGGCCTCGCGCGGCTTTTCGCCCTTGGCCATCGGCTCCACGAGCTGGTCGCGGTTCTCGATGATGGGATCGTTGCGATTCGAAACTTGTCTCGTGCTCATGCGCGTTTCGTTAGTGCGCCGCGAGGGCGCGCGCCAGCCGAAAACAGAGAGGATAGTTTCAGCCTGTGGGCGCAGACCAGTCGCCGCAGGTTCCCATCCACAGCCCGGTCGCCGCAATCGCAGCAGTCTCGGCGCGCAACACGCGCGGGCCGAGCGAAATGGCGATGGCTGCGGGATGCGCGCGGATCAAGGTGCGCTCGGCATCGTCAAAGCCGCCTTCGGGGCCGACCAGCACCGCCGCCGGGCCTTGGTGTGACGCAAAGGCTGCAGCGGCGGGCGTGCCGCCGTTCTCATCCGCGAAAAACAGGGCGCGTCCCTCCGGCCAGTCGCGCAGCAGGGCTTCCAGCTTCATCGGCCCCTCTAGCGCGGGGAGCGCAGTACGCGCGCATTGCTCGGCCGCCTCGGTCATGATCGTTTGCGCGCGATCGGGGTTGAGCTTGTCAGCCACGCAGCGGCGGGTCAGCACGGGGCGGAGCGCGGCGACGCCGAGTTCGGTGGCCTTTTCCAATAAGAGATCAAACGCCGCTTTCTTGGTCAGCGCGGCGCAGAGCCAGAAATCCGGCACGTTCTCTCGCGGGCGCAGCCGGGTTTCGATGGTAAGCGCCACATCGCGCTTGCCCGCCACGGCCACCCGCGCAAGCCACTCGCCGGTCTCGTCATCGCACAGGATCACCGCATCGCCGGGCGCCACGCGCATCACTTTGCCAAGGTAATGCGCTTGCCCGCCATCAAGCAAAACCTGCGCGCACTCGGCCAGCGGACCGGGGATGAACAGACGGGGGGCCGACTTGGGCGGCCAGGCGGGGGTGGCAGGCATGGGCTGGGCTCTAGCCGATTGGCGGCAGGAGGGCTATGCCAAGCGGCATGTCCACCGTTCCCGAAATAGTTCCCGATAGCGAGCACAAGGGGCTGATGGCGCTCCTCCCGTCTGCCGTGCGCGATCTTGCGCTGCTCGCGCGGTTTGACCGGCCGATCGGATGGTGGCTGCTGTTCTGGCCCTGTGCGTGGGGGCTGTTTCTGGCAGGGGGCACCGGGCGGTGGGGCACTCTGCTGTGGTTTCTGCTTGGCGCCATCGCGATGCGCGGGGCGGGCTGCGTCTACAACGATATCGTCGATGCCGATCTTGATGCCCGCGTCGCGCGCACGGCAGCCCGGCCCATTGCCAGCGGGGCGATCTCGAAGAAGGTGGCGTTGGCGTGGCTGCTTGTACTGTGCGGGGTTGGGCTGCTCGTGCTGTTGCAACTGCGCTGGGAAGCGCAAGTGGTGGCACTGGGCAGTCTGGGGCTGGTGGCGGCCTATCCGTTCATGAAACGCATTACCGGCTGGCCCCAAGCTTGGCTTGGCCTTGTCTTCACGTGGGGTGCGCCGGTCGGGTGGATCGAGGTGACGGGTTTTGACCAGCTGGCCCCGCTCGCTGCGCTCTATGCCGGGTGCTGGGCCTGGTGCATGGCTTATGACACGATCTACGCGCTGCAGGACCGCGAGGATGATGCCATGGTCGGCATTGGCTCCTCCGCACTTTCGTTCGGCGCCCATGTGCGCGCCGGGGTGATCGGGCTCTATGCCATGGCGCTGGCCTGCTGGGCGGGCGCTGTGTGGCTCGTGCGGCCCGATTGCGTCGCGCTGCTCGCTCTGCTGCCCGTCGCGCTGCACTTCGCTTGGCAGGCATTGACGCTTGATACCGCTGATGGTGGCAGCGCGCTCGCGCGATTCCGCAGCAACCGGTTCGCCGGCGCATTGATGGCGGCGGCCTGCTTTGTAGTGGGCGCAACTGCTCAGTTGTAGCTGACGAGTTCCCATTCGATCCCGTCCCAGTCAAAAACGTAGAACCGGCGGCCTGGCTCATAGTCCCCGTGGTTGAACGGTTTCAGCCCGGCCTCTATCACGATCCGCTCGGCAGCATCTAGATCATCGACGACCAGCCCGATGTGGTTGAGCGGCTCGCCTTTCGCGAATGGGCCCGGCAGCGGAGCCTCGCCTTGATAGAGGCCGATATAGGCGCTCTCGGATCCCAGGTGGATGGTCCACCCGCCAAGCTGGGAAGGGCCGCGCCAGCGTTCGTGCCAGCCGCAAAGGCGGGCCAGGAAGGCAGCGGTGCGATCAGGGTCGCTGATACGGATATTGATATGTTCGAGGCGTGCAACAGCGGCTGCCATGGCAAAAAAACTCCTGTGTAGACCTTTTACGCAATAGTCCTTATGCAACCTCAAGCTGACTTGAGATCAAGTTAAACTTCCGGGATTTTGCGATGGTTGCCAGATTGACCAAGGGGCGCAACGATCTGGTGCCGATCGGCGTGGTGTCGCAGCGCACAGGGCTCGCTGTGTCCGCCATCCGCTATTACGAGGAGCGCGGGCTGATTGCCTCGGTGCGTACCGGGGGCAACCAGCGCCGCTTTCTGCGCTCCGACATTCGCCGGCTGAGCTTCATCCTCATTGCGCAGCGGCTGGGGCTGGGCCTTGCCGAGATCGAGCGCGAATTGGCCTCACTGCCGCAGGGCCGCACGCCGACGGTGCTCGATTGGCAGCGCATCAGCCGCTCGCTGCGCGGCGAGATCGATGGCCGCATCCAGCTGCTGACGCGCACGCGCAACAAGCTGGATGAATGCATCGGTTGCGGCTGCCTGAGCCTCGATCGCTGCGCGCTTTACAACAAGGAAGACCGCGCCGCGGCGGCAGGGCCGGGCCCGCGCTTCGTGCTGGACTAAGCGGGCGCTGCCCCCGCCAGCAAACTTTCCGCTCCACCCAGATCCACGCTGACCAGCCGCGAAACCCCGCGCTCCACCATGGTCACGCCGAACAGGCGGTGCATCCGGCTCATGGTCACGGCATTGTGCGTCACGATCAGATAGCGGGTGGTGGTTTCCGCGGCCATCGCATCGAGCAAGTCGCAGAAGCGCTCGATATTGGCATCATCCAGCGGGGCATCGACTTCATCGAGCACGCAAATCGGTGCAGGGTTGGTAAGGAACAGCGCAAAAATCAGCGCGACGGCGGTGAGCGCCTGTTCGCCCCCCGAAAGCAGGGTGAGTGATTGTAGGCGCTTGCCCGGCGGCTGCGCGAATATTTCGAGCCCGGCTTCGAGCGGATCGTCGCTGTCGACCAGCGCCAGATGCGCCTCGCCTCCGCCGAACAGCCGCGCGAAAAGGCGCCGGAAGTGCCCATCAACCGCCTCGAACGCGGCGCGCAGGCGCTCGCGTCCCTCGCGGTTGAGCGCGCCGATGGAGCCGCGCAAGCGGTTCACCGCCTCGCCTAGTTCGGCCTGTTCGGTAACGATGGCGACGTGCTGCGCTTCCGATTCGGTGAGTTCGGTCGCGGCGACGAGGTTGACGGGGCCGAGCCGCTCGCGCTCTGCGATCAGGCGGTCGTGCGCGGCGGATTCTTCGGGCGCCGCACCCACATCGCTGCCGGGAAACCCGATGCGTTCGGGCAGGAGCGGCGGCGGGCACTGGAAGCGTTCACCCGCGATGCCGGCCATTTCCTGTCGGCGCAGGTCCTCATTTTCGGCCCTTGCGGCAAGCCCGGCCCGGGCCTCGCGCGCAGTGGCGAGCGCTTCGTTCGCGGCGAAAAGCGCAGTCTCTGCCGCGCGCGCCTCTGCCTCGGTGCGTGCCAGCGTTGTCTCGGCTTCAGCGAGATCGGCAGCGCAGCGGGTGCGGATGACCTTCGCGTCTTCAAGCTCGCGGGCGAGGGCCGGGGGGCGGGCGGCGAGCATCGCGCGTTCACCGGCAAGGTCTTCGGCTTGCCCGGCCATGGCGGCCAGCCGCCGTGCGGCGTCTCCGGCGCGGGCCTGCCACCCGCGGATGTCACCGCGCAGCGCGCCGAGCCGTTCCTTACCGACTGCTAGTGCTTGTCCGTGCGCGGCAACGGCGGCCATGGCGGATTGGTAGGCTGCGCGCGCGCGGTCGTTGCGTTGGCGCTCCGCTTCGACGGCGGCGCGCCCGGCGGCGGGATCGGGGAGGGCCGCGCGGCGGGCTTCAGTCTCGGCCAGCTCGGTCCCGGCCGCGCTGCGCTGCGCGGCGAGGTCAGCCCCGGCGCGGTCGATCTCGGCGCGGCGAACGGCGATGCGGGCGCGCGCGGCCTCGGCCTGATCGAGTGCGCGCAAGGCGCTGCGTTCGGCATCGGCGGCGGCGGCGAGTGCGCGCTCACTGGCGGTGAGTTCGGCCTGGACTTGTGCGAGATCGGCCTGTGCGGCGCTGCTGGCGGCCTCGGCAGTTTCAACAGCCGCGCGGCGTGCTGGCAGCGCGGCTTCGAGTTCGGCGAGGCGGTTCTCGGCGGCAAGCACGGCGGCTTCGGCGCCGCCCTCTCCGCGCGCGACAAAGCCGTCCCAGCGGCGCAAGTGCCCCTCGCGCGTGACCAGCCATTCGCCGGGGGCGAGCTGCTCGCCCGCATCGGCTTCGGCCACGCGAACGAGCGCGAGGCGGGCTGCGAGTTCTGGCGGGCTCTGGGTCACATGGTGGATCAGCGCATCGGCGCGAGTGGTGGGGGCCTCCGCTCCCGTCCAGAAACGGCCATCCCCGGCAGGCGCGGCACCGAGCGGCGCGCCCGAATCGCGCCCGAGCACGGCGGCAAGCGCGCGCTCATACCCCGGCGCGGCACGCGTGGCAGCGAGAGCGCTGGGGCCTTTGCCGGTGCGCGCGGCGGCAGCTTCGCGGGCAGCCTTGTCGCGCGCAAGCGCCGCCGCCTCGCGCTCCAGCCCGACAAGATCGGCGCGCGCCGCGGCAAGGTCTGCAGATGCGCCCTCACGCACAATGGCAAGGCGCTCACGCTCGCTGGTCAGGCGCGTACGCGTCTCGCCCACGGCGGCGAGCGTTTCGGCGGCTTCGGCGCGGCGCGCTTCGGCGGTTGCCATCGCCTCGGCCGGATCAGGCTCGGCGTCGAGCGCGCGCGCCGTTGCTGCGAGCCGCGCGTCCTCGCCGTCCAGCCGCGCAAGACGCTGGCGCACGGCGGTCACAGCCGCTTCGGCGACACGCCATTCCGCCTCGATCCCGGCTTGCTCTGCCACCATCGCGGCGAGCGCCAGTTCGGCGGCGCGAGCCGCTTGTTCGGCTGCGGATTCGGCCGATTTGAGTGATGGTGCCTCAGCCGTTTGCGCCGCGAGGGCGGCTTCGGCTGCGGCCAGTTCGCCTTCGAGCTTCGCCAGCGCCTCGGCGGCGTCGCGCGTAAGGCGGTCGGCCTCGCCTTGCTCTGCCTCGATCCGGCGGATCTGGCGATCAATATCGGCCAGCCGCTGCGTGGCCGCCTCTGCCTGCGCATTGAGCGCGGCGACGCGCTGGTCCACTGCGGCGACATCCTGCCGCCGATCGAACAGCGCATCGCGCGCCTCGCTTTGCGCCGCTGCGGCGGTGTGCTGCGCATCCTGCGCAGAGCGCGCGCTGGCTTGTGCAGCTGTTACGGCATCTTCAGCCGCTTTCGCTGCGGACCGCGCCGCTTCCGCCGCTGCCGCCGCATCGCGCCAGCGCGCAAAGATCAGCCGCGCCTCGGCCACGCGCACGCGCTCGCTCAGCGATTTGTAGCGTTCTGCCGCGCGGGCCTGACGGCGCAGCGTGCCGACTTGCGCTTCAAGCGTCACGATGAGGTCGTCGAGCCGGGCGAGATTGGTCTCGGTCGCGCGCAGCTTGGTTTCTGCGTCCTTGCGCCGCACATGCAGCCCGGCGATTCCCGCCGCTTCTTCGAGCATCGCACGCCGTTCTGCCGGGCGGGCCGCGATCACGGCGGCAATGCGGCCCTGGCTGACCAGCGCCGGGCTGTGGGCACCGGTGGCGGCATCGGCGAAGACTAGCGCCACATCCTTGGCGCGCACATCGCGGCCGTTCACACGGTAGGCGCTGCCCGCGCCGCGCTCGATCCGGCGAACCACTTCCAGTTCGCCGCCAAAGGGGCCGGAAGGATCGGTCTCGGCGTTCAGCAGCACTTCGGCAAAGTCGCGCGAAGGCCGGCTGGCGGTGCCGGCGAAGATCACATCGTCCATGCCCCCGCCGCGCATCGAGCGCGCCGAGCCTTCGCCCATGACCCAGCGGATCGCTTCGAGCAGATTGGATTTGCCGCAGCCATTGGGGCCGACAACCCCGGTCAGGCCGGGTTCGATGCGCAGTTCTGCGGGTTCGACGAAGCTCTTGAAGCCAGAGAGCTTCAGCCGCGTGAACTGCATCGGCACTCGCCCGCCTGCCGAGCTATCCGCCATGCTATCCGCCCCCGCGCCGCATGGCTGTGATCAGTACCGCCTGATCAACGCGCGCCCGCCTGCTTGAGGATCGGCTCCAGCGCTTCCCAAGTCGCGACTTCGGCATTGCGGCCATTGACGATGAAGGTGGGCGTGCCGGTGACATTGTAGGTGTCGCCTGCCTTCGAAGTGTCGTCGGCTAGCTTGGTTGCAGTTTCGGTCTTGGCGAGGCACTGCGCGGCCTGATCCTTGGCGATCCCGCGCGCCGCGAAGAAATCGGTGAGCCCGCCGCGTTCGCCGATTGCCTTGAAGATCTGGGCTTGCGGCAGGTTGGCGGCCTGAAGCTCCGGGCCGACCGGCTTGAGCTGGTCGAAGATTTCCTTCTGCTTCGCATAGACCTGCTCGGTCAGCGCGAAGAAGCTCTCGGGTGAGCCGCAGCGCACCAGCATGGCCATCGTGGTATCATAGGGATCGCGCACGAAGTTGCGGAACTCCAAGCTCACGGTGCCCTTGGCGACGTAATCATCGCGCAAGTGCGGGAAGCCCTTTTCCTCGAATTCGGCGCAGTGCGGGCAGGTGAGCGAGGCGAACTCGATCACCTTGATCGGCGCATTGGGGTTGCCCATGACATAGCCTCCCTCAGGCGTCACCGCGATCACATCGGTCCAGGCCTTGCCCGCAGGCGGCGGCACGGCATTGAGCGGCGCGCCCACGGGGCCGGCCCCGGCTTCATCCTTCTTGCCGCACGCGGCAAGGCCCAGCGCCAGCGGCAGCGCGATCAGGGCGAGTATGAGGTGGCCGGGTGAAAGAAGCTTGGTCTGCATGGGTTCGGGTTCGTTTCGCTCGTGGAGATACCGGACGGAATGGTGCTAGCCGATTGGCCGGCGTGATTGAAGGGGCATGCGCGCAGCCAGCCGGGTATTTTGACGACTTAGCGCAGCCGCGCCTCGACTTGCGGCTTGAGCGTGGCCCAGGAATAAGTGCCACTCAGCGGCACGCCATCGAGCACGAAGCTGGGCGTGCCGCTGATGAAATCCTTCTCGCTCGCCTCTTTGGTGTTCTTGGCCAAACGCTCGGCCAGCGCCTTGTCGGCGAGGCAGCGGTCGGCCGCCGTCCGGTCGTAGCCGCGCGCTTGCATCAGGCTGTAGAGCCCGAGGTCGCTGGCGATGGTCCGGGTGCGCGTCGCGAAATCGGGGTTCGACCAGCGCGCTTTCTGCGCATCGGTCAGGCTGGCGAGCGGCGCCATCCATGTGGTCTGGTGACGCAGAAAGGTGCTGTGATTGCCGAAGAATTTGGACGGCGGCCCACAGTGCGCCAGCAGCGAGACGGTCAGGTCCACCCCATCGCGCACATAGCTTCTGACCTCGATCGAGCCTTTGCCCGTAGCGACGAAGCCGATGCGCAGCTGGGCATCGGATTCCTGCTCGAAATGCGCGCAGTGCGGGCATGTGTAGCTGATGTATTCGACCAGCTTGACCGGCGCATCGGGGTTGCCGAGCAGGTGGCTGTCAAGCGGCGTGCGGGTGACGACGTTGTTCCAGTTGACCTTGGCGGCTGACCCTGCGGGCGCGCGGGCGGGCTTGGCCGCCGCTGTCAGCAGCAGGGCACCGCACAGCGCGGCAAGGAGAAGGCCCAGATTCTTAAACATCGTACGCATCGTCAGTCTTGCTTTCCGTTTGCCTCACCCAGGCTGCGCGCCAGCGATTCCAGTACCGTGCGCAGCTCAGGGTCGCCGATATCGCGCAGGCTATCACCCAGTTCCATCGGAATCGGCTTCAGCGAAGGCGGTGCGGTCCTCAGCGGGCGCTGCGCATCGTTGGCAGGGGGCGGCTGAACCTCGCCTTGCCGCAACTTCACACGTGCCACCGCGCGATAGCCGAAGAAGCGGTTTACCCGCTCGATGATCTCGGGGATCACATGCTGGATCAGCGGGGCATGGGCCGGCGTGACGACCAGCTGGAGAATGCCTTCGGTCTTTTCGCCGGGGGGGAAGCGGATCGATTCGGGCGCGCAGTGGCGGGCATGGGCCATCCCCACGATCTCGCCCCAGCGCGAGACGACCGAGCTCTGCACGAAGCCGAAGCGGCGGAACGCAGTGCGCCCGATCGTGGGCATGAGATCGGCGATGGCGCGCGCCTCTCCGCCGCGCGGGCGTTCATAGGCACGCGGCGCCGCGGCAGGCTTGGCGCTTTTGGGAGGGGAGGGCGGATCGCGTTCCATTGTCCGCGCCGCCATGCCATAGCCGCGCCATGCAGGCCAGTGGCGAGAGCGTTCGGATCGGGGATGGCGGCGGCGTCGGAGCGGCGTTGCTCGCCTGGTACGACGTTAACGCGCGGCGCCTGCCGTGGCGTGCATTGCCCGGTGATCCTGCGCCCGATCCCTACCGCGTGTGGCTTTCCGAGGTGATGCTGCAGCAGACCACTGTCGCTGCGGTGCGCGCTTACTATGCGAAGTTCCTCGATCTTTGGCCCACGGTGGAGGCGCTGGCGGCGGCGGCAGATGCCGATGTCATGGCCGCCTGGGCGGGGCTTGGCTATTATGCTCGCGCGCGCAATCTGCTGGCCTGCGCGCGTGAGGTGGCCCGGCGCGGCGGCTTTCCGCGCACCGAGGCGCAATTGCGCGAACTCCCCGGGCTAGGCGCCTATACCGCCGCCGCCGTGGCCGCGATCGCCTTTGGCGAGCGGGCCGTGGTGGTCGATGCCAATGTCGAGCGGGTGGTTTCGCGCCTGTTCGCGATTGCCGAGCCGCTCCCCGCCGGCCGGTCCGCGATCCGCGCCGCGACTGACGGGATCACGCCGGACACGCGCGCGGGCGATTTCGCGCAAGGGCTCATGGATCTGGGCTCCTCGATCTGCACGGTGCGCTCCCCCCGATGCCTCCTTTGCCCGCTTGCTGCCCACTGCGCCGCGCGGGCGGCGGGGACGGCGGAGACTTATCCGGTAAAGGCGGCGAAGAAGGCCAAGCCGACGCGCACCGGCACTGCCTTCTGGATCGAACAGGATGGCGCGGTGCTTCTGGTGCAGCGGGTAGGCAAGGGGATGCTGGGCGGCATGCGCGCGCTGCCCGATGATGGCTGGTCGGCCAGAGCCGATGGCCACGCCGAGCCACCAGTGCCGGGAGAATGGCGCCAGGGTGGCACTGTGCGACATGGCTTCACGCATTTCGATCTCGTATTGCAATTGATGCTTTGCGACCGCGCCGATTGCGCTAATCTGCCTGAGGGGGCGTTCTGGCCGGTCGAAGAGATCGAGGCAGCGGGGCTTCCGACGGTTTTTGCCAAGGCTGCGCGCCTTGCGCTAGCTCACAGGTAAATCATGCAAGATCATTCGCTTATGCTTTCCCGGCGCTCCCTGCTGCGATCTGCTGGCTGGCTAGGGGCTGGTCTTGCCGGTTCGGCCGCGCTGCCCGGGCGCCTGCTCGCCCAGCCTTCGACCGAGGTGATATATCCTGCGGTGACCAATCTTGTGTACGACTATGTCGCCTCGGGCCGTCTGGCCGGCGCGGTCGCGGCACTGGGCTGGGGCAGCGCCCCGCCGGGGCAGATCGCACGCGGGACCATGGCGTTTGATTCTGCCGTGCCGGTCGATCTCGACAGCCTGTACCGCATCTATTCGATGACCAAGCCGATCACCGGCATGGCCGCGATGATGCTGGTCGATGAAGGAAAGATCGGGCTCGATCAGCCGATCAGCGATTTTCTGCCCAAGTTCGCGAAGATGCAGGTGCAGGTGACGCCGGACGGCTCGATCACCGAACTGAAGCCTGCACAGACGCCGATCACGCTGCGCCACTTGCTGACGCACACGGCCGGCCTTGGCTATTCGATCATCCAGAAGGGGCCGATCAAGGAGGCCTACGAAGCCGCCGGGCTGGTGCCGGGACAGGCATCGCGCATGGCCATTCCCCCGTTCAGCGGGGTGAAGACAGTGCCCAGCCTGACCCAGTTCGCCGACAAGCTCGCCGAGATGCCGCTGGTGTATGAGCCGGGTACGCGATGGAGCTATTCGGTCGGGCTCGATCTGGTCGGGCGAGTTATCGAGGTGGTGTCCGGGCAGGATTTCGCTTCCTTCCTTGCCACGCGGATCTTCGGCCCCTGCGGGATGGCAAGCACCGGCTTCCAGGTAAGCGCCGGGCAGGCCCCGCGCCTCACCACCAACTACCTCATCCATGATGGCAAGGCGGATCCGCTCGATCCGGGCGCAACGTCGGTCTATCTCGATCCGCCGGCCTTCCCGTTCGGTGGTGCCGGTCTTGTCAGCAGCCCGCGCGATTACGACCGCTTCCTGATGATGCTCGCGGGCGGCGGCGTGATCGGCACGACACGGGTGATGAGCGAGGCAGCGGTGCGGCTGGGCACCAGCAATCTGCTGCCGCAAAGTGCGGACCTTTCGGGCACGTGGGTTGCGGGTGCAGGCTTTGGCGCGGGTGGCCGTGTCGGGCTCGGCGCGGACGCGGGGACCTATGGCTGGTCGGGCGCAGCAGGGACAATCGGCTTCGTCAACACGCGTATCGGCCTGCGCGCGGGCCTGTTCGTGCAATACATGCCATCGATGGCGCTGCCGCTTTCCGAGGAGTTTCCCAAGGCGGTGCTCACTGACTTTTCGGCCATGAAGAAAGCGGCATGACAACGATGCTCTACAGACCTGAACCTCCCATTGCCTTCACCGGTTCCGGGCTTGATCGCGCAGACCACATCCGTGCCGATGCCGAAAAGCTGGCCGAGCTGACGAACTGGCGCGCGCGGCTGCTGCGCATGGACGGGCTCGATCCGGTGATCGGCGATGATGGCGCGCTGGTCTGGGCCAGCCTTGCCGATGCGGACCCGGCGGACGAACTGGTGTTCCTCGGCCTCGATGCCGAAGGGCGCGCCTGCTTCGCGGCGGTTGCGCCCACGGCCAAGGGCAATCCCGGCCCGGCCAATCCCCGGCTGTGGGGCGCGATGGCCGCGCTTCCTGCCGCTGATCTTGCGACCTATGGCGGCGCCCGCGCACTGGTCGATTGGCACGCCCGCCACCGCTTTTGCGCGCGCTGCGGCTATGCCACCAAGCTCGGCAAGGGCGGCTGGCAGCGCAAGTGCACCAACATGGATTGCAAGGGGGAGCATTTCCCGCGTGTCGATCCCGTCACGATCATGTCGGTCGAATGGGAAGGCCAGCTCCTGCTCGGCCGCCAGCCGCGTTTTCCTGCGCGGCGCTATTCGGCGCTGGCGGGCTTTGTCGAACCCGGCGAATCCATCGAAGAGGCCGTGGCGCGCGAAGTGTTCGAGGAAGCGGGCGTGCGGGTGCGCGATGTGCAGTATGTCGCCTGCCAGCCCTGGCCGTTCCCCTCCTCGCTGATGATCGGCTGCCATGCCTATGCCGATGATCCGGCGATCACCATCGACACGACCGAGCTTGACGACGCGCGCTGGTTCACGCGTGAAGAGGTGGTCTATGCGATGGAAGGCCTGAAAACCGGACGCGAAGACGGCGCGTTCATCGCCCCACCGCCCTTCGCCGTCGCGCATCACCTCCTGAAATGGTGGATCGATCAATGAGTGAAACAGCATCCCGGCCTGTTCCCGTCACCGTCGATATCTGGTCCGATGTCATGTGCCCGTGGTGCGTGATCGGCCACAATCAGCTGGAAACCGCACTGGCCGGGCTGGACGGCGAGATCAGCGCCACGGTGCGCTTCCATCCCTTCGAGCTCAATCCGGACATGCCCGAGGGCGGCGAGGAAAGCGCGGCGCATATCCAGCGCAAGTATGGCCGCACGCCCGATCAGGCAGCGGATGCGCGCGGGCGGATGGCGCAGGCGGCGGAAGCGGCGGGCTACTCGTTCAGCTATACCGGGGAAGGCGATCCCCCGCCCGCGATGATGTGGAACACGCGCCTTGCGCACCGTCTGCTGGTTGCCGTGCTGCGCGATCATGGGCCCGAAATGCAGGTGCGGCTGAAGCGCGCGCTGTTCGATGCGCATTTCCAGCAGCGCCGCCGGATGAACGATCCCGCCGTCCTCACCGACGTCGCTGCCTCGATCGGCATCGACCGCGCCGAGGCCGCCGCCGCGCTGGCCGATCCGGAGATCGACGCCATTGTCGAGGCGGGCGAGCAGCAGGCGTGGGACTGGAACGTGAGCGGCGTGCCCGCGATGGTGATCAACGGCAAATACATGATCCCCGGCGCGCAGGACCCGGCGACTTACGCCAACGCCCTGCGCCGCGTGGTGGCGCGCGAGGCGGCACAGGCGACGGCCGAGTAGGGGGAAAAAGAGGCCTCAGGCGTGCAAGGGCTACAGCCC
>CANGJB010000045.1 GCA_947453945.1 Sphingomonadaceae bacterium
ACAACCATTCGGGCATGATGAACGGCCCGCAGATCGCACAGCTGCGCGAGAGCCTGAGCATTCCCGAAGGCGATGAGTGGGAACCCTATGGCGGGCTGGGGGCGAATGCCGCTGCGCAGCTCAAGGCGTTTGTGGATGGCAGCGCATTGGGCCGCAAGGAGCCGGAGCACACGCCGCCCGCAGTGCCGGTGCCGGCGCGCCTGCCCGTGCCCGAGGGCGAGGAACAATCGACGCAAAGCGCGTTTGGCCGCATCCTGATGGACCTTGCGCGGCCCGGCGATCCGCTGGGCGACCGCATTGTGACGACCGCGCCCGACGTGACGCAGACCACCAATCTCGGCGGCTTCGTCAACCGGCGCGGGCTGTTTCGCCGCAGCGAGCTCAAGGATGTGTTTCAGGCCGCGCGCATTCCCTCGGCGCAGAAGTGGGTGGGCAACACCGCCGGTCAGCATGTCGAGCTCGGGATTGCGGAAACCAATTTCTTCCTCGTTCTAGCGGCTTTCGGTCTTTCCGCGCCGCATTTCGGCACGCGGTTGCTGCCAGTGGGGACGGTCTACGATCCGTTCATCGCGCGCGGGCTCGATGCGCTGAACTATAGTTGCTATATGGATGCGCGCTTCCTGCTGGTGGGCACGCCTTCGGGGCTGACGCTGGCGGCCGAGGGCGGGGCGCACCAATCGATCAACACACCGCTGATCGGCATGGGCCAGCCGGGCCTCGATTATTTCGAGCCGGCCTTTGCCGACGAGGTTGCCCTGCTGATGCGCCATGCGTTCGAACACATGCAAAAGCCCGATGGCAGTTCTGTGTACCTCAGGCTCAGCACGCGCTCCATCGCGCAAGCAGAGCGCGAGGACGAGAGCTGGGAAGCCGATGCGCTGAAGGGGGCCTACTGGCTGAGGCGTCCGGCGCCGGGTGCGGAATCTGCGATTGTGTTCACCGGAGCCATCGCGCCCGAGGCGCTGGCCGCGTGGGAAACGCTGAGCGAGGATCTGCCGGGGCTGGGGCTGCTTAACGTGACTTCGCCCGATCTCCTGCACCGGGGCTGGTCGGCACGGCGCGCGGCGCGCTGGACGGGAAAACGCCCCGATCCGAGCCATGCCGAGAGCCTGCTGGGGGCGCTGGCGCCGGGGGCTGGGCTGGTCACGGTGATCGACGGATCGCCTGCCGCGCTTTCGTGGCTTGGCGCGGTCAAGGGCATGCGGGTGAGCCCGCTGGGGGTGGAGCGGTTCGGCCAGACGGGCGATTTGCCTGATCTCTATCGCACCTACCGGCTCGATGCCGATGCGATCATCGATGCGGCGGCGGAGCTGTTTCTGGAAGGATGAGGGCCGGAATCTCCGGCATTCCAACATCTAATGGATACTATTATTTGCGAAGATTGCGTAGATCGCGAGATAATATTCTGAAATTGTTGCTTTATTTTCACCGCGGGCGGCGAACTTCGGTTCAGCGCACGCCCGGGCCGCTTGCGCGTGCCCGGGGCTTGGGGCAGTCCCTGCGGCATCTGAAGAAGCGGGAGGGACACCTGGGTCGGGGCCCTTCTCTTCGGGGAGAAAAAGAACATGAGCATGTCGCACACTAACTCCATCCGCCGCACGGTGCTGGCGGGCACGGCCCTTGCGGGCATAGCGCTGGGCCTTCTGGCCGTACCGGCAGCCGCGCAGGATGCGCAGGCCACCGAAACCGCTGCCACGCCGGAACAGACCGGCGAGATCGTCGTCACGGCGCAGCGCCGCGAGCAGAAGCTCAACGATGTCGGCATCGCCGTCAGTGTGGTCAGCGCCAAGGAGATCAAGGCGCTCAACATCACCAACGCGACCGACGTGGTGCGCGCGATCCCGAACCTCAAGTTCAACGCCTATGGCTCGAGCCAGGTGGTCTACAATATCCGCGGCGTATCGCAGAACGACTATGGTGATCAGCAGGAACCGCCGGTCGCTGTCTATCAGGACGACAGCTATACCTCGTCGATCACCACGGCGAGCTTCCCGGTGTTCGATCTGGCGCGCGTCGAAGCGCTGCGCGGTCCGCAGGGGACGCTGTTTGGCCGCAACGCCACGGGCGGCGCGGTGCAGTTCATCTCTGCCCAGCCGACCGACAAGCTCGACGGCTATCTCTCGGCCATCTATGGCCGCTTCAACCAGACGATCCTGGAAGGCGCGGTTTCGGGCCCGCTGTCCGACACGCTGACGGCGCGCATCGCGGGTCAGTATTCGCGCGATGACGGCTACCTCAAGAACATCACCCCCGGTCAGCCGGACCGCGGCGCGGACAACCACTGGTCGCTTCGCGGCATCCTGAAGTGGGAGCCGAGCAGCGACTTCAAGGCGAAGCTCACCGTGCGCTACACGCAGGCGGACAAGGAACGCCAGGCCGGCGTCTATACACTTGCCCCGGCATGTCCGAATGCGAATTTCCAGGGTGAGTTCCTTGCCGAGAACGAGGCCTGCGCCTATTGGGGCACAGTCGGCACCACCGGCAGCGGCTACAAGAACCCGTCGATCACTCCCTCGCAGGGCGGCAATCCCTGGCGGACGGCCGGCACGGGCGATGCCTATGTCGATCGCAAGGTGTTCGGCGCCTCGCTGCGGCTCGATGCCAAGCTCGGTGTGTTCGACGTGACTTCGATCACCGACTACACACACCTCGACAAGTTCTACATCGAGAGCGGCGACGGCCAGCCCGAACTGCCCTATGTCGAATTTGGAGACCCGCGCCCGCCGGCACCCTGCCCGGCGCCTGCACAGAGCGTGACCTGCTATGAGAGCGGCACGGTGTTCTATCAGGGTGCCAAGACCAACCAGTACTCACAGGAACTGCGTGCAGCGGCAACGTTCGGGAGGAATTACCTGACCATCGGCGGGTTCGGCATGATCATCGATGGCAAGTTCCGCGCGAAATATGCAACGCCCTTCGATGGTTATGACCCGCGCGTGCGCTTTACCCAGCGGACCGAAAGCTTCGCGTTTTTCGCGCAGGACGAGTTCAAGATCAACGATCAGTGGAAGTTGATCGGCGGCGTGCGCTACTGGCACGACAAGAAGCGCGGCGACTACACCGCTGAATCGCCCCGGGGGCCTTATGCACTTTCGCTGCATTTCGGGCCGGACGACATTTCCTACAACGACATCAGCCCGGGAACTTCAACGACACCGACCGCGTGGAGCTACAAGAGCGGGCTGCCCTCCAGCGTGACGGTCACGCCGGATGCGGCCACTCCGAGCTTCAGCGGCGTGACCGCTCGGGCGGAAATCGACTACAAGCCGAACGCGGATACGCTGATCTACGCCAGCTACAACCGCGGGTCCAAGTCGGGCGGGTTCACCTTCTCGACCGGCACGCCGTTCCCGACCCAGCTAATCGATACGATCAACAACATCCCGTATCGTCCGGAAACGCTGAATGCCTACGAAGTGGGCCTGAAGGCGAAGCTGCCGGGGAACACGCAGTTCAACCTCGCTGCGTTCTATTATGACTACAAGAATTACCAGGCCTTCGTGCAGGTCTTCGCAGCGCAGTTGGTTCGCAACCTGCCCGCGAAGATCAAGGGCATCGAGGCTGACCTCACCAGCCACCCGATCCCGGGCCTCACGTTGCAGCTTTCGGGCGCGCTGCAGGACAGTGAAGTGAAGAACGTGCTGCTCCCGGATGGCGTGACAGTGAAGACGAGCAACTTGCCGCAGGCCCCGGGCTTCTCTGGCAACGCGTTGGTGCGCTACGAGTTCGACACTGGCATCGGCCGCGCCTCGCTGCAGGCGGACGGGCTTTACACCGGCAAGTTCTGCTACTCGGTGATGTGCGCGCCGGTTGAGCGCGAGAAGCCTTACCATGTCGAGAACGTGCGCGTCGGTCTGACCCCGGCGGGCTCCAACCTCGATCTGGCGGTGTTCGTGAATAATGTGTTCGAGCGTGCCTACCGCAGCTATGCCTTCGATGGTTCGGCCTACTGGGGCGATGTGCTGACCGTCTACGGCAAGCCGCGCACCTGGGGTGTGAACGCGGTGTGGCACTTCGGGAAGTAATGGGCGGCGGCCGGGCTCAATCTGGCCCGGCCTTCCCCTCTCCCAACCCTCTCCTCTCAAAGGGGAGAGGGCTTTTCTGGAATAGTGAGAGCCATGGGCACCTTCGAGACGATCAATCCCGCGACCGGCGAAGTGCTGGCAACCCTGCCCATCGCAGGCGAGGCCGAGGTGAACGCGGCCGTTGCCAAGGCCGCAGCAGCGCAGAAGGAATGGGCGAAGCGCACCGGCACTGAGCGCGGCCGGATCCTGCGACGCGCGGCCGAAATTCTGCGCGAGCGCAATGACGAGCTGGCTGCGCTGGAAACGCGCGACACCGGCAAGCCGATCCAGGAAACACTGGTGGTAGATGTCGTCTCGGGCATCGATTGCCTTGAATTCTTTGCAGGGATCGCACCGACGATTGCGGGCGAGCATATCGATCTGGGGCCGGCGGCGTTCGGCTATACCCGGCGCGAGCCGCTGGGCGTCTGCGCAGGCATTGGCGCGTGGAACTATCCGATCCAGATCGCCTGCTGGAAATCCGCGCCTGCGCTGGCCTGCGGCAATGCGATCATCTTCAAGCCTTCTGAACTGACCCCGCTGACTGCCATCGAGGTGGAGAAGATCTACCTTGAAGCCGGGCTGCCGGAAGGGCTGTTTCAGGTGCTGCACGGCTTTGGAGAGACCGGCGCGCTGCTGACAGCGCATCCCGGCATTGCCAAGATCTCGCTGACGGGCAGCGTGCCAACCGGCAAGCGGATCATGGAGGGCGCAGCCGCGACGCTCAAGAACGTGACACTTGAGCTTGGCGGCAAATCACCGCTGATCATTTTCGCCGACGCCGATATCGAAAACGCGGTTTCTGGCGCGCATCTGGCCAATTTCTATTCAGCGGGCGAGGTCTGCTCGAACGGGACGCGGGTGTTCGTCGAACGCAGCATTATGCCGCAGTTCCTTGAAAGCCTGAAGGTGCGAACCGAGCGGATCAAGCTGGGCGATCCGATGGACCCGGCGACGCAGATGGGCTCGCTGATCTCGGAAGCGCATCTCCAGAAGGTCATGGGCTATATCGAGAAGGGCAAGGCCGAGGGCGCCGAGGTGCTCACCGGCGGCCACCGCGTCACCGAGGGCGTTCCTGTGGCGGGTCATTTCGTTGCGCCGACCGTGTTCACGGCCTGCACCGATGACATGACTGTGGTGCGCGAGGAGATCTTTGGCCCGGTGATGACCGTGCTGCCCTTCGACAGCGAAGAGGAAGTGATCGCACGGGCCAACGATACCGAGTTCGGCCTTGCTGCGGGTGTGTTTACGAATGACCTGACGCGCGCACACCGGGTGATCGCGGCGCTGGATGCGGGTTCGTGCTGGATCAACACGTTCAACATCTGCCCCGTCGAGATGCCGTTTGGCGGGTTCAAGCAGTCCGGCATTGGCTTCGAGAACAGCCGCGAGGCGATCCATCACTTCACCCGCCTCAAGGGCGTCTATGTCGCGATGGAGCCGATCGATGCCCCTTACTGAGGGTGAGTTCGATTATGTAATCGTCGGCGCGGGCTCTGCCGGCTGCGTGCTGGCCGATCGGCTTTCGGCGGACGGCAAGCACAAGGTGCTGGTGCTGGAATTCGGCGGGTCTGACCAGTCGATCTATATCCAGATGCCGAGTGCACTGGCCATTCCGATGAACACCACGCGGTGGAACTGGGGCTACGAGAGCGAGCCGGAACCGGGCCTCGATGGCCGCATGCTGCACACTCCTCGCGGCAAGGGGCTGGGTGGTTCGTCCTCGATCAACGGCCTCGTCTATATCCGCGGCAACCCGCTCGATTTCGAGCGGTGGGAAGACGAGGGCGCGAAGGGCTGGAACTATGCCTCGGTGCTGCCCTACTTCAAGCGGGCCGAGCGGCGCGATGAGGGCGGCGATGAATATCGCGGCGGCGAGGGCCAACTCGATACGCGTTACGGCACGCTTGATAACCCGCTCAATCAGGCTTGGCTCGATGCCGCAAAGCAGGCGGGTTATGGCCTGACCGACGATGTGAACGGCTACCGTCAGGAAGGTTTCGGCCGGATGGACATGACCGTGCGCGACGGCGAGCGCTGTTCGGCTGCCAAGGCCTATCTGCGCCCGGCCATGCGGCGGCCTAACCTTCATGTCCTGCAGCATACGCTCGCGACGCAGGTGGTGATGGAAGCGGGCCGCGCGGTTGGCGTGGAGTACGAACGTTACGGCAAGCGCCACGTGGTGCGCGCGAACCAGGAAGTGATCCTCGCGGGCGGGCCGATCAATTCACCGCAGCTGCTCAAGCTTTCGGGCATTGGCCCTGCGGCGGAACTGGCGGAGCATGGCATTCCGGTTGTTTCAGACCGGCCCGGCGTGGGCGCGAACCTGCAGGACCACCTCGAATTCTATTTCCAGATGGCCTGCACCAAGCCGGTGACGCTTTACAAATACGCCAACCTGCTGGGTAAAGGGCTGGTCGGCGCGCGCTGGCTGTTCCGGAAATCGGGGCTGGGGGCGACCAACCATTTCGAGACTTGCGGCTTTATCCGCAGCAAAGCGGGCATCCGCTATCCCGATATCCAGTACCACTTCTTCCCGATGGCGGTGAGCTACGACGGCAATTCGCTGGCGAGCGAGCATGGCTTTCAGGCCCATGTCGGTCCGATGCGCTCGAAGAGCCGGGGAAGTGTGACGCTGCGCAGCGCCAGCGCGCACGACAAGCCTGTGATCCGGTTCAACTACCTTAGCCACCCGGACGATATCGAGGAAATGCGCGCCTGCGTGCGGCTGACGCGCGAGATTTTCCAGCAGAGCGCGTTCGAACCGTGGCGGGGGCGCGAGATGCAGCCGGGGGCAGACGTGACCAGCGACGAGGCGATCGATGCCTTCGTGCGCCAGAAGGTGGAAAGCGCCTATCACCCATCGTGCACCTGCAAGATGGGTGCGGCGGATGATCCCATGGCAGTGGTCGATTCCGAACTCCGCGTGATAGGGGTTCAAGGTCTGCGCGTTGTCGACAGCTCGGTCATGCCGTCAGTCACCACCGGCAATCTCAACGCGCCGACCATCATGATCGGCGAAAAGGGCGCGGATCACATTCTGGGCAAGCCGCTCCTCGCGCCGTCCAATGCGCCCTATTATGTTGCGCCCGATTGGGAAACTGTACAGCGATGACAGCGACCGCCGAGGACGCGCAGCTCCACCGTTCGCTCGATTGGAAGGGCGCGTTCTGGGCGTCATCCGGTGTGCCTGCGGGCGTGCTCCTCACCATCGGCGGGATCGCCACGATGATCGGTCAGCCCAGCTGGGTGATCTTCATCGTTTCGATCATGATGGGGTTCCTGCAGAGCTTCGTCTACGCCGAGATTGCCGGGCTTTATCCGCACAAGTCGGGCGGTGCCTCGGTCTATGGCGCGGCGGCGTGGCTGCCCTATTCCAAGTTTGTCGCGCCGATTTCGGTGTGGTGCAATTGGCTTGCCTGGTCGCCGGTGCTGACTTTGGGCACCAGTCTTGCTGCCGGCTACATCATGGCGAGCCTGTTCGCGCCCGATAGCGCGATCAACACTTGGCATATCACGCTGCTCGATCTGGGCTTTATCCGCGACAAGCTTACGCTGCGCGTCAATGCCGTCTCGATCATCGGCTCGGCGTTTTTGCTGCTGACCTTTGCGCTGCAGCATGGCGGCGCGGCGAAGGCTGCTTCGGCGCAGAAAATCCTTGGCATCGCGTGTCTTGCGCCGCTGATCCTTGTCGGCTTCGTGCCGCTGATTACCGGCGATTTGCCGACGCAAAATCTGTTCCCGCTGCTGCCGCTGGTGCGCGATGCTGCGGGTCATGCGCATTTCGGCACGTGGGACGGTTATGGCCTGACACTGATGGCGGCCGCGATGTTTGCCGCTGGCTGGTCGACCTACGGGTTCGAGACGGCGGTGTGTTATACCCGCGAGTTCAAGGACCCGGCGCGCGATACGCCGCGCGCGCTGATAGCTTCGGGCATCCTGTGCATCGTGATCTTCGCGCTGGTGCCGCTGGCGTTTCAGGCCTCGCTGGGGCTTGAGGCGATGATGGACCCGCGCATCGGAGATGGTTCGGGCGTGGCGCTGGCATTGGCTACGATCGTGACCAAGGGGCTTGGGGTAACGGGCGGAGGCGCGGTTGTCGTCGCGAACATCTTTATCGCCACGCTTATCCTCTCGCTGCTGCTGATCGTGATGACCTCAATGATGGGCTCCTCGCGCACGCTCTATCAGGCGGCGGTCGATGGCTGGCTGCCGAAGTACCTTGGCCGTGTGAACAGCCACGGCGCGCCGACAGCGGCGATGTGGACTGACCTCGGCTTCAACCTGATCCTGATGCTCGCTTCGGACTACTTCGCGGTGCTGATGATCAGCAACGTCTGCTACATGGCGTTCAATTTCCTCAACCTGCAATCGGGCTGGATCCACCGCATGGACCGGGGCACGTGGGAGCGGCCGTTTCGCTGCCCCACTTGGCTGCTGGGCCTTGGCGCGGTGCTCGGCTTCGTCAACATGGCCTTCATGGGCGCGGGCGCGGACGTTTATGGCGCGGGCACCTTGCGCAACGGCCTGATCGGCGTGCTGCTGATCCTGCCGGTCTTTGCCTTCCGCCACTATGTTCAGGACAAGGGCGTATTTCCGGCCGCGCTTGCGGATGATTTTGCCGAGACAGCCAGCGTGAAGCGCGCCGGCATGCTGCCGTGGTTGGCGCTGCTGGCCTGCGCGGCGGTGGTGTGGGGCGCGCACAGCCTTGCGAAACTGCCGGTGCCGGTGGGGTAGCTGACACTAATACTCGGCATTAGTCTTTTCGATTGCTGCAATGATCGGTTCAGCCTCGCGTGCGGGGCTGGCATAGCGGCACCCTGACAGCATTATCGAGAGGCCGAGTGGCAGCATGAAGACGACAGCACGGGTGGTGGTCATCGGCGGCGGTGTGGTGGGCGTGAGCACGCTCTATCACCTTGCCAAGCTGGGCTGGAGCGATAGCGTTCTGATCGAACGCAAGGAGCTGACTTCCGGTTCCACCTGGCACGCGGCAGGGCTTCTGCCGCTGTTCAATCTCTCGTACTCGGTGGGCAAGCTCCACCAGTATTCGGTCGAACTCTATCCCAGCCTTGAGGCCGAGACCGAGCTCAACGTCGGTTTCTCCAACGTCTCGAACATCCGCCTCGCCACCACGCGCGACCGTATGGACGAGTACAAGTACTACGCCGGCGTGGCGCAGACGATCGGCGTCGAGGTGAACTTCCTCTCGCCCGACGAGGTCAAGGCGATCTGGCCGTTGGCCGATATGACCGGCGTTCTCGGCGCGATCCAGCATCCGGCTGATGGCTATATCCAGCCTGCCGATCTCACGCAGGCGCTGGCCAAGGGTGCCCGCCAGCGCGGCGCCACGATCTATCGCAACACGACTGTCACCGGCATCACCCAGAAGGCCAATGGCGAATGGGTCGTGACCACTGATCAGGGCGAGATTACCTGCGAGCACGTGGTTTCCGCCACCGGCAGCTTCGCGCGCCAGACGGGTGAGATGATCGGGCTCGATATCCCGGTCGTGCCGGTCGAGCACCAGTACATCGTGACCGAGCAGCACCCCGAGATCATGGCGCGCCGCAAGGCTGGCCTGCCGGAAATGGGCGTGCTGCGTGAGAGCGACGCAAGCTGGTACATGCGCGAGGAGGCCGGCGGCCTGCTGCTCGGGCCCTACGAAGTCGGCGCGCCCGCGTGCTACGTGAAGGGCCCGGCGGCCAACAGCGAATACGAGCTGTTCCCCGATGCTCTGGATCGGCTTGAGCCCTATATCCTCTCCGCCATGGCACGTGTGCCCGCGTTCGGCGAAGTCGGCGTCAAGAAGGTGTATAACGGCGCGATTGCCTATACCCCCGATGGTTCGCCCATCGTCGGCCCGGCTTGGGACAAGAAGAACTTCTGGCTCAACGAAGGCCATTCATTCGGCATCACCGCCGCTGGTGGCGCAGGCTGGCAGCTGGCGCAGTGGATTGTCGAGGGCGAGCCCAGCATCGACATGATGGGCGTCGATCCGCGCCGCTTCGGTGACTATGCGGGCGAGGGCTACCTCGTCCAGAAAAACGAGGAGGCCTATGCCAAGGTCTTCACCGTGCACTACCCGGATGAAGAGCGCGAAGCTGCGCGTCCTCTGCGCCGTACGCCGTGCTACGACCGGATGAAGGCGCTGGGCGCGGTGTTCGGCAGTGTGTTTGGCTGGGAACGTCCCAACTGGTTCGCGCCCGAGGGTTATGAGCTGAGCGACGCCGATCTCGACCGGCCCGATGTCATCCTCAACCACAACCACCCCGATGTGGCTGGTGAGGCGATCCGCGAAAAGTGGTCGTTCCGCCGCTCGAACTACTTCGAGCACGTGGGCAACGAGTGCCGCCACGTTACCGAGCATGTCGGCATTCAGGACATGTCCGCCTTTGCCAAATGCATGATCTCCGGCCCCGGCGCGGAAGACTGGCTCAATGGCCTGCTTTCCAACGTTGTGCCCAAGAAGATCGGCCGCGTGACGCTGTCGTACCTCCTGACCGACGCGGGCGGTGTGCGCGCCGAGTTCACCGTCTACAAGAAGGGTCCGCAGGCCTATTACCTCGTTTCCGCGGGTGCGCTGGAGCGGCACGATCAGGACTATCTGCTGAAGGCCCTGCCCACCGATGGTTCGGTGCGCTTCGAGCGGCTGACGACTGCGATGGGCGTGCTGGTGGTTGCAGGGCCGAAGTCGCGCGAAGTGCTGCAGAAGCTGACGTACAGCGATCTTTCGCACGAAGCGTTCCCGTGGCTCACCGGGCAGTCGGTTTCGCTTGGCCTCGCCAAGGTCGATCTGCTGCGCGTCAACTTCATCGGTGAGCTGGGCTTTGAAATCCACCATCCGATCGAGATGCAGAACTACATCTTCGACAAGGTCATGGCTGCTGGTGCCGAGTTCCAGATCAAGCCTTTCGGCATCCGCGCGATGACCGCGATGGCAATCGAGAAGAGCTACAAGCTGATCCCGCGCGAGCTTTCGATCGAGTATGCTGCGCTGGAAAGCGGGCTCGACCGGTTCGTCAGCTTCAAGAAGCCGGCGTTCAAGGGCCGCGAAGGGCTGCTGGCGCGCAAGGAAGCGGGCCTCAAGTGGCAGTTCGTTACGCTCGAAGTGCTGGACGTGACCGATGCCGATGCACGCGGATCGGAAGCGATCTACCGTGATGGTACGCTGGTTGGCCGCGCGACATCGGGCGGCTATGGCTGGCGCTGCGGCAAGAGCCTGGCGCTGGCGATGGTCGGTCCGGAACATGCCGCGGTCGGCACGGAACTGGAAATCGTGATCCTGGGTGAAGCGCACCGCGCGGTCATCATCCCGGATTCGCCGTTCGACCCGGACAACAACGCATTGCGGAGCTGATCCCATGATGCACTTTGACGCGATTGCCGAAAGCCTGAAGGCAACCCGCACAGGCTACACGCTTCCGCAGAACCTTTATGTGAGCGATGAGGCCTACCGCTTCGACACCGAGGTGATGCTGAAATCGGTATGGCTCTATGCCTGTACCATCGCGCACGTGAAGAACCCCGGCGATCAGTTTCTGTTCGAGCTGGGCGAGACCTCGGTGATCGTGGTGCGGGGCAAAGAGGGCGAAATCCGCGCCTTCCACAACACTTGCACCCATCGCGGCGCGAAGCTGTGTGAAAGCGCGGGCAAGTCTGCACGTATCACTTGCCCCTATCACCAGTGGACGTTTGCGCTGGACGGCAAGCTGCTGGCCGCGCGCAACATGCCGGAGGACTTCAACAAGGCGGACAACGGGCTGCGCCCGGTTGCGCTGGAAAACATCGGCGGGCTGATCTTCCTGTGCCTGTCCGACAATCCGCCGCCAATCGACCGCGTGAAGGCCGATATCGAAGAGCAGATCGCGATCTTCGACATGACCAAGCTCAAGGTTGCGGTGCAGGACGATCTGATCGAGCCCGCCAACTGGAAGCTCGTGATGGAGAACAACCGCGAGTGCTATCACTGCGATGCGGGGCATCCGGAGCTGATGAAGTCGCTTTCGACCTATGGCTTCGGCAAGGGCCTGCCTGAAGATGGCGAAGCCGACGTGGTGGATGACGCCGCGTTCGATGCCATGCTGGAAGCGCAGCGCCAGCGCTGGCAGGACCTTGGTATTTATTACGATCTGATCGAGTTTCCTGACAACTGGTGGCACCGGGTGGCGCGGCTTCCGCTCGCCAATGGCGCGGTGACGCAGACGCTGGACGGCAAGCCCGCTTCGCAGAAACTGATCTGGCCGCATGGGGATCAGGAGCAGACCAGCCTTTCGGTTTGGACCCAGCCCAATTCCTGGCACCACTTCTGCTGCGATCATGTGGTGACGTTCTCGCTCACCCCGCTGGGTCCGGAGAAGACGCTGCTGCGCACCACCTGGCTCGTGCACGAAGATGCAGTTGAAGGGGTGGACTACGACCCCGATAACCTTGCTGCCGTGTGGCGCGCGACCAATGCGCAGGACAGCCATTTTTCGGCGATCAACCACCAGGGCATCAAGGGCGATGGCTATCGCCCCGGCATGTATTCGGTCGAGGAGAAGCTGGTGGACGCGTTCAAGACCTTCTATGTTGAGGCATCGAAGGCCGCGCTGGAAAGGCAGTCCAAGTGAAGCGGTTTTCCGGTTTCAATCTGATCGGCGAGGCGTTCCGCAGCCATCAGGGCTGGCCCGAGCACTGGCCGGACAAGGCCCCCAAGGCGAGCTATGACGCGATCATCGTAGGCGCGGGCGGGCACGGGCTTGGCGCGGCCTATTACCTCGCCAAGAAGTATGGGATCACCAATGTTGCGGTGATCGAGAAGGGCTGGCTGGGCGGCGGCAACACCGGCCGCAACACCACGATCATCCGCTCGAACTACCTCTACGACGAGAGCGCGCACCTCTACGACCACGCTGTGAAGCTTTGGGACGGGCTGAGCCAGGAGCTCAACTACAACATCATGTATTCCAAGCGCGGCGTGCTTATGCTCGCGCACAATGTGCATGATGTGCAGAGCTTCAAGCGTCACATCCACGCCAACCGGCTGAACGGTGTCGACAACGAGTGGCTGACGCCGGAAGAGTGCAAGGCCTATTGCCCGCCGCTCGATATCTCGCCGCGCACGCGCCATCCGGTGCTGGGCGGCGCGCTGCAGCGGCGCGGCGGCACCGCGCGGCACGATAGCGTGGCTTGGGGCTATGCCCGTGCGGCTTCGGCGCTGGGCGTCGATATCATCCAGAACTGCGCGGTGACGGGCATTCGTCGCGGCGCGGACGGGGCCATCGAGGGCGTCGAGACCGAGCGCGGCTTTATCGCCTCGCGCCGGGTGGGCGTTTCGGCCGCGGGCAGCACTTCGCTCGTCATGAAGATGGCCGGGCTCGATTTCCCGCTGGAAAGCTATCCGCTGCAAGCGCTGGTGTCGGAGCCGGTCAAGCCGATCTTCCCCTGCGTGGTCATGTCGAACACGGTGCACGCCTACATGAGCCAGTCCGACAAGGGCGAACTCGTGATCGGCGCGGGCACGGACCAGTACACCAGCTATTCGCAGCGCGGTGCGTTCCACATCGTGGAGCACACGCTGGCGGCGATCTGCGAGATCTTCCCGATCTTCACCCGGATGCGGATGCTCCGCACCTGGGGCGGCATTGTGGACGTGACGCCGGACCGCTCGCCGATCCTGGGCAAGACGCCGGTGAAGGGGCTTTATGTGAACTGCGGCTGGGGCACCGGTGGGTTCAAGGCGACCCCAGGGGCAGGCGATCTCCTCGCCTATACCATCGCGCATGACGAACCGCACAAGATCAACGCGCCCTACAACCTCGACCGGTTCCGCAATGGCCGGCTGATCGACGAGGCGGCTGCTGCCGCCGTCGCGCACTGAGGCACAAGACATGCTGCTGATTCACTGCCCCTATTGCGAAGAGGCGCGGCCCGAGGTCGAGTTCGTCTATGGCGGCGAGGCGCATATCGCGCGCCCTCTCGATCCTTCGACTTATTCGGACGGCGAATGGGAGGAGTTCCTCTACATCCGCAGCAATCCGCGCGGCCGGCACCACGAACGCTGGCGGCACACGCATGGCTGCGGGCGCTTCTTCAATGCGGTGCGCGATACGGTGACGGACGTTTTTGAAACAACCTACAAGGCCGGGGAGGCCCGCAAGTGAGCGGTTTTCGTCTGGCAGATGGCGGCCGCATCGACCGCCGCACGAAGCGCACCTTCAGCTTTGATGGCAAGGCCCAGTGGGGCTATGCGGGTGACAGTCTGGCTTCGGCGCTTCTGGCGCAAGGGCAGATGCTGTTTGGCCGCTCGTTCAAGTATCACCGCCCGCGCGGCATTCTGGGCGCAGGCGTCGAGGAACCGAATGCGCTGGTAACCGTGGATCGCGGCCCTGGGCGCATGACGCCCAACTTGCGCGCGCCTTCGGTGCCTGTGCACGACGGGCTCACCGCGACGAGCCAGAACCGCTTTCCCTCGCTCAAGACCGACCTCATCGCGGTCAACAACGTGTTTTCCGCGTTCTTCCCGGCGGGGTTCTACAACAAGACCTTCATGTGGCCGCGTGCCGCGTGGGAGAAGGTCTACGAGCCGATCATCCGCCGCCTCGCCGGTCTGGGTGACAGCCCGACGACACGCGACCCCGATCACTACGACGCGACGTATGCGCACTGCGAGACACTGATCGTCGGCGCGGGGCCTGCGGGCATCGCTGCGGCGCTGGACGCAGCGGCGGGCGGCGGGCGCGTGTTCCTGATCGATGAGCAGGAAGAAATCGGCGGCGGTGCGCTCAGCGATCCGGCGCAGTGGGCTTGGCTGGCGGAAGCCACCGCCAAGCTGGCCGCGATGGACAACGTGACCGTCCTTTCGCGCACCACGGCCATTGGCCACTATCACCAGAACTTCGTGGTCGCGGCCGAGCGGCTGACCGACCATCTTCCGGTGGGCGAGGCCCACGGCCCGCGCGAAAAGCTGTGGCGCATCCGCGCAGGCGAAGTCGTGCTGGCGATGGGCGCCATCGAGCGTCCGCTGGTGTTCGAGGGCAACGACGTGCCCGGCGTGATGCTGGCGAGCGCGGCGCGCACTTTCGCCCTGCGCTACGGCGTGGCGGTGGGCCGCAAGATCGTGGTCATGGCGGTGCATGACAGCGGCTGGCGCGATGCGCTGGCGCTGCAGGCGGCGGGCGTGCCAATCACGGCGATTGTCGACCTGAGGCGTGATATCGATCCGGCCCTTGCGGATGCTGCCCGCGACGCGCGGATTGCTTGCTATCCCGGCTATGCCATTACGTCCGTTTCCGGAAGTCTTGCCGTGAAAGGCGCGACGATTGCGCTGGCCGGCGTGGGTAAGGGGCAGAAGCTCGATTGCGATGCTGTGCTGATGGCGGGGGGCTGGACGCCGACTGTCCACCTGTGGAGCCATGCCAAGGGCTCGCTGCGCTGGGACGAAAGTTGGGGCGCGTTCCTGCCCGACAAGACGCATGAGAACTTGCGCTGCGTGGGTGCCTGCGCGGGTGCGTGGGACTTTGGCAGCGGGCTTTCGGTGGGCCTGTTGCCCGCGCCCAAGCCGCTGCATGAAAGCAAGGCCTTCGTTGATTTCCAGAATGACGTGAAGGCGCGCGATATCGGCTTGGCGGTGCAGGAAGGCTTCCGCTCGATCGAGCACATCAAGCGCTACACCACCAACGGCATGGCGACCGATCAGGGCAAGACTTCAAACCTCAATGGTTTGCAGATCGCTTCGGACGTGCTTTCGCGGCCTGTCACCGAGATCGGCCTGACGACGTTCCGTCCGCCTTATACGCCGCAAAGCTTCGGCGCGATGCTGGGGCACCACAAGGAAGCGCTGTTCCAGCCGCTGCGCAAGTCCGGGATTGACGACTGGGCTCAGGCGCACGGCGCGGTCTACGAGAATGTCGCGCAGTGGCGCCGTGCGCGCTTCTTCCCGCAAGGGAGCGAGGACATGGATGCGGCGGTGGCGCGTGAGTGCCGCATGGTGCGTTCGTCGGTTGGCGTGTTCGATGCCTCGACGCTCGGCAAGATCGAGGTCGTCGGCCCCGATGCCGCCGAGTTCCTCAACCGCATGTACACGAACCCTTGGAAGTCGCTCGAACCGGGGCGGTGCCGCTATGGCCTGCTGCTGGGCGAGCATGGGTTCATCATCGATGACGGCGTTTCGGCGCGGCTTGCGCCCGACCGTTTCCACCTGACCACCACGACCGGCGGCGCGGCGCGCGTGCTGGGGATGATGGAGGACTACCTCCAGACCGAGTGGTCCGACCTCGACGTGTGGCTAACCAGCACGACCGAGCAATGGGCCGTGATCGCGGTGCAGGGGCCGAGGGCACGCGACGTGATCGCACCGCTGGTCGAAGGCATCGACCTTTCACCCGAAGCGTTTCCGCACATGGCGGTGCGCGAGGGAACGATCTGCGGCGTGGAAACGCGGCTGTTCCGGGTGAGCTTCACCGGTGAGCTGGGCTTCGAAGTAAACGTGCCAGCCGAGCATGGCCGCAAGGTGTGGGAAGCGATCTGGGCCGAGGGCGAGAAGCACGGCGCGGCGGCCTATGGCACCGAGACGATGCACGTGCTGCGCGCGGAGAAGGGCTTCATCATCGTCGGGCAGGATACTGACGGCACGGTGACGCCGGATGACGCGGGGCTGGGCTGGGCCGTAGGCAAGAAGAAGCCCGATTTCGTCGGCAAGCGTTCGCTGGCGCGGCCCGATATCGTGGCGCCGGGCCGCAAGCAGCTGGTGGGGCTCCTTACCGATGATGCGCAGGATGTGCTTGAGGAAGGCGCGCAGATCGTCGCCGATCCGAACCAGCCAGTGCCGATGACGATGATCGGGCATGTGACTTCATCCTACTACAGCACAACGCTGGGCCGCTCGATTGCGATGGCCTTGGTTGCGGGTGGCCGCGACCGGATGGGCGAAACGCTCTACATTCCGATGCCGGGCAAGACGATCAGCGCCAAGGTCCTCGCGCCGATGTTCTATGATGCCGAAGGGAGCCGCCTCAATGGTTGATATCGCGGAGATCGCGGTTTCGGCGGCAGAGCTGAAGCTGGGAACGGAGCCGGTGCAGGGTTCCGGCGTGCGGCTTTCCCACGCAGATGCCCGCGCGCGCTATTCGCTGCGCGCGCGCGATGCGGCGGTGCTGGAGAAGGCGATCAGCCGGAAGCTGCCGGGCAAGATCGGCGATCAGACGGACGGCGTGATCTGCCTGGGGCCAGACGAGTGGTATGCCATCCTGCCTGAAAGCACGGCATTGCAGCGCGGCGAGGGCCTGCCGGTCAGCGTGGTCGATGTGTCCAGCCGAGCGCTTGGCTTTGTGCTCGAAGGCCCCGGCGCGCTCGCCGTGCTATCCAGCGGTTGCCCGCTTGATCTCGCGCGGATGGGTGTGGGGCGCGCGACGCGCACGGTGTTCGAGACGGTCGAGATCGTGATCTGGCGCGAGGCTGAGGATCGCTGGCACATCGAAGTCTGGCGCAGCTTTGCCACATGGCTGTGGCATGCGTTGGCCGCTGCTATGCACGCTTCGAAATGAGCGACGATGCGTTGAAAGCCGCTTTTGCCGGTCTGGGGATCGGTTGGTCGATCCTTGAGCATGAGGCCGTGTTCACGGTCGAGGAAAGCCTTGCGATCCACGATGCGCTTCCGGGCGCGCATACCAAAAACCTGTTTCTGAAGGACGCAGGCGGGCAATTCTGGCTGGTGACGGTGGAGCATTCGCGCCGCGTGGACCTCAAGGCGCTAGCCGGGGTGAT
The DNA here is from genome assembly GCA_947453945.1 of Sphingomonadaceae bacterium. GTDB lineage: Bacteria > Pseudomonadota > Alphaproteobacteria > Sphingomonadales > Sphingomonadaceae > Novosphingobium. Next base: position 17,811 of record CANGJB010000045.1, read on the forward strand.
CGGCGCCAAGAAGCTGAGCTTCGGCAAGGCCGAGGACATGGAGCGGCTGCTGGGGGTGACGCCGGGTTCGGTCACGCCGCTGGCAGCCATCAATGATGCCGATGGCGCGGTCCGCGTGGTGCTCGATCCCGATCTTGCAGGCGCAGATGCAGTCCACGTCCACCCCTTGCGCAACACCGCGACGATTGGTCTTTCGGGTGCCGATCTGGTGCGCGCGCTGGGGGCCTGGAGCCATGCGCCGCTGATCGCGGCCATTCCCGAACGCGCGCCTGTCGATCCGGCATGACTGTTTCCACTTTCGAGCTGTTCAAGATCGGCATCGGTCCTTCCAGTTCGCATACCGTAGGGCCGATGGTTGCAGCGCGGCGGTTCTGCCTGCTGCTGGAAGAGCGCGGTCTGCTGGGGCAGACTTCGCGCATCGAGGTTGATCTCTACGGCTCGCTTGCGCTGACAGGAAAGGGCCATGCCTCCGATACAGCGGTTCTGCTGGGTCTGATGGGTGATACGCCCTCTGAGGTGGATATCGATGCCGCGCCTGCGAAGATTGCGGCGGTGAACGAGACCGGGCACATCGATCTGCTCGGCAAGCACCGGGTGCGGTTTGCGCCGGCGGACGACCTCCATTTCCACCAGCGCGAGCGCCAGCCGTTCCACAGCAATGCCATGGCGCTTAGCGCCTTCGGTGCGGACGACGGCGTGCTGCTGCGGCGATTCTACTATTCGGTGGGCGGCGGTTTCGTGCTGGATGAGGACGAGGCGGGCCGCAATGCGCCAGCAGGCGATACCGTGCCGGTGCCCTATCCCTTTACCACCGGGGATGAACTGATCGCCATGGCGGGCGAGGCGGGGCTGACGATTGCCGAACTGATGCTGGCTAACGAGACAGCGCTGCGCCCCTTGGCGGAGATCGAGGGCGGGCTAGACCTTCTGGCCGATACGATGGCGGCCTGCATCGACCGGGGCACATCGCAGGGCGGAGTGCTGCCGGGGGGCCTTCGCGTGAAGCGCCGAGCGCAGGCCATCGCGGCCGAGTTGGTCGCGCGCCAGCAGGCGGCGCTCAGCGATCCGCTTGTGGTGCTCGACTGGATCAACTTGTGGGCCATGGCGGTCAACGAGGAAAATGCCGCTGGCGGCCGCGTCGTCACCGCGCCGACCAATGGCGCGGCGGGGATCATCCCGGCCGTCCTGCGCTATTACGAGCGCTGCTACCGGGGCGACACCGCCGGGCGCCGCGTGTTCCTGCTGACGGCGGCGGCCATCGGCGCGCTCTACAAGCGCAATGCCTCGATCTCGGGCGCGGAAGTGGGCTGCCAGGGCGAAGTGGGTGTGGCGTGCTCGATGGCGGCGGCGGGGCTCACGGCCGTGCTCGGCGGCAGCAACGCGCAGATCGAGAACGCGGCTGAAATCGGCATGGAGCACAATCTGGGGCTCACCTGCGATCCGGTCGGCGGGCTCGTGCAGATCCCTTGCATCGAACGCAATGCCATGGGCGCAGTCAAGGCAATCGACGCCTCGCGTCTCGCGCTCTTGGGAGACGGCGAACACATGGTCAGCCTCGACAAGGTGATCGAAACCATGCGCCAGACCGGGTTCGACATGCGGGACAAGTACAAGGAAACGTCGCAGGGCGGGCTCGCGGTCAACGTCGTCGAGTGCTGAGCCAAGGGCCATCGACAGGGCGGGAACCGCTTGATACGATCTAGGACAAGTGTTCGGGGTTGGTCCCGACGCACGGGTTCTGGGGGATATCGGCATGGCAGCGTCGCGGCTTGGCAAACGCGTTTGGGGCGGACTGATTGCGGCGGCCATAGCGCTGCCAGCGGCGCAGGCCTCTGCCAAGGAAGCGGTGGACCTCATCCTCCACCACGGACAGGTTATCACGGTCGACCGCGCCTTCACGCTCAAGACCGCCGTTGCCGTGAAGGGCGACAGGATCGTGGCGGTCGGCGGAGAGGAGCTGCTCGGGGCCTATTCGGCGCCCAAGGTGATCGATCTTGCCGGGCGCACGCTGATGCCGGGCTTCATCGATACGCACGTCCATCCCAAGCCCGTTTCGCCCAATGATATCGCGGTTGAGGCGGCCAAGAGCATCAGCGAAGTACAAGCCATGCTGCGCGCGAAGGCGAAAGAGCTCGGGCCGGGCAAGTGGATCACCGGCTATGGCTGGCAGGAATCGAACTTTGCTGAAAAGCGCAACTTGAGCCGCGCCGATCTCGATGCTGCCGCGCCGGGCAATCCGGTCGCACTGCTGCGCGCGGGTTCGCACTCGGCAGCCTACAATTCGGCGGCGTTCAAGATCGCCAAGGTCGACAAGTTGACGCCGGAGCCTGCGACCGGTTTGATCGAGCGCGACGCCAATGGCGAGCCCAGCGGGATCATCCGCGAGCGCATGGATGTCGTATCGAAGTTCATTCCCGATCCGGGCTGGGAAGCGATGCGCGGGCCCACGATCACCTGGCTCAAGGAGATGCTGGCGCTGGGCATCACCAGCCTGCACGATGCCAGCGGCACGATCGACGACGAGCCGGAGGGCAAGGGCGGCTCGGATGGCAGGGATATCGACCCCATGTGGGGCGGCTCCAACATGACATGGAAGCGCGCGCGGGAGATCTACGCGGCGATGGGCGGCGAGCTGCCGCGCATCACGATGTATATCATCCACCCCGGCGCCGAGCGGCTCAGGGCGTTCCCGTATCACACCGGTTTTGGCGACAACCGTCTGCGGCTCGGCGCCATTGGCGAGAACGCGGTCGATGGCGGTTTCACCGGGCCGACGGCATGGCTGCTGGCGGACTACAAGGGGCAGCCGGGCTTTCGCGGCAAGGGCCGCTTCACGGATGCCGAGCTGCAGGAACTGGTGGACAGCGCGGCCAAGCTGGGCTGGCAGATGGGCATCCACGCCATCGGCGACGCGGCTATCGTGCAGACCGTCCGGGCCTATCACAACGCGCTGATGACCATTCCTGATCCGGCACACCGGCCCAACGACCGCCGCTGGTTCACCGATCACTTCACGATCATGCCGCCCGAAGACACCATGGCGACCATGGCACAGGACCATGTGATGATCGCCCAGCAGCCCAATTTTCTCTACAATCTGGACGACCGCTATTCGGCGCTGCTTGATGATTGGCGCCTTGCGCACAACAACGCCATCGCCACGCCGGCGAAGAAATTCGGCCTGTTCATGGCCTTCAGCAGCGACAATCTGCCCATTGGGCCGCTGACCGGGCTTTATGCTGCAGTGACGCGCAAGGGGCCAAGCGGGGCCGTGCGGGGAGCGGAGGAAGCGGTTTCGCGCTCTGAGGCGATCCGGATGTACACGGCGAACGGGGCCTATCTCTCGTGGGAGGAGAACGAGAAGGGCACGCTGGAACCGGGCAAGCTGGCTGACATGATCGTGCTGCCGTTCGATCCGCTGACCGCGCCAGAGGAAACCTTGCTCAGCGCCAAGGTGGACATGACGTTCCTGGGTGGGAAGCTCGTTTACCAGCGAAAGTAGAGCGAGTGGGCTGGCGCAATATCAAAATTCTATGGGCTCCGTGCAAACGGCGCTTTCGGTAGCTACGCCGCTTGGATAGGCATGGGGAAATGGCGCAAGGCCACGAGAGGAGACCCATGCAGCCCCCTTATATTCTCGCTATCGATCAGGGCACCACGTCCAGCCGCTGCATCGTGTTCGATTCCGCGGCCAAGCCCATCGCGGTGGCGCAGCGTGAATTTGCACAGCACTATCCCGCCTCGGGTTGGGTCGAGCACGATCTCGAGGATATCTGGCAGGACGTGGTCACCGTCATGCGCGAGGCCGTTGCCAAGGCGGCAATCGACGTCGCGGACATTGCCGCCATCGGCATCACCAACCAGCGCGAGACTGTCGCAGTGTGGGACCGGGCAAGCGGCAAGCCGATCCATCGCGCCATCGTGTGGCAGGACCGGCGCACCGCCGATACCTGCAGCCGGCTCAAGGCAGACGGGCTGGAACCGCTGTTCGCAGCGAAAACCGGTCTGCTGCTCGATCCCTATTTTTCGGGCACCAAGCTTGCGTGGATCCTTGATGAAGTGGCCGGCGCGCGTGCAGCGGCGGAGCGGGGCGAACTGGCGTTCGGCACCATTGACTGCTTCCTGCTTTCGCGGCTGACGCGCGGGAAGGTCCATGCAACTGATCCGACCAATGCTTCTCGCACGCTGATGTTCGATATCGGCGCACAGGCTTGGGATGACGAGTTGCTGCGCCTGCTGCGCGTGCCGGCTTCGGTCCTGCCTGAGGTGCATGACAACGCGCATGTATTCGGGACCAGCGATCCGGCGATTCTGGGCCGCGCAATCCCGATTGCAGGCATGGCGGGGGATCAGCAGGCCGCGCTGTTCGGGCAGGCCTGCTTCCGCCCAGGCATGACGAAATCGACATATGGCACAGGCGCCTTTGCGCTTATGAATATCGGCACAAAGCCCATTGCATCGAAGAACCGGATGCTGACCACGGTGGGCTACCGCCTGAACGGCGAGACGACTTATGCGCTGGAAGGCGCGATCTTCGTGGCGGGCGCGGCGGTGAAGTGGCTGCGCGATGGCCTGAAGATCATCACCCATGCCTCGGACACGCACGACATGGCGGTGCGTGTGCCGGACAATCACGGCGTCTACATGGTGCCGGCCTTCGTCGGTCTCGGTGCGCCGCACTGGAATCCGGACGCACGCGGGCTGATCTGCGGGCTGACACTGGATTCGACCCAGGCGCATGTCGCGCGCGCCGCGCTGGAATCAGTGGCCTACCAGACGCTCGATCTGATCAACGCCATGCGCGAGGATGCTGCGTCCGATGCAGCGGCGCTGCGGATCGATGGCGGCATGGCGGCGAACGACTGGCTGGGCCAGTTCCTTTCCGATGTGCTGGTTGCCCCGGTCGAGCGGCCGGTTAGCG
>CANGJB010000046.1 GCA_947453945.1 Sphingomonadaceae bacterium
CCACTGCCTCGGTCATGGTCAAGCTCGCGCGCGGGCGCCAGTTGGCAGACAGTCAGGTCAGCGCCATCGTCAATCTCGTCGCGGGCTCGGTGCCCTCGCTCTCCGTCGATGCAGTCAAGGTGATCGACCAGCACGGCCGCCTCCTCTCCTCCGCCAAGCCCGGCGAGACCGACCGGCTCGATCTGCAATCGCGCATGGAAGAAAAGCTGCGCAGCCAGGTCTCGCAGCTCCTCACCCCCATGCTTGGCGAAGGCAATTTCTCCAGCGAGATCCAGGTCGATCTCGATATGGACCAGCTCACCTCCGCGCGCGAAAGCTATGACAAGCAGGGCGTGGTTCGCTCCGAGACGCAGTCTGCCTCGCAAGGTGCAGGCGCAGGCACGGCCTCGGGCGTCCCCGGCGTCCTTTCGAACACCCCGCCGCCGCCCACCACCGCCCAGCCCGGCGCGCCCGGTGCCCCCGGCGCCGCGCCCACCCCCGGCGCGGCCCCCGCGCCCGGTGCCAGCCCCACGCCTCCCGCAAGCGGCGAAAGCTCCTCCGCCCGCACCTACGAACTCGGCCGGGAAGTCGCCGTCACCAATGCCACCCCCGGCAAGATCAAGCGCCTCTCGGTCGCGGTCGCGCTTTCAGGCGCGATCATGGCCAAGGCCAAACCCGCCGAGATCGAGCAGATCAAGCAGCTCGTCACAGCCGCGGTCGGCGCCGATACCGCGCGCGGCGATCAGGTCGCGGTCGTGGTTCGCAATTTCAGCCCCGTCGCTGTCACCCCGCCCGCGTTCTGGGAAACCCCCTGGTTCGCGATGATCGTGCGCAATGTCGTCGCGCTCCTTGCAGTGCTGCTCACGCTGCTGCTCGGCGTGCGCCCGCTGATCAAGGCGCTCAAGCGCGAGCCTGCTGCTGCCGCTGCGGCCGCCGCCGCGAAAGAGACCGAAGCGGACGGTGAGGAGGGCAGCGAGGAAGGCCTCGAAAGCGAGGAGCAAGGCGAGAGCCCGGCCCGCCGCCGCCGCAAGAAGATCCAGCAGATCGAACCGATCATCGATCCCGAAACCGGCGAGATCGATCCGGATGCGCTCAGCCGGCAGGTCGGCGTCGCCCAGCGCATCGTGGTCGAACAGCCTGACAATGCGCTCAACGCGCTGCGCCAGTTGCTCAACGAACCCAATCCGGAAGGGACGGCATGACCACCGAGGTTCCTGAAATCGCCGGACCCGTCCGCGCCGCCGTAATGATGATGCTGTTCGACGACGATCACGCCGCCGCGCTGCTGTCCCAGCTCGGACCCGCCGAGCTGCGCCTGCTCGGCGCCAAGATGTGCGAGATCGGAGAGATCGACGCCGAGGCGATCACCCAGGCGCTGCAAGGCTTTGTCGACAATGCCGCAGCTGTCACCATCGGGGCCAACGACCGCATCGATCAGGTGCGCCAGCTGATGACCAGCGCGGTGGGAGACTTCAAGGCCGACAACCTGATGCAGCGCATCGCGCCCGATGCGCCGCGCCCGGGCTCCAGCCTCGAACTCGCGCGCTGGCTCACACCCCGTGCGCTCGTGCCGCTAGTGCAGGGTGAACACCCCCAGGCGCTCGCGGTGCTGCTCGTCCAGCTCGATCCCGATGTTGCTGCCGGCGTGCTCCATGCCTTGCCCGAAGCGCTCCAACCGCAAGTGCTCCAGCGCATCGCTACACTGGGCCCCGTCGCGCCCGAAGCCATCGCCATGCTGGAGGACCTCCTCGCCCAGCGCATTTCCGAATGCCACGGCAGCGCGGCGCTCACCATGGGCGGCGTGCGCGAGGCGGCAGACATTATCAACGCCTCGGTCCGCGCGGTCGAGAAGCGGGTCATGCCGGAAATCGCCAAGGCCGACAAACAGCTCGCCAAGGCCATCGAGAACGAGATGTTCAAGTTCGAACACCTCTTCGTGCTCGACGAAAAGTCGATGGGCTCGCTCCTGCGCGAAGTCGATTCCGATACGCTCATCGCCGCGCTCAAGGGCATCGCGCCCGATACGCGCGAATGCTTCTTCCGCGCCATGTCGAGCCGCGCGGCCGAAGGCGTGCGCGACGAGATCGAGGCGCGTGGCCGCATGAAGATGGCCGAAGTGGTTGAAGCGCAGAAGGCCGTCGTGGCCGCCGCCCGCCGCCTCGCCGCCGAAGGCACGATCGTGTTCGGCGCAGGCGACGACGACTATGTCTGAAGCCGCCACTGCCGCGCCCGTGCGCGTCCTGTCGCTCGCCGATCTCGGGCTCGGCACCGGCGGCTTCCGCGAGGATCAAGATGTCGCTGCAAGACCTCAAGGACGAGAGCAAGGAAAGCGAAGGCTCGCCCGAACGCAAGGCCGCGATCCGCCAGCGCCAGCGCCAGATCGCCATGGGCGGCCTCGCCTCGGCAATGAAGGAAGCCCAGTTCGTCATCACGAACCCGACGCACTTCAGCGTCGCCCTCGCCTATGATCCGGAAAAAGCCCCCGCCCCCATCGTCCTCGCCAAGGGGCGGGGCGAAAAGGCGCTCGCGATGCGCGAAATGGCAGTCGAAATGGCGCTCCCCATGCTGTCCTCCCCCGCGCTCACCCGCTCGGTCTATTTCACCACGCGTGAGAACCAGATGATCCGCGAAGAGCTCTACGCCGCCGTCGCCGCCGTGCTCGCTTTCGTCCTCGCGCTCAAACGCGGCGATGTTCCGCCGCAGCCGCAAGTCGATGTCCCGGTAGAGCTGCGCTTCGATGCCGAAGGCCGCCCGGAATCTGTTGTCGCATCTGCTGTCGAATCTGCTGGCGCAGCGGCTTAATCCGGCTGAAAATCCACCGTTCTGGAAAGCATGGCCACCACGTCCGCCACCTCGTCCGGCTCAGCCACCGCCAGCCTCGTCTCTTCTCTCGGAGGCGGCAGCGGGATCGACATGACCGGGCTCGCCGAACAGCTGGCAGCTGCACAATTCGCCGCGCGGCTCGATCAGATCAGCGCGCGGACAGACAAGCTCACCACTCAGATCTCCTCGGCCTCCACGCTCAAAAGCATGATTTCCAGCCTTGCGTCCTCGTTGGGCGACCGCGTACGGACCGGCGATCTTGCCGCCGCGCCGCAGATCGCGAACAGCGCGGTAGCACAAGTCAGCAAGGGCGCGGCCACCGGGCGCGGCACAACCACGCTCGAAGTCACCTCGCTGTCGAAGGCGCAGACCCTCGTTTCCCCGCCCGCCGCTTCCGAAACTGTCGTCGCCGGCTCGGGCACGCTCACCGTGCGCTTCGGCACCGTAAGCGGCGGCGCCTTCACGGCAGACACCGCCCGCGCGGCGGTCGATATCACCATCCCCGCCGGCGCCACGCTGGGCGATGTCGCCAGCGCGATCCGCACCGACCTCCTCGATATCCGCGAGGCGATGTTGGGAACAGCGAGCAACTAGACTCTTAATTCGCGGTCTTCAGTGCGATCTCGTCAAACAGCTTCTGCGCCATCAGCACGGCGGTCGGCGCGTTGGCCGCTGTGCCATCCGCTCCCACTTCCCGCACCAGCGAAGGATTGGCGGTAAACAGCGGGCCGCCAACCATGACGGCGATCATCTGGTTGCGCGAATGCCGCCGGATCAGCCGGATGGTCTCCTCCAGCTTGGGCAGCGACCGCTCCGAGCCGACCGTCAGCCCCGCCACGCCAAACCACTGCAGGCTGGCCGCATGGGCGATTTCCTCGGCGGTTTTGTCGAAGGCCGTTTCCACCGTCCAGCCCGCACCTTCCAGAAACCGCTGGACCATGCTCGCGCCGAAATAGTGCTGGTCGCCCGGGGTCATCGCCATCAACACCTGCCGACGGCTGCCAAGTTCGGGCAGCACGTGCGATCCGTTGAACGTCGCCAGCAGCTTCTGCAGCCGCGCCACGCCCAGCGTCACATCGATGAAGTCACACTCATCGTTGTCCCACAGGTGCCCCAGATGCCGCGCCGCCGGTTCGAGCAGCTCGACGAACAGGGTCTCCATCGAAAGGCCACGGTCGCGCAGCACCAGCACATAGGAAACCGCCGCCTCCAGATCGTCGCCCAGCACGATATGGGCCAGTGCCGAGATATCCGAATGGCTCGGGGCCAGCGCCTCGACAAAATGTTCGATCGGTGGTGCGTCGGGTAGGACTTCGGTGTGGAGGCGAAGAAGCTGGGGAATGATCCGCGCAGCCACCACTTCTGCCAGCCGCACCTGCCGCTGTGCGACATCATCACGCCGATAGACATCGGGTGAGACGAAATGGGTCTCAAGCCTTTCCAAACTTCGCCGGTCAAACGCCGGTATTGCAACTCTGGCCGCCCGTCCCATGGCGATAATCCCCTAACTCTCTCAACCGCTTACGAGTCGTTAGGGTTAAAAGAACACACCCGCCCCACCCTGTCGAGCGCCGTTTCCCGGATTCTGCCCTGCCCTTAAGGCCGCCGGGGCAAAGACCGCGGATTTCTGCGGGTGAGGAAGGCCGGGCCACAGCGCCGGAAATGAAAAATCATGCGCGGGCAGCGGCGGCGCATGGCAATTGCTGCAAAAAAGGGCCCGCCCCGGCAAAAAGCAGGGGCGGGCCGAAGCGGCGTTTTGGGGGGTGAACGCCTTAGGGGTAACGCTGGAAAATCAACCGATCGCGCAGGCTTTCAGCACGGCGGCGCCCAGATCGCCCAGGCCCACTTCGCGGGCTGCGGCGTCCAGTTCTATTGCGGCGGTGGGGGCCTCGGAAACCATCGCGGTCGCACGGTCCTGCACCAGGGTATCCTGCCCGGCATCGCGCATCAGCTTGAGGCCGCGGGCGCCGTCGCTGCCCATGCCGGTCAGCACTGCGCCCACCGCCGGCGCCGCAGCGCCCGCGATGGAGCCAAACAGCAGGTTGGCAGATGGCCGCACGCCGTCCACCGGATCGCGCGCCATCAGGCGGATCTTTGCGGGCTGGCCCGGCTCCACCACCACGTGGCGTTCGGGGTCTGCCGCGATGTGGATCGTACCGGGGGAAAGGCTTGCGCCATCCTTGGCCGCGCGCACATTGCATTTGAGGTCGGTGTCGAGCCGCTTGATGAACGTCTCGACCACCATCGGTTCGGCCTGCAGGCACACCACGGTCGGCGGGCAATTGGCAGGGAAGCTGCCGAGGATCGTCGTCAGCGCGTCGATCCCGCCCATCGAGGCGCTGAATGCGGCGATGCGCCCGTTCCATTCGAAATGCGCGTCGGAAACCTTGTGTTCGGTACGCGCCTTGCGGTCGTGCACGTTACTGTTCGCAGCGCCGCGTCGCGCACTAAGCCCCTTTCAAAGTCTCCATTCAAGGAACGCTCACGATGATCCGCGAACTCATCACTTTCGAGGTCGAGGGCCAGGTCTTCGGGCTCGATATCATGTCGATCCGCGAAATCCGCGCCTGGACGCCGACCACGCGGCTGCCGCGCGTCCCGCACTATGTCGCCGGCGTCGTGAACCTGCGCGGCACCGTGCTGCCGGTGGTCGATCTCGCTGCCCGGCTGGGCTGGCGTGCAACCGAACCCAGCCCGCGCCACGCGATCATCGTCACCCAGCTCGGCGCACAGGTCGGCGGCTGGATTGTCGATTCGGTCAGCGACATCGTGACCATTCCCGATCAGACGTTGCAGGCACCCCCGCCGGGCGTGGGCAACGACAACGTCGTGCCCTTCCTCGAAGGCCTTGCCGCGATCGAGGACAAGATGGTGATGGTGCTCAACCTTGTCGCACTCAGCGACGGGGCCCAGCTCGCTGCTGCCGCCTGATCCCGCACGTCTTTCTGCATTGAAGGAAACTGCCGCAATGGCCAGCACGGCCCCAGCCAACACCGCATCGCACCGCCAGATTGCGATGGTTCTGGAGGAACTGGCGCAAGACGTCGAAGCGCTCGGCGCTTCGCTCTGCGGTGATTTGGATGTGGCCATGCGGCACATGGACAGCCTGCAGGCGATCGATCTGATCGCCCAGAAGCAGCGCAGCCTCGCCAGGTTGCTGGTCGCGGATTGCCTCGAAACCGAAGTCGAACAGATTGGCCTCGATATCCTGCGCGACCGGATGCGGATGCTGCGCTGACCCCCTCCCCACGCTGCGCGGCACGGTCCCACATCGGGACTTGCGGGCGGTGCAACCGATTGCCATTCGTCCGCCGATCCCCGAAACCGACAAGCATAGGCAAGCGCAAGCGGATGGCGAAAACGGCCGCCCTGCTCGCCGCCGAATACCCGCGCATCATCATCGATTGCCCGCCGGTGCTCAACGAGATCAGCGAACAGGTGTTTGCCGCCGCCGATCTGCTCATCGTGCCGCTGCCGCCCTCGCCGCTATCGGCCCGCGCGCTGCCAATGATCCGCGAGGAAATCCTCGCCAACCATCCGCGCCATCCGCCGATCCTGCCGGTGCTTTCGATGTATGACGCGCGCCGTAAGCTGCACCGCGAAGTCCACAGCGGCTTCGCGGCCGGCTGGCCTGTCATCCCCATGAACAGCGCCATCGAACAGACCGCCGCCCGCCGCGCCCCGCTCGGCACCTTTGCTGCCTCCACTGAAGTCAACCAGCGCCTCCAGCGCCTGTGGGACGGTATCGAGGCCAAGCTCGCGATGCGTGCCGCGATTTAGGCGCCGTTCTTGAAGGCCTCCAGCGCCTCGCCCGCTTCGATCCAGCGGGCTTCGGCGGTCTCCAGCTCGGCTTCCACTGCGCTGCGCTGGCGGGAAAGTTCGCCCATCGCAAGCCGCGCCAGATCCTTGTCGGGCTTTCCGGCAAGCGCCGCATCCAGCGCTGTCAGCCGCAATTGCGCCCGCCCGATGGCCGTCTCGGCCTCGCTCACCGTCTTCTGCAGCGCCTTCAGTTCTTCGCGGCTCTTGGCCCCGCCTTTGAGCTTGCCACCCTTGCCGCCATCGCCCTTGGGCTGGTTCCGCCCCAGCACGAAGTCGATGTAGTCCTCGATGCTCCCCGGATAGTCCTTGGCCGTTCCGCCATCGACCAGCACCAGTCGGTCCGCGGTCAGCTCCACCATGTGCCGATCGTGGCTGATCAGGATCACCGCGCCCGCATAGTCATTCAGCGCCTGCACCAGCGCCTCGCGCGCATCGACATCGAGGTGGTTGGTCGGCTCATCGAGGATCAGGAGATGCGGCGCATCGCGCGTCACCAGCGCCAGCGCCAGCCGCGCGCGCTCCCCGCCCGAAAGCGTGCCTGTCCGCGCCTCTGCGCGCGGCCCCGAAAACCCGAACCGGCCCAGCTGCCCGCGCACAGCCGCCGGCGCCTTGCCGGTCATGGCCCGCGTCATCAGTTCCAGCGGGGTCGAATCGCCCGGCAGTTCTTCCACCTGATACTGCGTGAAGTAGCCGATCTTGAGCTTGCCTGAAGCGGTCATCCCGCCCTCGCTCGCCGCTAGCTGCCCCGCCAGGAGCCGCGCCAGCGTGGTCTTGCCGTTGCCGTTGCGGCCAAGCATCGCGATCCGGTCATCCGGATCGATCCGCAAGTTCAGCCGCCGCAGGATGGGCTTTTCCGCCACATATCCCGTCGCGGCCAGATCAAGCGTGATCAGCGGCGGGCGCAGCTCGTCCGGATCGGGGAAGTCGAAGCTCAGCGTCGGATCTTCCATCATCGCGGTCACCGGCTGCATCTTCGCCAGCATCTTGGCGCGCGATTGCGCCTGCTTGGCGGTCGATGCACGGGCGCTGTTGCGCGCCACATAGTCCGCCAGCTTCTTGCGCTGCGCATCCTGCGCCATCTTGGCCGCGGCAATCTGCGCCGCGCGCTCCGCCCGTTGCCGCTCGAACGCGTCATAGCCGCCGGCATAAAGCGCGATCTTGCCGCCCTGCAGATGCAGGATCGTATCGACCACGTTGTTGAGCAGATCGCGCTCGTGGCTGATCACCACCATCGTGCCGGGATAGCTCTGGAGGAAACTCTCCAGCCACAGCGTCGCTTCCAGATCGAGGTGGTTCGAAGGCTCGTCGAGCAGCAGCAGATCGGGCGCGGAAAACAAGAGCGAGGCCAGCGCCACGCGCATCTTCCACCCGCCCGAAAAGCTGTCGAGCGGCATCGCCTGCATCGCCTCGTCAAAGCCGAGCCCGATGAGGATGCGCGCCGCCCGCGCGTCTGCGGTATAGGCATCGATCGCGATCAGCCGGTCATAGACGGCCGCCAGCCGGTCCGGGTCCTCGCAGGTCTCCGCCTCGGCCATCAGCGCTGCGCGCTCGGTATCGGCGGCCAGCACCGTTTCAAACGGGGTTACCGTGCCCGCCGGGGCAGACTGCGCGATATAGCCGAGCCGCGTGCGCTTGGGCATTTCGATCCCGCCGTCGTCGGGCTCAAGTTCGCCGATGATCGCTTTCATCAGCGTGGATTTGCCCGCGCCGTTGCGGCCGATCAGCCCCACCTTGGAACCCGGCTGGATCGTCGCGCTCGCGCGGTCGAGAATGGTGCGGCCGCCCAGCCGCACGGTGAGGCCCTGAATTGTAAGCATGGCGCGCCCCTAGCAGGCCGGGGGCCACGGTGGAACCCGGCCCGTGCCGAGCCCCGTCTCCGCCAATACCTCCAAAAAAACCCGCATGCCGGTACCAGCCCTACTGGACTTGGCCCCGCGCCCTCGTACATGAGTTGGGACCATGTGGCAGATCTATCAATTCCCGCTGTGCCCGTTCAGCCGCAAAGTGCGCCTGCTCCTCGCCGAAAAGGGCGTGGCCTATGAACTCATCCGCGAAAACCCGTGGGAACAGCGCGAGGCTTTCCAGAACCTCAATCCCGCGGGCCGCACGCCGGTGCTGCACAACCCCGAAAAGCAGATCACCCTCGTCGATAGCCGGGCGATCTGCGAGTATTTCGAGGAAACGGTCGACAAGTCGCCGATGATCAACGGCACCGCCGCCGGCCGCGCCGAAATCCGCCGCCTTGTCGCGATGTTCGATGAAAACTTCTTCGCCGCCGTCACCCAGCCCTTGCTGGAGGAGCGCATGAAGAAGCGCCTCGTCTATCGCCAATCGCCCGATAGCCGGGTGCTGCGCGATGCCATGCGCCTCGCCAACGATCACCTCTACTACATCGACTATCTGATCGATAACCGCCCCTGGCTTGCGGGCAGCACGATGAGCCTGGCTGATCTCACCGCCGCCGCGCAGATTTCGGTCGCCGATTACCTCGGCGGGATCGATTGGTCGCTCCACGAACAGGCGTCCAGCTGGTACTCCGTGTTCAAGAGCCGCCCCAGCTTCCGCCCGCTCCTCACCGAGCGCATGGATGTGATCCAGCCCCCCTCCCACTACGCCGACGTAAACGCCTGAGCGCGTGAGATCGGGGAAGCCCGGGCCGTAAACCGTTACACGACGAAGAAGTCGGCGTTGGTCAGGGCAAGCCCGGTGGAAAGCGTGGCAAACTGAATGGCGGTGTTCCCGCCAGTCCCGTCCGTGTCATAGAGCAGCGCACCGGTGGCCGAATTGTAGATGATGCGATCGAACGCATCCACCGCGGCCGCACCGATCACGAAAGCACCGGCGCCGAGCACGCCCGCCGCCAGTGCGGTAAACACCGTTCTGTCCAGCTGGATGGTGTCATCCGGAACCGAGAAGTCGGTGATCGTGTCGATGTTGGCGGGCCCGATCGCGGTGTCGAACACGAATGTGTCGGCTCCAGACCCGCCCGACAGCGAATCCGCGCCCAGTCCGCCGTCGAGGACGTCGTCACCGCCAAGGCCGCTCAGAGTATTGGCGCCAGCATTGCCGAAGAGCGAGTTGGCCAGGCTGTTGCCCGTGGCCGAGACCGCCGTGCCCGTCAGTTCCAGCTTCTCGACATAAAGCCCGGCCAGACTGAAGTTGACCGAGCTATAGACCGTGTCCGTGCCTTGACCGAACAGCTCGACCACCAGATCGCCTGCGTTATCAACGTAGTACGTGTCGTCGCCGGTCCCGCCAGTCATCGTGTCCGCGCCAAGTTTGCCGTCGAGGATATCGTCACCGCCAAGGCCCGTCAGTGTATTGGCAAGGGCGTTGCCGGTCAGCTTGTTGCTCAAGGTGTTGCCTGCCGCAGCGACCGCCGCACCCGACAGCACGAGGTTTTCCACATATAGCCCTGCCAGATTGAAGTTGATCGAGCTGTTGATGGTGTCTGTTCCTTGGCCGAACAGTTCGATCACCACGTCGCCGGCGTTATCGACAAAGTAGGTGTCGTCGCCAATGCCGCCGGTCATCGTATCCGCGCCCAGCCGGCCATCAAGGATATCATCACCGCCAAGGCCCGTCAGCGTGTTGGCCAAGCCATTCCCGGTCAGCGTGTTGTTCAGGCTGTTGCCGATGGCGGTGACCGCTGCGTCCTTCAGCTGGAGCGCTTCCACATAGAGCCCGGCCAGATTGAAATTGATCGAGCTGACTATGGTGTCATTGCCCTCGCCAAACAGCTCGATCACCGTGTCGCCGGCGTTGTCGACAAGGTAGGTATCGTTGCCGGTGCCGCCCGCCATCGTATCCGCGCCCAGGCTGCCATCCAGATAATCGTCGCCGCCAAGGCCCGTCAGCGTGTTGGCACCAGCATTGCCAATAAGTGTGTTGGCTTGGCTGTTGCCGGTGGCCGAGACCGCCGTGCCGGCCAGCTGAAGCAATTCCACATAAGTGCCGGCCAGCGTGTAGTCGATCGCACTGTAAATGGTGTCGGTGCCTTCGCCGAACAACTCGGTCACCACGTCTCCGGCGTTGTCGACATAGTAGGTGTCGTTGCCGGTGCCGCCGATCATCGTGTCGGCGCCCGTGCCGCCGTCAAGGGAATCGTCACCGGCAAGGCCCGTCAGCGTATTGGCGCCAGTGTTGCCGATCAGCGTGTTTGCCTGGCTGTTGCCAATGGCCGTGATTGCCGCGCCCGTCAGCTGCAGCAGTTCCACATAAGTTCCGGTCAGAGTGTAGTTGACCGAGCTGAGGACGGTGTCGTAGCCTTCCCCGAAGCCCTCGATCACCAGGTCGCCGGCGTTGTCGACAAGGTAGGTGTCGTTGCCGATTCCGCCTACCATCGTGTCCGCGCCCGCTCCGCCTTCAAGGCGATCATCGCCCCCAAGGCCGGTCAGCGTGTTGTTGGAAGCATTGCCATAGAGCGAGTTGTTCTGGCTGTTGCCGGTGGCCGCAATGGCCGTGCCCAAAAGATACAGCGTTTCCACATAGGTGCCCGCCAGATTGAAATTGGCCGAGCTGTAGACAGTGTCTGTGCCGCCACCCAGCAGTTCGACAACCTGATCGCCGCTGTTGTCGACGATATAGGTATCGTCGCCGGTCCCGCCCACCAGGATGTCAGCGCCAGCACCGCCGTCGAGCCTGTCGTTGCCGCCCTCACCCTTCAGCGTGTTGATGGCATCGTTGCCCTTGATCGTGTCGTTGCCCGATCCGCCGATGGCATTCTCAATCAGCGATGCATTGCTCCCGCCGGCTGTCAGGGCATTGTAGATGTTGCCGCGCGCGGAACGGCCGTCGCCCAGATTCGAAGCCTGCGCCGCGCTGAACAGCGAAGCGCTGCCCGGGGCGAGATCGATCTGCAGATCGGTGGTATAAGCTGAAAGGTCATAGGTATCGGTGCCGCCGCCGTCCCAGATCGTTGCGAAAATCACATTGGCGCCCGGGGCTATCGCGATCTGGCCATCGACCAGCGTATTTCCGCTGCCCGGGGCCCAGCTGTACGTCGTATTGCCGCTGTTCACGGTATAGTCCGCACCATACAGTGTTTGCAGCGCCGCGATGTCCAGCATCATGTAAGACTGCGGCGCGCCCCAGGGCCCGAAGTGGATGTAGTTGATCGGCGCCCCGGCGTAACTGCGGTACGACATCACGGTGAATTCGGAATTGTCGTAATCGAACGGCACCGCCACATTGGCCACGCCGCCCAGTTCCTGGCTATGCTTCAGGCCTAGCGAGTGGCCCATTTCATGCAGATAGGTATACCACGCATAGTTTCCGGCCACCGGGGTCTTGAGCGAAGCGACCGGATAAGGATCGTAAAAGTTTCCGAAAAACGAATCCCCGCCATAGATAGAGTCATCCGGGTAATAGGCATAGGCCGTGCCGGGATCGTTGGAGTTGGCGACGCGAATGGTCGCGTTGCCGTTGCCAGCCCCGGCGTAGGTAATGCCCAGGTTCGTGAACGAACTGACCGAGAAAGCGACCGACGCTGAAGACTGCTGATTGTAGAACGTGCTGCCCAGCGCGGAATGCAGCGCCTTCATCTGCTGCGACGTGAATTGCGAAAAGCCCTCGTTCTGGGCGCTGACGCCGTTTCCGGTGTCGCTGAAATAGCCGGACTGATAATCGCTGGCAGAATCAGTGTCGGCGTAAGTGATGTCGGTGGTCCACTTCGTCCCTCCCAGCAGACCATCGATGCGGGCATCTCCGGTTGCCGTGGCCAGGGCCGTCAGGCTCAGGCTGCCATTCTCCTGCGGTGCGCTCCGGGCCGCGCCTTGCTGACTGGCGGGGCTGGCAAAGACATCTGGCAATGCCGGAAACGCAAACGCGGCCGGCGCGCCGTCCGCTTGCAGCCTGGCCGCTTGAGAAAGCCCACCGGCCTGCGGCGGCGCGGCTGAAATGGTGAGGGAGGCAGAGGCTGCGGTCTGGTTCACGGCGGGGCCGCCAAAATCGCCTGGCAAGGCCCGGTGCAGCTGGGATGCCTGCGTGCCCTCAAACGGCAATTCGAAAGCGCGGTTAGCGGTACCGGTATTGCTGCTGCGCGCAGCACCACGCGTGGCGGCGCCCTCACGGAAAAAATGCATGGAACGGTCCCTAAGTACAAAAACTGAAACAGGGGCGAGCATTTGCCCGCCGCGTTGTTTGGCGACCTACATTAGGTACTATCACTGATTATTTGCCTAGTCGAGCCATCCACTCCGGAGCGAAAATAATCCGGCTGTCCGGGACCGGGACAGACGCAGGGAGGCGCTGCGGCGCAAGGCTCTGCACCGGGCCTCGATTGGCCGGGCCGCAGCGCACCGCCGAAGGTGCCCGAAGCACGCTTTCCTACATTGCATGGATCTGCGACCGTCTCCGGCCCGCTCCTGTTTGCTTAAGAGCACGCCGCCATGCCCGGAACCACAAGCGCACGCCTGCAGCCTCTTGATCGCCTCAGCCGATCAAAAGCGCGAAACTGATCGAACGCAATATTTCCTCAGGACCGTGTCAACCGTGTCAACCGTAAGGAATCCCGACATGTCTGCCCGCAGGGTATGGCCACCGGTTCAGGCAGACTTGGCGCGCGCTCCGAATCGCCCGGCTTTGCGGAAACGTACCATCCACCGGTCGAGGAAAAGGCCCAGCGGCCGCGCCTGCACGCCCAGCTCCGCAAGGCCCGGCAGCGTCCCGCTCGCCACGTTGCCCTTGCGCAGCAGCGTCCACTGGTCGCGGCTCATCGGTGCGCCGGGCAGCCAGCCCGTCAGCGCGGCGAAGGCAGCCGAAACGCCGTCCGGCAATTCCAGAAACAGCGGTTTGCGTGCTGCGGCCTTGGCGATGCGGCGGTTGAGGTCGCCGATGGTGATCACCTCGGGCCCGCCCAGTTCAAACGTCTTGCCGGCAAAAGCGGCGGGCGCGGCGATGGCATTGGCCACCGCGTCGGCCACATCGTCCACGAACACCGGCTGGAAGCACGCATCGGCGGCAAACACCGGCATCACGGGCGCGCTGGAGATCAGCCCGGCAAAGAGGTTGATGAACGCGTCATCCTTCCCGAACACGACCGAGGGGCGCAGCACGATCGCTTCGGGAAACGCCGCGAGCACCGCCGCCTCGCCCGCCGCCTTGCTGCTGGCATACCCGACCGAGGAGCCGGCATCGGCACCGATTGCCGAGACATGGACAAACGCCTTGGCGCCTTTGGCTCGGGCAATGGCCGCCATCTGCCCGGCGCCCGAACCCTGCACCGCATCGAGCTTGCCCTTGAACACGCCGACGAGGTTCACCACCGCGTCGCATCCCGTGAGCGCCACTTCCAGCGTGTGCGGCTTGGTCACGTCGACCGCGACGAGTTGCACCTGGCCGAGCCCGCCGAGCGTCTTGACCCGGTACCCACGCTCGGGATGGCGGCTGCATACCCGCAGCCGCGCGCCGCGCGCCAGCAGCGCCTGCGCCACATGCGTGCCGATGAAGCCGCTGCCGCCCACCAGCGCGATAAGCTGTCCGTCCAGATCGCGCGCCATGTCCTTGCTCATCCTTGTTCGACCCATGCCAGGTTGCCGGTTACCCCGCGCCCTTGCCACACCCGCGCCCTCCGGTTCAATGGTTTACCGCGCGGCGACGGTGCAAATGCAAAGCTGCGGTTGACTTGCGCCAGACCATCCCTTATCGGCCCCCTCCTACCCAGCGGACGGCGCGTTTGCCGCTCGCTACCGTGCCCAGATGGCGGAATTGGTAGACGCACCAGCTTCAGGTGCTGGCGCTCGCAAGGGCGTGGAGGTTCGAGTCCTCTTCTGGGCACCATTTTCTTTTCCGCAGAGGATTCTGAAGGCCAAAAAGCCCCAGACTTCCTTGCGTTTGGCTTCCACGCCGCAATATCTGGCGACGCGGAGGAAGTCATGGCGGAGAGTTGCCTCTCGTCAGTGCGTTCCGGCACTCCCGCCGCTGACAGTGCGCGGTGTGATTGGTGCAAGCGCCGGTGGTGTCACGGTCTGGCTGGGGGCAAGAGCTGCTGTCCCGGTTGGTGGCGTTGGGGCAGCGGTTGAGTTCGCTGTAATCCTGGCGCGATCGGTCTCCTGGTTGATCCGCATTTCGGCCTCGGGATTCAGGGTATTCAGCCGCAGACGGTCGACCGTCTGGCTTGAAGCAATCCGGTCGAGCGGAACCTGGTCGGTGCGGAAATGGAGCTCTACAGAACTGTCCAGATCGGCAGAGACGTTGGTGCTTTCGGTGGTGTTGACATCGTCGGTACGCACGTAGCCAATCGTGCTATTGACCGATGCGGAAGCACTCCAGAACCCAAATCCGCCTGACGCGCTGGCGCCAATCGTCGTGCGGCTGTCGAAGCCGGAGTGCTCCTGCTCGCGTGCGGCCGACTGCGCATCAATGTGAAACCGCATGGCGGCGCGCAGGCTGCCGCTGTCGATCACAATCCGCTGCATGCCCATCTGCACCATCGTTGCCAGCATCTGTTGACGGTTGCGCGCCAGCGAGCGGCGGACAAACGGGATCAGGTCTTGCGCACTTGTACCGGGGACGGGGGCATCGGCCTCTAGATTGAGCGCCATCCGCACCGCTTCGACCGTGGGCGGGGTGCCGGTCGAGTTCAGGCGGACCGGCTCGGGGGGATCGTCTGGATCAGGGCGATCGCGCGGATCAGGGGCCTCGGGCTCCTCGATCGAGAAACTCTGGGGGAATTGCTCGGCAAGCCAGCGCTTGGCCGGATCGTCGCTCGTTCCGCCTGCCGAGGAAAAGGCGTCGAGCGATTGGGACACCCCACGGACCAATTCGATGTACTGCTGCAGCTGTTGCTGGTTGGTATCGACCATGGCGCGAAAGACACCAGTGATCAATTCATTGACAAAGCGGGGAAAACTGATGGCACGGAGCACATTCTGAGTGGTCTGGCCGACATTCGCAACGGATTGCCCACCAACGTGCTGGGCCGCGTCCATCGCCCCTGCTGTGGTTTTGTGCCGCGGTGGCGGCGACGCCGCAGTCGGCGCTGCTTCGACTTCCAGCTGCTGCGCGGCATGGGCGATCCGGACTAGCGCATTGGCGATCTCTCGCCGGTTTTCGGGTGGAAGTGCGCCGAATTCCGTGGTCGCGGTCAGCCGTTCGCGGATCGCGCCGCGCAAGACCTCGGGCGGACTGGCCAGGGCCTGAGTGCCGACGGCCTCTGCCACAACCTAACGCCCCAAGTCGCGCCAGGTGGTGTTGCCGGGATCGATCGCCGCCGGTGCATGCGCTGGCGCAGGGACGCGCGCGGTAGGTTGACCGCTTTCACCGCGCACGATCGCCAGCGTTTCATCAACCCAATCGATCGCTGCATCGAGCACGGGATCATCGGGGTGCAGCAGCGCGCCTGCCGCAGTATCAAGCCCTTCGACCCGGTCGGCCAACCAGGCCAAGATGGCCATCCCGGCGCGGCCGCGGCGCAACACGGACAACGTTGGGCGGCGTGGCCTGCGCAGTCTGAGGTCGATCGCGGCAATGGCATCCCACACCGAGCGCGCACCGAGCATGGTCCGGATTTGGGGTGCATTGAGAATCGCGATCGCCTTGGCCAGTGCACTCAGTATCTCGCGCGCGATCTCCAGCACCATCCCGTTAGTGGCCCCGGCCAGGTTCTCGGCCAGCCTGCCGGCAGCTTCACGAACCCTGCCCTGGCTGCCGCCGTCGGCTGCTTTCATGATCGCATCGCACAAGCCCAGCAGAAGTTCCTCGAAATCTCTGTTTGCCGCCCCCGCGACATCGTCAAGCCCGCCGGGCATTCCGAAGACCCGGCCGAAAAGTGCCAATCGTTCGGCTTCGCTCGGGCGGTGCTGCCGGTCATTCCAGAAATCGGCGAGCAAAGGACCGACAGCGCCCGGATCGCCGCCCAGCACTCCGCTGCGCAACATCCGCGCCAGATCGTCGGCGGCCTGGATCAGGCCGGCCGATTCAAGCGTTCCGGCAAGATACAAGCTGGCGATGCCCTTAATCTGGTCTGCGCTGGCCCGCGAGGCCGGAGGCAGGTCGATCGGCAGCAGATCTAGATCCAGCGCCAGAACCAGAGCCTCGGCCGTGGTGACCAGGTGCGCCGCATCGTTCAACGCACGCTGAAGTCCACGCGATTCGGCAAGATCGGCGGCAAGCAGGTGGACGCTCATGACTTAGCGCCCCGCACCGGCAGGAGCAGGGGCGGCGGGAGGCGCAGCCGCCCCTGCTCCTGCCGGTGCGGCGGCGGCCGGGCGTGGCGGCTGCCCGACAAAGCGGTCTGTCGGATCGGTGTCGGCACCGCGATTGTCGCCCAACATCTCGACGCCGGTGGCCATCTGACTGCTGGTGAGGTCGACTGTATCAAAGCCGCGCCGCAGCCGGTCGCCAAACGCCTGCTCGGAATCTCCGGTCCGGAATTCGGGATGTCGCGGATTAATCCCGCTATCGACCACGGCGATAACGACGGCGCTATCGCCCGCGCAATAGGCTAGTGCACGGCGTGCATTGACCATATCGCGTGCGTTCCAGCCATCAGGATCGCCCTCGGCTCCACCGCGGACGAAATTGATTCCATCGAGCCCTACTGATGCGACATAGTTGGGCATCGCCGATTCAACGATATCGAGTTGCATCAACGAGACTGCGAGTGAACCAACGTGGGTGTCGGGTTCGAAATCGAACTTGAGCACACGCGAAATGCCGGAAAGTTCCTCGGCCGCACTGTAGCCGCGATGGCGCTTGCTGACACTGCGCAGCGCCTGCGCGGCTGCATGCAGCCGCGACACCATGACGACCCCGCCGAACGACTTGACCACGCGATCGATCACGTTGTGTTGCGTGCTCTCGGCCGGCCGTGCCGCACCGCAGCGCACATCGAGCGCACAAGGAAGACCGTCTGGGATCTCACCCAGCTTGAGCCGGACCAGCAGGCTGCCGGGAACTGCGAAAGTGCCCGCGCGGTGCGCCCAAGGTTGGACCAGGCGGCCAAGTCCGCTCATTGTGTACCTCCCAGAAACTCGGGCTGGAGCTGGGTTGCCGCCACCAGACGGGAGGCTGCTGGTACGCTCTGGTCGAACCACAGTTCAGTGGGTGCCCTGGGGTGGTGCTCAAGGCTCATCTGCCCGGCAAACTGGTCGGGCGAGGGAGCCAGAACCAGCTCGTCGTCCTGCGCGCGGATCACGCTGACCGGTCGCCCGGCAATCGCGACGCGGGGCGGAGCGCCGTCACGCAGCAAGTTGCGCCCCTTGACCCTGAGATGCTGGCGCAGTTCGTCGGCAGCATCGCTTCCAGGCGCGGCTTCGCGGCTGACATCGGCAACCATCGGGCGAGTGGCTCGGGCGAGCACGGCTTCCAGCTTGTCTGCCGGGAGCCGGGTAATCCGGCCAATAGATCCACTTAGACCGCGCTTTTCCAGATCATGCAGCTTGCTGACTGTGCGCACCCCGATACCTTCAAGCCGGCGGCGTTCATCGGCGTCGAGTTCGTCACCGAGCGCCGACAGCGGGGTATCGTCCTTGTCGTCGACCGCCAGGGTAGCGGCGTTTTCATCGATCATTGGCTTGGTGATTGCAGCAAACACCAGGTGCAGCACCGTGGCGTTCAAATCCGCTTGGCCTGCCGGACGGATCCTCACCTCGCCATCCTGAAACTCCACCTGGGCCTTGAGGTCCATGGAGATGTCCTTGATGGCGAACGTCAACGGAAGGCGATCGTTCTGGGCCTTCATCGTCATCCGCGCCTGGGCGTTGTCAAGCTGCAGCTGCACGGCTTGGATGAAATCCTCCAGCGCAACCAAGCGGTTGGGGTTGGTGTTCATGGCAGCACCTCGACCGCTTGGGTGGCTATGTTCAGCCGCAGTCGACCGATCGGCCGGTCAAAGAGGCTGCGCGTGATGGTGCTGGGCAAGTCGCTGTACAGAGCATGGCCATGCGGTCCGGCCATCAGCACGGTTTCAACCGGCAGGTCGAACTCGACACCACTGGCATGGAGCCCGACCTGCGGGGCGTGGGACGACGACAGGTCAAGCCCCTCGACCAGCTCGCTGATCAGGTCTTCCAGCAGCCGGCGAGACTGGATCGTGGTCATGTCTGCGCTCCTGGAAGGGGCGTGGCGATGGGAGATGGCTGCGGAGTGGCTGCCGCCGGAACGGGTGGTAGCGCCGGGTTGCTTGGCGCGGCGCCCGGGTTGAGGGTCGGCATCGGCCGCGCTGCGCGTTCGAGCAGAGTTCGGCGTGCGTCGTCGACAAACCGGTCAAGCGGCAAGGTCTCGCTTGCAAAATTGATCTTCACCTCGCCAAACATCTCGGCATTCAGCGAACTGTCGGTCTGGGCATTCACACCGACAGTCGAGACTTTGGTGACTGAAGGCTGATAGGCAGAGCTGCCGCGGGTCGCCCAGCTGCCGGTCGGGGTGGAATTGCCGGGATCGTCGCTGACCGCGTAGTCGACGCTGGTCTTGTCGGCGGCGGCAGCGCGGAACCGCAAGCGGGCGGTGATCGAGCCGTCCTTGACGACGATCCGGTTCATGCCGAGCATGACAAGAGTAGCCAGCGTCTGCATCCGGTCTGATGCCAGCCGGTCACGCGCAGCAGGGACCAGCCGCTCTTCCAGCAACTCGCCCGACAGTTCCTGACCACCTAGGCCAAAGTCGGAAAGCCAGTTTGGCGAAGCGCCGCTGCCGTCTTCGCTGCCTCCGGCCTTGCGCGGCACCACTACCGGGCCACCCTCGCCATAAGCGAGCGAAACATCGCCGGGGTAGTTGGCGACCAACCAGTCGCGGGCCTGGTTTACGGTGACATTTTCATCGCGGAACTGGGCAAGCGGCTTGGAAATGGCCGAAACGAGATCGGCGTAGCTGTCCATCTGCCGGATCGACGAGTCCACCATGGCATCCCAAGTGCCGTGGATGAGGGAGGCTACAAATTCAGGAAAGTTAAGCTCATCCGAAAGCGCACCGGCGCGGCGACCGATTGTTTCGGTGGCGGGCAGACCCGAGCAACGTTGAGCCGGGAGTAAAGGTCAGCGCGGAAACTGCCGTCCTCGACCTGTTGCTCCACATTGCGGTTGGTGGCGGCGATCACGCGTAAATCGACCTTCACCGGACGTTCGCGGCCGATCGGGTGCACTTCCTTCTCCTCCAGCAGGCGCAGCAGCTTGGTCTGATTGAAGGGAGACAGTTCACCCACTTCGTCGAGGAACAGCGTGCCGCCGGCTCCGGCAATGACAGCTTTCCCGGTCTGGCTGCGCATCGCCCCCGTGAAGCTGCCGCGTTCGAACCCAAACAATTCGGCTTCGAACAGGCTGTCTGGAATCGCCCCGCAGTTGATCGCCACAAACGGTTCAGCATGTCGCTTGGACAATCGGTGTATTGCGCGGGCGCAATGCTCCTTGCCGGTACCGGTCGATCCGGTGATCAACGCAGGGGCGTTGCTACCAGCCACTTTGGGCAGATAACTGCGCAGGCGGACGATCTCCGCGCTGTCTCCCAGAAGTTCGGCTGCAACCTGGGTCACTGGCGATCGGGCAAGCTTCGCCCGCCTCCGGAAAGCGTGCGTTCCAAGGCGCTTGCGATCCAACACGATAAGACGGTTGGATCCGCCAATGCGCGGCGATTATTGGAGAATGCGGGTCACCAACAAGGTGATCCGTCAATCTTTGTGAGGCGACTCGTTGCTGTGGATAAGTAGCACCCGACCCCAGTTTGTTCAATTGACAGAATGAGCTTAACGAGATTTCAATCCTGAAAATTGTCCATAAACTCAATTCAGTGTGAATAACACTAATTATTTATATGTTTTATTCACGCTTTATATTTTATCTTTAGAAATATTGTTACAATTTTTTATTGAATAACTTACTTAGAAAATTTTTCTTGAAGTAATATATTTGAAAATATATCAATATTTTTTATAATTTTTGGCATTTTTTTGTAAATACCTGCAGTTTGGATCTATTTTTGCGGCGGAACGATGCTCTTTATCGACGAATTGAGCGGAGGCATCTCACTGTTTTAAATTTTAACTATTTTCAGATGGCAGCAACGGTATTGTAGTAATGCTGGGAAAAGCTATTTACCGCCTAGTAGCTCTTCACTTGGCATGAAATGATCCGCCCACTTCTGAGTGCCCAAAATCTGCTTTGATTTTGGCCACGAAGGACCAATGGAAGGGCTAGGAAGCACAGGCTGGAGGAGTCTAACGGCAAGCTGCGTGAAGCCGAAAGCGTGCTGGCACAGCGCGGAACGGTGGCGGAGGCTTGCCGCCGGATCGGTGCCACGGAACAAAATTGCTACCCCATTTTTCCGCAGCTTCAACGACATAACCGGCTTGGCCGGAAGGCCTCCCAGCTCCGATGGCTATAGGCTGGAAGGGATCAGGGTCAGGCTGGTTTCGCGCCCATCGATGTAGCGCACCGTCTTTCCATCGAAGAACGCATTCTCCTCCGCCCGGAAATCCACGCGCTGGCCGCCCCATTCGGGCACGGCTGCATAGGTTGTCAGCTCGATCGACCATGCGGTGTTGGCATGGATCAGGGCTTGACCGCGCGGATCCGCGTTCTGGTTGTCCCAAAAGCCGATGGATGGCCCCGCGCCGTGGCCGTGCAGGCCGATGGGATGGGAATAAATCGAGGGATCGAGGCCCGCCGCCTTGGCCTCGGCGCGCGCGCGGGCGAGCACTTCATTGCCGCTGCGCCCAGCCGCGAACTGGCGGGTGAGGATATCCTGCAGCCTGTTGGTGTTGACCAGACCCTGCCGCAGGCCCGCTGGCGCTTCGGTTTCGCCCGGCTTCAGCACATAAGCAAGGTGCTGGGTATCGGTGTTGAGCCTGAGGTAGGTGATCCCGAAATCGGTCCACAGCAGATCACCGGGCCGGATCACTTCGGCGCCTTCGAGCATGCCCTTCACGCCCTGCCGCTGGATGCCGATCGAAGGGTGAAACCACGCATCGAGGCCGAGTTCGAGCAGCCGGTCGCGGTACCACCACTGCACTTGTTCAGCGGTCGTCACGCCGGGGGTGATCACCTTGCGGGAAAAGGCCTCGCTGATCACGGCGTGAGCGGTGCGCTCAATCGCGGGGTAAAGCTCCATTTCGGCCGCGGTGCGCGTCTCCAGCCAGCGGATGGCGAGACCCTCGCCGCGCACAATGCGCGGGCGCATGGCCGGCGGGAGCGCTGCGGTGAATTTCTCGTACTGGCTGACCGTCATCCCGTCCGCGAACTGGTCGAGGTCGGACACATTGACCGCGATCTTGGCCGGGTTGCGGGCCGCGATGAGATCGGCAGCCGCCTGCCACTGGTCTGGCTGCTTCGCCGGATCCCAGGCGGGCGCGAACAGCCCGCCCAGACCATATCGGCTGACGGTGAGCCGCTCGACCGGCTTGCCGCCGCCCGGATCGTGGAAAATCAGGATTGTGCGCCGGCGCGCATGCATGTTTTCCGCATCGAGCATCGAGGCGACCACCGGCTCCTCGAAATACTCGCGCGCCACCAACAGCCACAGGTCGATGCCTTCCGCGCGCATGATCGCCGGGATCACCGTATCGAGCCGCCCGGCCAGAATGCGGTTC
Organism: Sphingomonadaceae bacterium; assembly: GCA_947453945.1. Classification (GTDB taxonomy): domain Bacteria; phylum Pseudomonadota; class Alphaproteobacteria; order Sphingomonadales; family Sphingomonadaceae; genus Novosphingobium. The sequence goes on from CANGJB010000046.1 coordinate 22,142, forward strand.
ACCGTCTCGGCGCGCTCGCGGGCCGAAAGGATCGGCGGCACGGCGGGGGCTGGCTGCTCCGTCTCGCTCATCGTTATGGGTGCGGGCGCGGCGGGCGCCGGAGATGCGATGAGCGCCGCCGCAGCGACAAAGGTCAGCTTCAGCATGCCCCTCCTCAGCCCGCCCGCTCAAGCGCAGCGCGGATCGTTTCCGCGATGCGCCCCATGTGATCGGGATCGATGATCAGCGGCGGGGAGAGCGCGATGATATCGCCCGTCACGCGGATAAGGAGGCCCGCGCGGAAGCAATCGGTGAACACATCATAGCCCCGCGCGCCCGGCGCGCCATCGCGCGAGGCA
>CANGJB010000047.1 GCA_947453945.1 Sphingomonadaceae bacterium
AGGCCGGCGAGGGGCAGGAGGCGCACAAGCCTGGCGGCCCGCCCGCCCGCCGCAGGCGGCCCGCCCCCCCGCTTGGCGCGGCGCACGGCGAGCGGCGCGGCCAGGAAGGCCAGGAGGCCAACCGCGGCGCCCATGCGCGAGCCCGTCAGCAAGATGAGTGGCACGAGGCAGAGGCCCAGCACGCTGGCGCCGATCATATACACTGACACGCCGCGCCCGCCGCGCGGGTCCGGCCCCGCCTCGTGGAGGCGCGCCCAGACGCCGAGCGCGGGCAGGAGGGCGGCCAAAAACACCGCCTGGCAGTTGCGATTGGCCAGAAGTCCCACGGGCAGGCCGCGCCCCATGTCGTCATAAAAATAGAGTGGCCCCTGGGCGTCTGAGACGGTCTGGGCAAAGCCGAGGCACGCGCTCAAGAGGCCAATGCCCAGGACCAGTGTCAGCAGCTTGCGGTGCTCTGCGCCAGACATCTGGGCGCCCAGCACCAGCACGGCGAGTGGCGGCATCATGGACCAGAGGGCATTCCACGTCTGCGACGGCGCCAGGGAGATCGGCCTCGCCACCCCAAAGTTGCCGCTCGCGCGGTCGATGTCTGCAATCAGGCCGTGCCCCGGGAGGGCGTACGAGACCGTGCCGGGCAGGGGGATCAGTTGGACAATCGCCAGCAGGACGCAGGACGCGGCGAGGCCAAACAGGCAGCGGCAGGAGCGGATGTGCCCCCACTCCAGTGACGTGAGCCCAAAGCCGAGTGTGAGCGCGGCCAGGGGGCGCAGGATCATCAGGCTCTGAATGTCTCCCCGCGCGCTGCCGCCCATGGCGAAGGCCGCGGCCAAAAACGCCGAGAGCACAAAAAACTGTGCACTGCCGCTGCCGAGCAGGCCTGCACCGGCGCGCCGCGCAACGGCTGCGCGGGCCGTCTCCGACTTCCGGGCGTGCCTGCGCCGGGCAAAGGACAGGGGCCCATTCGGGGTGCTCATGCGTGCATAGCCCAATGAAGTGCCGATAACGTCAAGGCTGCCGCGCCAGCGAAAGGTCGCCGAGCGTCACGACAGAGGGGAGGTTGCCGCCTTGGCCAATTGCCTGAAGCCGCCACTCCTGCGCCCCGCATCCCGACGGAATGTTCAGTCTAGCGCGGTACGTGACGGTCTCGCCTTGGCGGGGCGGTATTGGCTGGTGCCAGAGCGATTTGGGCTGAGGTCCGGCGCAAACCACATCCCAGGTGATCCCCGCTCGCGGTGCGCGCGCGTCGTACGAGAGGGTCTGGAGGATGACATACCCGCCGGGCGAGAGGAGTGTCGTGCGCGATGATGCACGCTTAGGCTGGTCGGCCTCAATCGAGATGCTAAGCCCATCCGCGCCGGACAAGGCCACTGCCAGCCCGGGCTCGTTGGCCAGCCGCCAGGTCAGCGGCGTGCCGCGCGGGTCGGTCGTCTCTCGCAAAAATCCAATCTGCCCCAAAGCGCTTCGGCGCGGTGCGGGGAGCGCCGCAAACAACCTCGCAGCGGCATCGAAGTTGCCTGCCGCAATCACCTTTGTCATCAGTCGCGCATGAAGCGCAGCCGCGGTGTCTTCGGCCAAGTGCGCATGGCCTGCGCGGATCAAGAACTCCACGGCCGCCGGGTCTGCATCGCCCTCGATAGCCGCCGAAAGCATCTCGGAATACCATGGCCGGCCGGCGTATCGTGAGACCACGCCGCGGATTGTCTGGTCTTCCAGTGCGGGGGCCAGCGCCGCAAAAATTGTCTTGCGCAGGGCGGGCGCGACGGAGACGATACGGTCGATCCGCGTGATCGCGCCTGCGACATCGCCCTGCACTGCTGCCAGCGCCTCAAGTGCGATTTCGTTTGGCACCTCGCGCCGTGACAGCCGCTCGGCCAATTCGTAAAAGTTGGCCGCCGCTGCCGCGTCCCGTGGCTCCACCGCCTTGCCGAGTTCAAAAACAGCCGCGGGGTTAAGCGGATCGAGGCGCAGGGCAGCCTTGGCATTCGCCGCAATGGCGGGAAGCGCCGCCGGCCTTACCCTGCCCGTCATCAAATTGGCTTCGGCTGCGGTGGCCTTGATTTGTGGGTCGTCTGCCACCCAGGCGGGTATGCCAGGCGGGGCAGTCCCGCGATCATAGGAAAGGGCTGCCTGATTGCGCCAATACGAAAGCGACGCGTCTCGATATGACAGCCCGGCCGCAACGAGCGACAAAGTTATGATGATGGCCGTCCGCATTTGGGTCGTCATGTCGATCTAGAGCCGAGGGCGGTCAGGCGCATTTGCGAGCCATTCGCAGGCTTGGCGACGGGCCGAAGAATTGGCAGGAACCGCCCTGCCGCCATAGCTACCGCAGTCAGGGTGAAAGGCACCCCGACTGCATTTTTTGAGTTCAACCGAGCGCAGTCCTTAACCTAATTTGGGATAAATAAAGCACAATTTTCTTTATCGCTTTGTTCTTTGCGGCTTTTCGAAGCAGGCGCATTCGTATGGTAACGGATGCTAGGGCATGCTGGCGGGAGCCAGATTGCTTGGCGATATTGCCAGCGAGGTCTGCCCGCCCAGGATTTCGAACAAGACGCGCACTCGGCCCGCGGCATCCAGACGCTCGATCACGACCAATCTGTTCGCGAAGGGACCGGAGAGGATTTGCGCCGTGCTGCCCGCGGGGAACTTGCCGAGAAGGCTGGACATAACCCCGTCCTGGGAGCGCGATAAGATGTCGCCCATAATCGGCGCGGGCATGGCGACCGGGAGGCCACCGGCACCCGTCAGGACACCCCTCACCCCATAAGTGCCTCTTATTGGCCGAAAGTCGTGCATGCTGCCGGAAGATTGCACAAATATATAGCCGGGGAAGAGCGACGCGAGCACAGTGTCCTGCCTCCGCGCATGCCTACGTGTTTTCCGAAATCGGGGCCAGAGAGTGACGAAGCCTTGAAATTTCAGTTGGTCGTTGGCGAGGCCCTCGCGGCGCGGCTGCGTCTCGACAGCGAACCAATCCAGTCGGTCGGTAATTTTATCGTTTTCGAAAGGGCTGCGTTGCCTTTCGCTCAACGTTGGCGGCGAGGCGCCTCTGGATGCCAAAACTGAATTAGCCATGGCATCTTTTTAAGCCGGACTAAGGGCGATGCCATACGCAGAAGTCGCAATGAGCGGCGAGAAGCTCAGATTTCTGCAGATCTGGCCAGGGCAGGATCGGATCAATCTGGGCCCAATTGCCGTGATCCCGGCTGGTTGAAGGAGTGGCCTCAAATCACGTCCATGCTGGCCTCCCGCCTAGGCAGCAGGATGAATGGGAATCCCCGGGATGATGGAACCCCTCATGGTTCAGCGGCTCTGGGAAACGTCCTAAATTACTCACACTTAGCCCGACTTGATCTCCATTGATTTTTCCGGTAACCTAATCTAGTATGTTTATGATGATACCTTCGTCGATCTTGCTGTTTCTGATCAAAGCTGGACCCGTGATTAAAACTGCCATCAAGGCTGCGGCCATCGCCTCGATCGTTATTGCACCCGGGGCGCTTTCGGCGGGCAAGCCGAAAGGCGCGTCAGCTTCGAAAGTGGCGAAAATTGCCCAGTCGAGCGCGGGTAATGCCAACACTGATCAGTCCAAATCCAACGGCAAGCGCGGCTTCCCCTTGTTGGTTTTGTTGGGTGCCGGCGCCGCCGGCGGTATAGCTGCAGCGGCGGGATCATCTCACAGCAGCAACTGACGTCTGCGATTAATGCTCTCTGCGACGCTAGCGCGCATCACCCCTGAGATAGAGGCAAAGGATAACAAGATCGGCGCTGACCGCACCGTTGATGCGCAGCCCGGCATCGCATTCTATGCGGTTGAAATAGATATCCCTGACAGTGAGTTGCGCAAGCATGGGAACCTTAAGCTGCGCTCCGGCATGCCAGCCGAGGCATTCATTCAGACCGGGCCTGGGTGACAGACAACACCTACATCCGCACCCTGGAAGGCTTTGCCTATCTGGCTGTCGTGATCGATCTGTACTCCCGCCGCGTGCTGGGTTGGTCGATCCAGAGCCGGCAGACCAGCGATGTGGTGCTGCAGGCGCTGCACATCGCGGTATGGCGGCGCAAACCGAAGCAGCGGATATTGATCCACTCGGATCAGGGCACGCAGTTCACCAGCATGGACTGGGATGCGTTCATCCGGGCTCACAATCTTGAACACTCGATGAGCCGGCGCGGCAACTGCCATGACAATGCTGTCGCCGAGACCTTCTTCTCGACGCTCAAGCGAGAACGCATCCGGCGCAGGACCTGCAAAACCCGCGAGGAAGCCCGACAGGACGTGCTCGATTACGTCGAAATGTTCTACAACCCTGTGCGCAAGCAGGTCAGGAACGGGATGCTGTCACCCGTCGAATTCGAACGGCAGCAGATTTTGAAAGCGGAAGGCGTCTAGAAATCTAGGGGCGATTCAAACCGACAAAACATAACAGGCAAGCTTGGAAAGGGGCCTAACTTATGAGTTTCAGAGAAATTTTTTTCTCAATGGCTGCCTTGGCTGGGTGGTTGGGCGGCATGACCGTAGCACAAGCCGACGAACCCGTTGAACGAAGTGGCAAGGCCTATCATCGCGCGGTCTGTTCGCGTGCAATCGGCCAAGGCGAGGCGCGCTGCATGGCGCATGTCCGCGTCGATGCGCGTGGCAATGAACTGCAAGGCAAGCCCGATGGCGCGGCCGCCAACATTACGCCTTCCGGATATGCTCCGGCGCAGCTGCGCACCGCCTATGGCGTGACGTCCACTGGCTCAAACAGAACAATCGTAGCCATTGTCGATGCCTATGGTTACCCCAATGCAGAGGCTGACCTTGCGGTCTATCGCGCGCAGTACAACCTGCCGCCATGCACCACCGCCAACGGCTGCTTCATCAAGCGCGACCAGAACGGTGGCACGGCATATCCACGATATAATGGAGGTTGGGCGCAGGAGCAGGCACTCGATCTCGATATGGCGAGCGCGATGTGCCCCAATTGCAAGATCATGCTCGTGCAAGCCAGCTCTGCAGCTTATGGCGATCTGGCCGCGGCTGTGAACACCGCGTACATTAGCGGCGCACTGGTTATTTCCAACAGCTATGGTGGCGGCGAGTCGGGTTCGGCAGCCTATAGTTCGGTTTACACCCATCCCGGCCGCGCCATCACCGCAAGCACGGGTGACAACGGCTATGGCATCAGCTTTCCGGCAAGCTCGCCCGGCGTGATCGCGGTTGGCGGCACGACGCTAACGCCCGCAGCGACTTTCCGTGGTTATGCTGAAACAGCGTGGAGCGGTGGCGGCAGCGGATGCAGCGCCGTATACGCTAAGCCTGTCTGGCAAAACGACGGCTTGTGCACAACCCGCATGGAAGCCGACATTTCCGCAGTTGCCGATCCAGCGACCGGCGTAGCGGTCTACGGCAGCACCGGCAAGGGCAGCAAGTCTGGCTGGCTTGTTTTCGGCGGAACCAGTGTCTCTGCTCCGCTCATTGGCGGCATCTACGGTGCCATCGGCGTTGGCCCCGCGAACGGCGCGCAGAAGATCTGGAGTACGGCACCCTCCGGCCTGACCGACGTGACCAGTGGAGCCAATGGCAGCTGTGGCGGGACCTACCTCTGCACTGCTGGCGCAGGTTATGATGGTCCCACCGGACATGGTACGCCTTACGGTTCGGCAGCGTTCTGATCGGCACCGCCGCCAGAATTCCTGATTGGAGGTATAGGCGGCGGATCGACGACGCCTTGCGCGTCGTCCGTCTGCCGCCTATCCTCAGGCACACTGTGTTGACCACTCTTTATCGTCTTTTCGCGGCGCTGCTAGCGCCATTTATCCTTATCGCAATGGCAAATGCGCCTGCGCTGGCTCAGGCGCGTCGCCAGCCGGCCCAGGCCATGCTGACTGAAGTTTTGCTGGTCAGCCAGTCACCCAGCGAAGTGAAATTCCGCTTGGCTTTCTCCCCCCGCGCGAACACGTTTGCCCCAGTCGGCAGTGATCCAGCGCAGCCAGCGCTTGGCCTTGCACTGACGACGCGCGGGAACAGCGCGGTTTCGCCGATTGGGTTGGAAGGCTTGGTTCGCTCGGTCACCTTCAATCAGGTCGAAACCATATTGATCCTGCGGTTTGGCACGACCGGCCCGGCAACTGTCAAAGCCATTCCCGTCAGTGACGCGACCATCGAAGTGACGGTATCCAACGTCGCTCGCCAAAAAGTTGCCGTCGCCAGCGACGCGCAAAGCGGTCCGGTCCCACGCGCCGTCGATCCGGTGCCAAACGAGGACGGCTATGAAATGGTCATGCTCAATTATGCCGATGTCAGCGAAGTCGTTGGCCTGCTGACTGACGGACTGACGGTGAAGTCCAATGATGTGTTCACCCCGCGCGAACCTGCATTCGGCTCTAACAGCCTCACAGGAACGGCATACAACCCCGGTTCGCAAATGCAGTCTCCCGCCGATGATGATCGTGCGCTCGGCCAATCGGTTGATACCTCGATTGCGGTTGATCGCCGCCTCAACGCCATCTGGCTCAAGGGTTCTGCTGAACGTATTGCTAGGATGAAGGCGATGATCGCGCTGATCGACATTCCGGTTGATAGCGTGATACTCGAAACCGAACTGGTTGAGCTCACCGAAACGGGCGCAAAGGCGATTGGCCTCGATTTTACCAACGCCAACGGCCAGATCGCCGTCGCGACATTCCAGTCGGGCCAATACATTCCGCCCGGCATTCCCGCTGGCGCCCACCTGACCAGCGGCGCCCTGCAAGCGGCGCTTTATGCCCAGATCCAGAAGGGACAGGGCAAGATCGTATCCAAGCCGCGCATCGCCTCACAAAGCGGATCGACCGCAAAGATCATCACCGGCGATGCCCTGCCGATCCTGACCGCTATTACCCTTTCGGGCGTCAACGGGGTGTCGCAGCAGGTGCAGTACGTGAATGTGGGCGTCACCCTGCAAATCGCCCCCCGGGTCAGCAGGGATGGCTTTGTCTCCAGCCATGTGTTTTGCGTGGTTTCGAGCGTTTCCGGCTATTCACAAGGCTATCCTACGATCAGCCAGCGTGAGGCCGAAACCTCGGCTACGGTGCGCGACGGCGATTCCTTCGTGATTGGCGGACTGACGCAGGACGCTTCCATCACGACACGTTCAAAGATTCCATTGCTGGGCGACATACCTCTGGTTGGTCAGGCCTTCCGCACAGACCGAGCCACCAAATCCCGGACGGAGCTCTATATTGTGGTAACGCCGCACATCGTGCGCCGTTGGATGAACACCACTTCCCAAAGCACGGTTGAACAGCCTAATCCTATGTAAGGTTGCTCCAGATTGATTTTTATCGAGTCGAATATATATTGGGATTATTAGGCTTCCTATATTCCTGTTAGGCTCAGGACCTATTGAACTGCTTGCGGATGGCCCTATCAGTTGCTTCAATGGCGGCTCGAGGAGGCGCTGCCATGAGTGATCTGATTTGGTTGTCGGAGGCGCAGATGCGCCGGATCGAGCCACACTTTCCGCTGTCGCACGGGGTGCCTCGGGTCGATGATCGCCGGATTATCTTCGTGATCCGTAATGGCCTGCGGTGGCGCGATGCGCCTGCAGAGTACGGGCCGCCGAAGACGATCTACAACCGGTTCATCCGCTGGAGCCGCATGGGCGTGTTCAACAGGATTTTCGCGGCACTGTCCGCCAAGGGGGCAAGCCGGATCAGTTGATGATCGATGCTACCCATCTCAAGGACGCACCGGGCGGCAGCCAGCCTGCTCAAAAAGGGCCTGTTCCCCGACGTATCGGACGCACCAAAGGCGGCCTGAACTCCAAGCGTCACGCCGTCTGCGGTGGCAAGGGCCGGCCACTGGTGATGCTGCTCAGCGAAGGGTAGATGAGCGACTACAAGGGCGCGGCGCTGATGATCGACGCCTTGCCCAGGGCCAAAGCGCTGTTGGCCGATCGGGGCTATGATGCCGACTGGTTCCGCGCTGCCCTGACTTAGCGCGGCATTACCCCCTGCATCGCGTCAAAGCTCAACCGCAAGGTCCCCATCCCCCACGACGCTGTGCTCTATCGCCAGCGCCACAGGATCGAGAACATGTTCGGCAAACTCAAGGACTGGCGCTACATCCATACCCGCTACGACCGATGCGCCCACACCTTCATGTCAGCCATCTGCATCGCCGCAACCGTCATCTTCTGCCTCGATCAATGAGCCCTGAGCCTAGATTTCTGGACGCCTTCGATCCTAATTTTGAGGACAGGATGCGATGATGGGGAAGGCCAATTTCAGCGATGAGTTCAAGCGTGCTGCGGTGGCCCAGATTACCGAGCGAGGGTATCCGGTAGCAGAGGTTTCCCAGCGGCTCGGTGTCAGCCAGCACTCGCTCTATGTCTGGAAGCGGCAACTGGGCAAGCGTCATCCAGCGAAAAGTGACCAACGGCTATCGCGCCAAATGGGCTGCAGACGCCGAGGCCGCCATGAGATCAACCGTCGACACCACGCGCCTGTCGGGATGCAATCCCTTCCAAACCATACTCGGTACCATCTCCGCCTGGCCGCCCGATGCAGGGGGTGGGTAGTTACGTGGCCCCCCAAACCGCCAGCTTAGTGGCGTTCAATGGCAGGCGTCAGCGTTTAAGCCGACGTGGAATATGGCGGATTTCTGGGATTTTTTCAAGCTTTGGCGGGGCTTGGCGAATAACGCGGTGGTGCCGGGGACGGAGTCACCATTAGGATTCAAAGTATTGAAAAATTGTCTTTAGTTCTGATCTTGATGGTATCGAAATTCATCAAAAATACCATCAGACTACAATTTATACCCGGTTCGATTCCAATTTGCGTCCAGATGGTGCTTTATGGCGACGAGCGGACTGCTTGTAGCACTGCCGGTCGTCAATGCGAAGCCAAACGCTTCTTGCCGGACTTTGGTCGATAGGTAAGTTTGCTCGGCGCGAAAGTGCTGATCCGCAGATCACCGTCAAATCCCCATCTCGAACGGCACCACCTTTGTGATCGTGCGCTCGAGCTCGGGCGGCTCTTTTCCCTTTGGCTCGGGCGCTGGCGCTTTCCCGGCCGCCTGCCCTTTAGCGGCGGCAGCACCAAGCCGCTCGGTGACCTCCAAGGCCGAAGTCTTGTCACCGGAATTGCGGCCAATGCCCAGTTCAACCTTGTCGCGGTTGTCGACGATCAGCGTAAGCTCGTCGCGCAGCCGGGTAATGGTCACGAGGAAGTTCCGGGCCGAGAGCAGTTTGCGGGTCTGACTGTCCATCACCGCTATGCCTTTGTCGGAGGTCAGCCCCTGCGCCATGTGGGCATTGAGCGCGTAGGCCAGATCGATCCGCGCCAGCATCGGATCGCCAGTCTCGAGCTTCTGGTCCATGCCGGCTGAGGTGCGGACAGTTAGGCGGTTGTCGGCAATCGCGGTGACGGTCGCCCGATCGGCATTGATCAGCCCGCGCTGATGGTCGTTGGCGGTCCAGCGGATCGTATCGCCTTTGTAGACGGTCAGCGCCTTCCGCTCGTGAAGCTGGAGCGCCTGATTGTCCGCCCTCATGCCGATGCGGGAGGGCAGGAAGGTATGCCGGTGCCCATCAGTGTCACGCAACTCGATCGTGCCCTTGTCGGCATCGACCTTCAGCACATCATATCGCCCCTTCGCGAGGTTCTGCCGCGACTGCCGCGTGGCTACCTCCAACACCATGCCAAGTGCGTAAGTCCGCACCTGCCGCAACTCCTCGCGCGTTGCATTTACGCGGGAGAGAACAGTGAGAGCCGTCTTGTCCGGCCCGATTTCACCATTGGCGGCGAGCCCAGTCTGCACGGCCGCGTTGACTTCGTCGCGCAGCTGGCGCCCCGAGACGTAGATGCCTGTGCGTTCCCGCTCGGCAGGTGGCAGCGACAACCAGCGCTCTGCAGCCACGACAGCGCAGTTTTCGCTGACCTCGACGATGTGATCCTTGAGGTGCTCCATGGCATCGCCGGTGCGTCCTTGCTGCGCAGCGGCTTGAGCAAGCTTCAGCGACTCCGATCGCGCCCTCAGGTTGGTATCCATGCGCGCGGTTTCGGTGCCCACGGCTAGTGCCAGCGCGAACGGTTTACCTGCCTCGACCGCGCCGAGTTGCTTCGGATCGCCAATCAGGACGAGTCGGTCGACCTCGAGGACGTTGGCGAGCCGGACCAGGCGGTCCTGATCGCGGGTAGAGACCATGGAGGCTTCGTCCAGCACCAGCGCCGTGTCGCGGTACGAGACTCTCGCCTCTGCCAGCTCAGCCTTGCTTGCGTTCCCATCGAGCAAAGCCCGGTGCTGCCCGAGGAACCGGTGCAAGGTCATCGACGGGATCCCCGTGTCGCGCTCCAGCATGCGAACCAGCGTGTTCTGCACACCGAGCCCGATCACCCGCTTGCCGTGCTCGGAAAGGATTTGTGCGGTGGGGCGGAGCAGAGTGGATTTGCCGGCACCGGCTACGCCTTGCACGGCAACAATGCGGTTGGTAGATGACAGGATCATCCGCCCCGCCGCTTCCTGCCCGGCGTTGAGTTGCATCCCGAAGTTCAGGCTGGCTGAGGCCTGCAGTTGGCGACCTGCTTCGTCCATCGGGATGATCGGAGTGGCGGCGCCTTGGCCCTTGCCGATCTCGGCGAGCATACGGCTTTCCAGAGCGACTGCATCGGTCGTGGTAAGCCAGCCCTGCATGGTACCGCGCCCCTTACTTTGCGGTCTGTGCCAAGCAGGTGGCAGCGCAGAACCCGCCTGCGCTCAAGGCGGTCTTCGCGCCTTATGGCTACACCGATTTCTACCGCGACAAGTTCTACCATGGCGGGATTCTTGCGCACAGCTTCCTGACCAACTGGTCGAAGCACCTCGCGGGCGTGCGGGTTCGCGGGTGGTCGCAGGAGGGCCTTGGCGAGGAGGAATACAACCGCCGCCTCGCCGCCTTGCGCCGCAACCGCGAAATTCTCGCCGTGCCCGAACTCGCTGCGGCGATTGCTGCGCCCGAAAAGGGTGCCAATCCCCTGATCCTCGACGTTCTGCTCAACCCGCAGGACGGTCCATATTGGCAGGAGCGCAACCCTTGCCTTGAGGATATCCGGGTACCGATGCTGATCGGATCCTCCTGGGACATGTACTTCCTGCATCTCCCCGGCGAATTCCGCGCCTGGGAGAAGATCTCTGCACCCAAGAAGCTGATCGTGGGGCCGCCGATCTATCTCGATCGCCCGGTCTACCAGTATGCCTTTGAATCGCTTCGCTGGTTCGATCACTGGCTCAAGGGTAACGATACCGGCTACATGGACGAGCCCGATGTCCGCGTGTTCGTCACCGGCGGCGACGGGCGGTGGAAGACGAGCACGGCCTGGCCGCTGCCCGAGACGTTGTGGCACCCCTTCTATCTGCACGGTGGCGGATTGCTCAGCGAGCATGAGCATTGGCCGCACGAAGGAGCGACCAGCTACGAGGATAACAATTACAATGCCCGCGGCGGAGCGGCGTTTGCGACCCCGCCGATGGTCGAGCGCACCGAGGTAATCGGGCCGCTGACGGCAACAATCTATGCCTCGACCAGCCAACCAGAGCTGCTGCTGTTCGCCTCGCTTTGGGATATCGCCCCGGACGGGACCAGCCGCCTGCTCACGCGCGGCTGGCTCAAGGGATCATTGGCCAAGACCAATCCCGAAACCTCACGCCCCTGGCTCTGGCAATATGATTTCACCGATCCGCAGCCGGTCGATACCACCGCGCCCCAGCGCTTCGACATCAATCTCGTGCCGACGGCGAATGTCTTCCAGAAAGGCCACCGGATCGGCTTGCGGATTAGTTCCTCCGATCAGGACCCGGCGGCGAGCCTGTTCGACATGCTGGGCCAGGGGCATCTGCTGCAGCAGGCACCTTCGTGGGTGACAATCCATCACGACGCCGAGCACCCGTCGGTTCTCCATGTGCCGATTACCGAGGGGAACCGGATCGGCACCTACATGTCGGGCGGGACCGGCGCGAACCGCATGCCGGGCGCGCCCGCTACCCCGGCTGCCAACAGCACTTCATGGGACGAATGGCGATGAGTAATCCTTATGCCGAACGCGCACGCGATTTGCGCGATCTGATCGAAACCGAGGCGTCTAAGCCCGAGAACGCGGCTACCATGTCGCCGGTATCTGTCGCCGCCTTGCGCGATGCGGGGCTTTTCTGGCTGCTGGTGCCTGAAGCGCTGGGCGGCAGCGACGTATCGACCGTGACCTTCATCGAAATGGTGGAGGAACTGGCCTCCACCGACGCGCCCACCGCGTGGTCGCTCATGGCCAATTCGGTGGCCACCATGGTCGCGGCGACCTACAGCAGCGATGCCCATGTGGAGCGGATGTTCGGCGGGGACCGCCTGCCGATCATGTCATCGACGTATGCGCCGACCGGAAAGGCAACCTTTGCCGATGGGCACTACCATGCGAGCGGCACTCACAATTGGGGCACCGGGATCGGCCATGCCGACTGGGTTTCGGGGGCCAATGTCGTGTTCGACAATGGCGCACCTCTCATGCAGAACGAAGGAAAGCCCAGGGTGGTCGGTGCGTTCCTGCGCAAGGACCAGATCCGGCTGGCGGGCAACTGGGATGTCATCGGCCTGCAGGCCACGGGCAGCGTCGATTATGTCGTGCCCGAGCAGGACATTCCCGAGGACTGGACCTTCAACCAGTACTGGACCGAGCCGCAGCGTGCGTCGAAATCCGCCAGCCTCGGTACGCTGGTGGTCGTCTGCGCAGGGCATACTGCGGTCATGCTCGGGATCGCGCGGCGCGCGCTCAGCGAAGCGGCCAAGGCGGCCTCGAAGAAGAAGCGGCTCTATTCCGCCGATTGCATCGCGAACACGCCGGTGTTCCAGAATGATTTCCTGAAGCATGAGGCGCTGTTTCAGGCGGCCCGCGCTCTCACGAGCAATGTGTTTTCGGAGGCTGATCGGCTGGCCGAAGGCGGTCAGGGCTTGTCCGATCTCCAGATCCAGCGCGTGCGGCAGGTGACCACCTGGACCCATCAGGTCTGCAAGGAAGTGGTTAACTATGCCTTCGGATCGGTATCGTCCGCGCTGCGCAATCCCAGCCCGCTCGGCAAGTGCCTGACCGACGTTGCGGTTGCCGCGCACCACATCATTGCCGGCCCGATGTCGCTGATTGATGCTGCGCCGCCGATCATCGCCGGCTGGGCGGAGGATCGCTGGCCGACCTGAGTGCCGGCGGGCGCCGTTCATACGAAACCAATGCAAAACAAGGACACCAAGGCATGACCGGGCAGACGTCTCAGGGACAAGAGCAGGGGCATGTCCGCATCGCCATCATCGGCGCAGGCATGGGCGGCGTGCTCATGGCCATCAAGCTCAAGGAAGCGGGGTTCACTGATCTCGTGATCCTCGAAAAGGGCGACCGCGTGGGCGGCACCTGGCGGGAGAACACTTATCCGGGGCTGCACTGCGACTTTCCCTCGCATTTCTACAGCTACTCGTTTTTCCAGAACCCCAACTGGTCGCGCCGCTTCTCGCCGGGGCCGGAAATCCGGGAGTACCTGGAGAGCGCGGCGCATGTCTTCGGCGTGCATGATGCCATCCGCTTCAACAGCAAGGTGGTCGATGGGCAGTGGGAGAACGATGCCTGGACGATCACGCTGGACAGCGGCGAGACGCTGGTCGCCGACATCCTGATCACCGCGACCGGCTATCTCCATGTGCCGAATTTTCCCGATATCGCGGGGCTTGAAAGCTTTGCCGGCGCGAAGTTCCACACCGCACAGTGGGATCATTCGGTGCCGCTGGCCGACAAGCGGATCGGGATCATCGGCACCGGTTCGACTGCGACCCAGCTGGTTGCCGAACTGGCTGGGAAAGCGGCAAAGCTCACGGTGTTCCAGCGCACGCCCCAATGGGTCGCACAGCAGGACAACCCGGCTTATACCGAGGCAGAGAAGCAGGCCTTCGCCGCCGATCCTTCGCTGCTTGCGAAGATGTATCAGGACGAGAAGGTCGAGATGGTCACGCTCGCTGACGGGGCCATTCTGGGCGGGAACGCCGATGCGCGTGCCTTTCTCGAAGGCAATGTCCGCGACAATCTTGCGCGCGTGAAAGACCCGGAGCTGCGCCGCAAGCTGACGCCGGACTACGCCCCCGGCTGCAAGCGCATCGTGATCTCGCCGCGCTTCTATGAAGCGATACAGGACCCCGGTTGCGAACTGGTGACGAACCGTATCACCGCCGTCGAGCCGAGCGGCGTGCGCACCGCTGACGGCGCGCTGCACGCGCTCGATGTCCTCGTCATCGCGACGGGCTACGACACGCAGGCCTATTTCCGGCCGCTGCGGTTGATCGGGGCAGGCGGCCAGCGGATCGAGGATATCTGGCGTGAACGGCCGGTGGCGTTCCGCACCATGACCGTGCCGCACATGCCGAACTTCTTCATGGTCGAAGGACCGTTCAGCCCGATCGGCAATGTCTGCGCCTTCCTCACTGCCGAACTGCAGGTCGCGCATATCATCAAGCTGATCCGCATTGCCGCCGAGCAGGACGTGGCCATCGCCCCGCGTGAGGATGCAACCGCTGCGCTGCTTGCGACCTACCGCGACGCTGCGCGCAAGACGATCTGGGCCACGGGCGGCTGCGTCAGCTGGTATCAGGATTCCGAAGGCGTGCCGACGCTCTATCCCTTTCCGAACCAGACGTTCGAGGCGGAAATGACCGCCGATCCGGATCTGGCCGAATATGTTGTCACCCCGCGCCATGCGCAGGTTCCGGCATGAGCGGGCGGCTTGCCGGCAAGGTCTGCGTGATCACGGGGACCGGCGGCAGCATGGGCGGCGCCGCTGCCGAGAGATTCGCGCGCGAGGGGGCCAAGGTCGTCGGCTGCGACGTCAATGCGGATGCGGCGCGGGCGTGTGTGGAGCGGGTTCATACTGCGGGCGGTGCGATGGTCTCGCTCGAACCCTGCGACTTGCGCGATGTGGCAGCCTGCGACGCGCTCGTCGCGCTCGCGCTGGAAACCTACGGCCAGATCGACGTGCTGTTCAACAATGCAGCCGATGCGCAGTTCGGCTGGTTCGAGGAGCTGTCCCACGACGCCTTCGCCGCCACGCTCGATTCCGAAGTCCAGATCGTCTTCAACCTGACCAAGGCGGCATGGCCGGCGCTGAAGCAGCGCGGTGGCTCGATCATCAACATGGCCTCGGTCTCGGCCTGGATCACCTACAAGGCGCTACCGGGCCTTGCGCATGCGGCCGGCAAGGGCGCGGTGCTCTCGATGACCCGGCATCTCGCGCTTGAGGGGCGGCATCACGGCATCCGGGTCAATTCGCTCTCGCCCGGCCTGATCGAGACCGGCGCGACGCGGGGGTTGCTGCAGATGCCCGAGTTTGCCGAGACGATGCTGGACAAGATCATGCTCGGGCGGCCCGGCCAGCCCGAGGAAGTCGCCGCCGCCGCGCTTTTCCTCGCTTCGGATGAGAGCAGCTTCATGACGGCAGCCGACATCCGCATCGATGGCGGGACGACGGCATGGTGAGCGACGACATGGTGAAAAACGGGCGGACGGAAGGACTGACATGGCTGTTCTAGGTGTTGCCGGATATGCGCTCGATGTCCCGGATCTCGACGCCGGCGTTGCGTTCTATTGCGCTGCGGGGCTGGTCCCCGCGCTCGCGGACGACCGGGCGCTCCTGTCCTGCCCGGGCGCAGAGGGGCCCTGCGTCACCCTGCTCCGTGCGGGCACACGCATGCGGCTGCATCATGTGACCCTGAGGGCCGACGCACTTGACGAAATTTCGAGGCTGGTCCCGCAGCATGGCGGCGCGCTGGTCGATGCGCCCGCCGGGTGGGACACCGCCGGGCTCTGGGTTAGCGATCCGCATGGCGTGCTGTTCCACCTGATCGAGGGCGAAGCCGCAGCGGCCGAACCCACCGGCCCGCGCTTTGCCATCAACGCGCCGGGCGAGATCGTGCGCGTCCGCCGCTCTGCGATGGCGCCGGTGGGCAGCTATGCCCCGGCGCGCCCCCGCAAGCTCGGCCATGTCGCGCTGTTCACGCCCGATGTGATGGCGAGCGTGGCCTTCCTCACCGATGCCTTCGGGATGGGCCTTGCCGACCGCGCGCAGGATGTGGTTGCCTTCTGCTGCGCGCGCCAGAACAGCGACCACCATGTCATCGCACTGGCGAAGTCGCCGGGCACGGGGCTGCATCACGCCAGCTTTCAGGTGGCCGATCCCGACGATGTCGGCCGGGCAGGGCAGGCGCTGGCGAACGCTGCTGGCCGGGGACACTGGGGCTTCGGCCGCCACACCATCGGTTCGAACTTCTTCCACTATATCCAGGACCCCTGGGGTTCGTGGTTCGAATACTACGCGGATATGGACTTCATCGACGATCATGCCCTGTGGGAGCCGACCGTCTACGGCATGGAAGACGCCATGGCCAACTGGGGGCCGCCGGTTCCCGCCGATTTCGTTCACAATTATCAGGCTGAAAGTGGGCAATGACCGGCACCGCTGGCGAAAGTCCTGTCTGCGCCGTTGTCGGCGTCGGCCCCGGTAACGGAGCGGCCCTCGCTCGGTGCTTTGCAGCGGCAGGCTATGCCGTGGCGCTGATCGCGCGCAGCACAGAATTTTCCGCTGAGCTGGCCGGGCGGCTCGAAAACGCGAAGGCCTATGCTTGCGACATTGCTGATGCAGTGGCGGTTGCGGGGGTTTTCGAAAGCATCCGCGAACAGCTTGGCGAAGTCGACGTGCTGATCATGAACGCCGGCACCGGTGCATGGGGTTCAATCGAGCACGTTTCCGCTGCCCAGTTTGAAGCGGCTTGGCGCACCAGCGCGCTTGGGACATTCTTGGCCAGCCAGCAGGTTATCCCGGCGATGAAGCAGAGCGGGCAGGGCACGATCATTGTCATCGGAGCAACTGCATCGCTCCGAGGCGTGCCGAATACCGCAGCGGTTGCGCCTGCCAAGGCCGCCCAGCGCATTCTGGCCGAATCAATGGCGCGGACTCTCGGACCATCAGGGATCCATGTCGCGGTTCTGATCCTCGACGGCGTAGTCGATATACCTGCCACCCGCGCCTATTTTGCGGACAAGCCGGACGATTACTTCATCAGGCCCGTTGCAGTGGCAGAGGCAGCCCTCACCCTTTCGCGGCAGGATCGTTCCGCGTGGTCGTTCCAGACCGAATTGCGGCCATTTGGCGAAAAGTGGTGACCGTCATCCAGCCAACCTGTCGTCAGCGGACCATGTTCCGGCCCTGGGACAGCACCAGAATCAGCGTTTTGGGAGTTATGCCATGAAGATTGCCTCGTTCGATGCGGGTGACGGCCCAGAAACAGGGGTGGTGATAGGCGATCGCATCCATTCGACCGGCATTGGCGGTTCGATGATCGACCTCATCGCGCAGTGGGACAAGGTGAGGGATGCCGTTGCGGCCAATGCGGAGCGCGATCCCGGTCTGGCGCTGGATGATATCCGCCTGCTCGCCCCCGTGGCGCGGCCCGGCAAGATCTTCGCGATTGGGCTGAATTACGCCGACCATATTGCGGAGAGCGGGATGGGAACGCCCGAGAAGCAGGTATGGTTCACCAAGGCGGTCACATCGGTCAACGCACCCGGTGATCCGGTGCTGATTGCGGCGGGCACGTCTGCGGTCGACTATGAAGTCGAACTCGTCGCGGTGATCGGCACGCGCGGCAAGCATATCGCGCGCGAGGACGCGGCAAGCCACGTGTTCGGTTATTGCGTGGGCAACGATGTCACCGAACGTGCCTGGCAGCATGCGACACCGCAGTGGTCGCTGGGCAAGTCGTTCGATACCCATGCTCCGATCGGCCCGTGGATCACCACGGCCGACGAGATCGGCGATCCCCATGCGCTCGATCTGCGCTGCCTCGTCAATGGCGCGGTGCGACAATCCTCCAACACGCGGCATCTGGTTTTCGATCTGTGGGACCAGATTGCGCACCTCTCGCAAGCGATGACGCTTGAGGTGGGCGATCTGGTCTTCACCGGCACGCCCGGCGGCGTCGGTGCGGCGATGAAGCCGCCGCAGTTCCTCAAGGCGGGCGACGTCGTGCGCTGCGAAATCGAACGGCTCGGCGTGATCGAGGCGGTTCTGCAGGACGAAGGGACCGCCTGATGGCTGAGCACGACTGCGAGGTCCTGATCGTCGGGGGCGGCCCGACCGGCATCACGCTCGGCCTGTTTCTGCAGGACGCGGGCGTGGCGACGATCATCGCCGAGAAGGAGCAGGACATCTATCCGCTGCCGCGCGGCGCCCATATCGATCACGAGATCGTCCGCATCCTGCAGAATGTCGGGGTGGCCGATGCGGTCATGGCGACGAGCAAGACGGGCGGGCGCTATGAGTTCCTCACCGCCGACCGGCAGATCCTGCTGAGCTTTGACTGGACCGAGCCAGGGGCTTCGGGCTGGCCTTATTCCAATATGATCCATCAGCCCTCGCTTGAGGCGGCGCTGCGCAAACGGCTCGCTGCGGTGCACGGCGCGCGGCTGCACGCCCAGTGGGCGTTCCAGTCGATGGAGCACGATGACGGCGGCGTGACCGCCCGCTTCGCGACTCCGGACGGCGAGGAAACGATCCGCGCGCGTTATATCGTCGGCGCGGACGGCGCGCGCAGCCCGGTCCGCGAGGCGGCGGGGATCGCCATCGACGATCTCGGCTTCGACGAACCCTGGCTGGTCGTTGATACCATCGTCCACGATCCTTCCCGCCTGCCCGACCGCAATCTGCAGATCTGCGATCCGGCGCGTCCGACGACCTGCGTTATGATGGGCAATGGTCGCCATCGCTGGGAATTCATGATCAAGCCGGGCGAGACGAGCGAGGATGTCCTCGATGACAGGTTCATCGCCAATCTGCTGAAACCCTGGAATGTCGAGGGGGCCGTGAGCCTAGAGCGCAAGGCCGTCTACCACTTCTACGCCCGCCTTGCGAAGCAGTGGCGCAAGGGGCCGGTGCTGCTGGCCGGGGATGCGGCGCACCAGATGCCGCCGTTCGCGGGGCAAGGCATGTGTTCGGGCATGCGCGATGCGGCGAACCTGTGGTGGAAACTGGCCGAAGTCATCCAGGGCGGGGCGGACGACCGCCTGCTCGATGCCTATCAGGCTGAACGCGAGCCCAATGTGCGCGGCATTGTCGACATGGCGATCCTCATGGGCCGCACGGTCTGCGTGACCGACCCGGCGGCGGCGGCGGAACGCGATGCCGCGATGCTTGCCGATCGCGCAGCCGGGCGCAGCCCCGATGCTCAGGCTGGCTATCCCCCGATCAGCGCAGGCCGGATTCTCGGCGGAAGCGCCGGGGCCGGCGCCTACTTTCCGCAGCCGTGGTCGAACGATGAACCCGCCCTCCGGCTAGACGACGGGACCGGCGCTGGTGCGGTGCTGTTCAGCCGCGGCGGCACCCCGCCCGCAGGCAACAGCGGCGTGCGGGTCATGGATCTCGCCGATCCCGCTATCGCCTTTGCGAGGTCCGCGCTCGAAGGCTGGCTCGTTCGCCATGATGCCGATGCCGTGCTGGTCCGGCCCGATCACTATGTCTTCGGCAGCGGCGATCCGGCCCGGCTGATCGCGGCGTGGCAACCCTGAGCGCCGCCGTGCCGCAACTTCAAGTACACCCCTGAGAGGAACACCCATGGAAAATTCACCGTCCGGCCAGAACGCAACGCCACGGCGCGTGCTGGTCGTGGGGGCCACCGGGTTCCTGGGTGCCAAGATCGTTTCGAACCTGCTGCGCGATCCCGCCGTCACGGTCCGCGCGATGTCGCGCAAGGGCGCACCGGCCGATGCAGCGCCGAGTGCGGAATGGGTGCGCGGCGATATGATGGATCCCGCCTCGCTCGACCGCGCGCTGGACGGCGTGGACGTGGTGGTCAGCTCCGCCAACGGCTATATGAAGGAAAGCATCGAGATCGACTTTGCGGGGAACCGCAACCTAGTAGAGGCGGCAGCGCGGGCTAGGGTGCAGCGGTTCGTGTTCCTCAGCATCGTCGCCTGCGAAAAGGCGGCGGATGTCCCGCATTTTCATGCCAAGAAAGTGGCGGAGGACCTCATCAAGGCCGCCGACGTGCCGTACGTCTTTGTCCGCGCGCCCGCGTTCCTCGATCAGAGCGACGACTACATCGCCAAGGCCGTGAAGGGCGGGAAGTTCTACGCAGTCGGCGACAAGAGCACGTGCTGGTCCTACGTTCTGACTGACGACCTCGCTGCCAATCTGGCGCTGGCGGCGACCTATCCGGGTAATGAAATCACCGGCCTGACGATCGACGTCGGCTGGCGCGACGGCCCGAAAAGCCAGCAGGACATCGCCGACACTATCGGAGAGCTACTCGGCAAGCGGCTCAAGATCTGGACCGTGCCTTGGGCGGTGTTCAGCGTACTGGTCCGGCCGGTGCGGCTGATCTCGGAGCTCGGCTACGATCTCATGCGCATGTTCCTGTTCTTCCGGCGCGGCGTGTTCGTGTCCGATATCGCGCGGCAGGAGCGCTTCTTCGGACCAGCACCCTCATCAAGCGATGCCATTGCGCGCTGGGCGCATGCGAACGGCCTGCTCTGACCAGGGCTTTCTGCCGGACAGCACCACCTCTCCCCAGCCGACAAGGAACCAGCCCATGTATCCGCTTGAAGACGGCAGCTTTGCCCCGCGCAATCAGTGGTATGTCGCCGCATGGTCGCAGGAGATCACGCGGTCACCGCTTGAGCGGGTCATTCTGGACAATCCTGTGGTGCTATACCGCACGACAGACGGCAAGGTGGCCGCGCTCGCTGCATTCTGCCCACATCGCGGCTTTCCGCTCGCCAAGGGCGACGTGATCGCAGACGACATCGAATGCCCGTATCACGGATTGCGGTTCGGCCCGGACGGCGCCTGCACGCTCATCCCCTCGCAGGATGTCATCCCTGCCGCGTGCCGCCTGCGGGCCTATCCCGTCGCAGAGCGCTGGCAATGGGTCTGGATCTGGGTCGGTGATCCGGACCTTGCCGACGAAGCGCTGATCCCCGATCATTTCGAGGCCCGGCTGACCGACCCCGCCTATCGCAACGCTGGGGGCAACTACTTCGAAGTCCCGGGCCGCTACGTCCTGCTCCACGACAATCTGCTCGATCTCAACCACGTCCCCTACCTCCACAAGGCCACATTCGGAGGCGATGGCGGCGGCGCGGTCCAGATCCCTGAGGTGGTGGCAAAAGAGACCACCATTTCCTGCACCTTCACGCAGCCCGCGATTGATTGTCCGCCGTTTCTCTCCGCGCTGTTTGGTTATTCCGGGCTGGTCTCGCGCACGTACGTGAGCTATTTTTACGCACCCTGCCTGCACGTCATCGTCGATTCCATCAGCCGGCTTGACCCGGCGACCGGGGTGACCGAACCGCTGGGGGACCTCCTGCACATTCACGCCGTCACGCCGGCAACCGCCACCACCGCGCACTACTTCCAGGGCGAGGGGCAGAATTTCTCGCACACCGAGCCCTGCCTCTCGGAAGCGTTCCGCTCGAGCGAGATGGTCCGAGCAGCGCTGGAGGAGGATGTCTCCGCAACGCTGTTGATCGAGCGAAGCATCGCGATAAACCACGGCCGCTTGTTCGAAATTCTGCTCAAGGCCGACAAGGCTGCGGTGCTGGGCCGGCGCATGTTGCAGGCGCTGATCGATGCCGAAGCGCCTGCCATACGCTAATGGCGGCTCGCATTCCTGCCGGAAATCCGGGCCTCGCGCCCGGATGAAGCTGCGTGCCGAAACGGTTTCCGCCGGAGCGGACTTACCGATAACCGAGCAGCATTATCGGCATAAATATAAACAATTTTTGCAAGGCACAGGCACTGCCTAAGCCGGTTGCATCAAGGAAGCAGAAGCTTCCGGACACGGTCGGTGGAGGGCCTGAGATGAGCTTACGTGTACCAGCGGGCGCGTGCCTGGCAGCGATCGCCTTTTGCCTCGCGGCACCCGCGCAGGCCCAGTCGGCAGCCGGAGCGGAGGCGGACAGCGCTGAAACAACCGGGGTCGCCGATATCGTCGTCACCGCGCAGAAACGCTCCGAGCGCATGCAGAGCGTGCCGGTCGCGGTTTCGGCCTTTTCGGGCGATACGCTCGCAGCCAAAGGGGTGAGGTCAATCACCGATCTCGGCGCGATCACGCCAGGGCTCGTTATCCCAACCGCCGGCATCGGCGGATCGCCGCGCATTCGCGGCGTCGGCACCCAAATCTCACAGGGCGGCAACGAGAACTCCGTCGCGATCTATGTCGACGGCGTCTACTATTCTTCGCCCGGCTCCGATGTCATGTCTTTCAACAACATCGCGCAGGTCGCGGTGCTCAAAGG
>CANGJB010000048.1 GCA_947453945.1 Sphingomonadaceae bacterium
ATCGCCGATCAGCAGGACCGGCCCATCCACCCAGGTCGGCAGCGGATCGCGGTCGATCATCGGGTTTTCGTAAGCCACGTCAGACCCAGCCAGCAGCGCAGGCAGATCGAGCCAGTCATAGACGAAGCCTTCGAACTCATGCGCAAACTCGGCCAGCCCCACCGGGCGAAACCAGCCCGATTTCGACCAGTCATGGTCCGCATCAAAGGTCTGCTCGGCGATCCAGTTGATGTCCGCCATGCCGTCTGCATCCGGATGCGAGATCGGATAAAGCACAACCCGGTGCCGGCTCGTCCCCAGCCCCACGAACGAGGAGCCACTGCGGATCGGCACGCCCCGCGCCGTTCCGCGCCACATGATCGTGCCGCCCCAATGGATCGGCGGCTGATCAGGATGCATCTGCGCACGGATCGCCGAATGGATGCCGTCCGCCCCGATCAGCAGCGCGCCGCCAAGCTCCTCGCTGGAGCCATCGGCCCGCTCGACCAGCGCCGTCACCCCGCCATCGGCTTCCTTCCGGTACCCCGAAACGCGGCACCCCAGCCGCACCGCATCCGGCCCCAACCGATCCAGCACCGTCCGGTAAAGCAGCATGTGAAACTGCCCGCGATGCACCGCATACTGGTGCCACCGGTAGCCCGCGAGTTTCCCGCGCGGCTCGGCATAGATGTCCTTGCCATTCAGCCCCACCAGCGCCCACTCGCGCGCCGGGATGCCGACAACATCGAGCTCCGCCTCGCCAATGCCAAGGTCTTCCAGTTCGCGCACCGCATTGGGCTGCAGGTTGATCCCCACCCCCAGCGGCTTCAGCTCGCGCACGCTTTCGAGCACCGTGCAGCGCACGCCGATCTGGTGCAGCGTCAGCGCCAGCACAAGCCCGCCAATACCGCCACCCGCAATCAAGACCTGGTTCTGGGGCATCAATCTTCCCGAATGTTATTGGTTTCAGTGCCGCTACAGCCCGAAGACGCGGCTGGCAACGATGCTCACTTGTCGGCGCTATAGACGGGCACCGTATCCGCCAGCGGATCAAGCCGCACCGTCAGCGCGGTCCCCAGCGCAAGGACCAGCAACACTGCCGCCGCCATCCGGGCCGTCCGCGCGCTTAGCCCGTCCCACAGCGGCAGCACGGCAAGCGCCCCCACCGCCAGCGGCAGCACTGCCGCGACCGGCAGGTTCGGCCCCACGCCCTGCATCACCTGGTGGCCCAGCGCGATCATGTAGCCGATCACCGGCGCGCCGAGCACGAGCGCGGCCAGCAGTCCGGCACCCCCCTCACCCGCCGCCAAGGCCAGCGCCGCCAGCATGACCGGCAGCACCACAACATAGCCCGCCGTCGGCGCCAGTGCCTGCAGCACCGCGCCCAGCGCAAACAGCGGCAGCGCCGCGCCCACCAGACCCGCCGGCTTCGCCTTCCACGCGCACAGCGTCAGCAGGAAAGCCGCCAGGCCTCCAGCCAGAGCCATAACTTCCAGCCGCGGGATCGCTGCCAGCCGGTCGTAGTAATTGACCTTGCCCGGCCCGATCGAAACCGCGTTCACGGCCCACAGCACCAGCGCCCCCAGCACGATCAGCCCCGCCATCCGCCCTGCACCGCCAAGCGCAGCGCGCCAGCCGCCCCCGCGCCGCATGGCAATGCCAAGCCCCAGCGCCGCCACCGCCAGCATCACCCACCCCGCCCATGCCGGATAAACCAGCATAAACAGGCCGAACACATCGAAGAACACCACATCCGCCGCCTTGCCCGGCAGCGGCTCCGCGATCAGCAGCGCGCGCGTCAGATCCAGCACTTGCGCGCCCATATCCTGCAGCGCGCCCTGATCGAGCGCGTCGGGCGTCGCTTTGGGCGAATGATAGAGCTGCGGCCGCCCGATGAAGGCGAAGTTGTATCCTGTATAGGGCCCGCCGCGCGCCTCAGTCAGGTCGGTATCATTGGGCAGCACCTTGTAGATGAACACCGCGAGCGAGGAACCCGCTGGCCGCGCCACGCTGTGCGCCACCCGCGCAATCGCCGCGCCGTTGTCAGCGGACGTCTCGAACAGCGTGGTCCGCCCCCCGCCGCCCCGCGCCTCGACATTGATCACCGCGCCGACATGCGCCCGCAGCGGATCGGCGGTGAAGAAGTGCCGCGCCCCGTCGAGCCCAAGCTCCTCGCCATCGGTGACGAGCACGATCAGATCGCGCGCCGGCTGCCCCGCAGCGTGCACCGCGCGCGCGGTTTCCAGCAGCGCCGAAACCCCCGCCGTATCGTCCGCCGCCCCCGGCGATCCGCCAACGGTATCGTGGTGCGCCATCAGCAGCACGGCCGGCAACGACCGGTCCATGCCCGGCAGAACGCCGATCACGTTGGTCAGGGTCGGCGCGGGATCGGGCTTGCCGCTCCACCATGCCAGCCGCTTGGCGCTCTCGGGCGTCGCGGTGAACGGTGCCTCGTGCACCGCCATCCCCATGTTCTGCATCCGCCGCACGATATGCGCGCGCATCGCCGCATTCTCGGGCGAGGCGGCAAGGTGGGGCCGCGCCGCAATCGCACGCACATCGGCCATCGCGCGCCCGGCGGCGAACACTTCCGGCCGCGCATTCGCAGCCACCGGCCCGGGCGGCGTCGTCGCACGAATGCCCAGCAAGGCGCCAAGCGCCAGCGCCGTGGCCAGAAACAATCGCTTACCCATAGCACTCTCCCCGCAGCCCCGCCCGCGCGCTTGCTGAGGCAGTCTGAGTACGAGGGTTTTGCAGCCCCCGCAAACCGCACTGACCAAGATCCTCCCCGCTTTCACCAAGGGCCAATCGAGAGGAAGCCTGCCCCGCTCATCCTGAGTATGCCGAAGAAACGCAGGTCGGAGCGTGCTCCTCTTTTTCATCATATTTTCTAATACTGCACTTAAGGCAATCGCCCGCACTGGCAATGCCGGGCCAAGCCTTATAAAGCGCACACGACACGCGAATCCCCCGCTTCAGGACCACACGCCAGCCTATGCGCATAGCCATCGCCTCGGACCATGCCGCGTTCGATCTCAAGGCCGAACTCGCCGCCCACATCGCAGCGCTCGGCCACGAAGTGCTCGATCTCGGGCCGGAAAGCACCGCTAGCGTCGATTATCCGGACTACGGCTACAAGATCGCCGAAGCCGTCGCCTCGGGCGCAGCAGATCGCGGCGTTGCACTGTGCGGTTCGGGCATCGGCATTTCCATCGCGGTGAACCGCCACCCGGCGCTGCGCTGCGCGCTGGTGAGCGAGCCGCTCTCGGCCGCGCTCAGCCGTTCCCACAATAACGCCAACGCGATTGCCATGGGCGCCCGGATCATCGGCTCCGAAATGGCCAAGGCCTGCGTCGAGGCTTTCCTCGCAGGCGAATTTCTCGGCGGCCGCCACGAAGGCCGCGTCAACAAGCTTTCCTCCCCCGCATTCTGAAAGGAGCCCTGCCGATGAACGCTGCAGCACCCGCACTCGATATCCGCAAGCCCGGCTTCTTCACCGAGCATCTCGCCGCGGCTGATCCTGAAGTCTATGCTGCGATCCGCGGTGAGCTGAACCGCCAGCAGACCAAGATCGAGCTGATCGCGTCCGAGAACATCACCAGCCTCGCCTGCCTCGAAGCCGCAGGCTCGGTCTTCACCAACAAGTACGCCGAAGGCTACCCCGGCAAGCGCTACTACGGCGGCTGCGAATATGCCGACGTCGTCGAAACGCTTGCGATCGAGCGCGCCAAGGCGCTGTTCGGCTGCGAGTTCGCCAATGTTCAGCCCAATTCGGGCAGCCAGATGAACCAGGCCGTGTTCCTCGCCCTGCTTCAGCCGGGCGACACGTTCATGGGCCTCGATCTCAATTCAGGCGGCCACCTCACCCACGGTTCGCCGGTCAACATGAGCGGCAAGTGGTTCAAGCCGGTGGCCTACGGTGTGCGCCGCGAGGATCACCAGATCGACATGGATGCGGTGCGCGCCACTGCCCATGAACACAAGCCCAAGCTTATCATCGCGGGCGGCACTGCCTATTCGCGCGTGTGGGATTGGGAAGCCTTCCGCACGATCGCGGACGAGATCGGCGCCTACCTCCTCGTCGACATGTCGCACATCTCCGGCCTCGTCGCCGGCGGCGCGCATCCCTCGCCGATCCCGCACGCGCACGTGGTCACCACCACGACGCACAAGTCGCTGCGCGGCCCCCGCTCGGGCGTGATCCTCACGAACGACGAGGCGCTTGCCAAGAAGATCAACATGGCGGTGTTCCCCGGCATGCAGGGCGGCCCACTGATGCATATCATCGCCGCCAAGGCCGTCGCCTTTGCCGAGGCGCTGAAGCCCGAATTTGCGGCCTATGCCCAGCAGGTCGTGGCAAACTCGCGCGCGCTGGCAGCAAGCCTGGAGGAAGCGGGCCTCGGCATCGTTTCGGGCGGCACGGACAACCACTCGATGCTGGTCGATCTCACCCCCAAGGATGTGACCGGCAAGGCCGCTGAAAAGGGCCTCGATCGCGCCTGGCTCACCTGCAACAAGAACGGCATTCCCTTCGATACCCGCTCGCCGTTCGTTACCTCGGGCATCCGCCTCGGCACGCCTGCGGGCACGACGCGCGGCTTCCGTGAGGACGAGTTCCGGCAGATCGGCACGCTGATCGCCGAAGTGGTCGATGGTCTCTCACGCAATGGCGATGAGGGTGACGGCCAGGTGGAACAACGCGTCCGCGAGCGCGTTGAAGCTCTTTGCGCACGATTCCCGATTTATCCGGAGCTCTGACTATGGCCGACAACAATGACCTCGCCGCCCGCGCCAAGGCTGAAATCGAAGGCATGGCCAAGCAGGGCATGGACCATCCCTCGACCAAGCCTGTGCTGGTCGGCGCGGGCATCGGCGCAGTAGCGGGTGCACTGCTGCCGTTCGTGTCGCTCCCCCTCGGCCTTGCTGTGGGCGCGGGCTACGCGTTCTGGCAACGGATCAAATAAGAGCGGATGCGTTGCCCCTTCTGCGCCCATGAAGAAAGCCAGGTAAAGGACAGCCGGCCGAGCGAGGATAACACCTCGATCCGCCGGCGGCGCCAGTGCGAGGGCTGCGGCGCGCGATTCACCACGTTCGAGCGCGTCCAGCTGCGCGAAGTCATGGTCGTGAAGAGCGGCTCTGGCGGCAGCGAATCCCGCCGCGAACCCTTCGACCGGGCCAAGATCGAACAGTCCGTCGCGCTCGCCTGCCGCAAGCGCCCGGTCACCCCCGAACGCATCGAGCGCCTCGTCTCCGGCATCCAGCGCCAGCTTGAAACGCTGGGCGATGCCGAGGTTGAAAGCCGCCAGATCGGCGAAATGGTCATGGAAGGCCTGCGCCAGCTTGATAGCGTCGCTTATATCCGCTTCGCCAGCGTCTACCGCGATTTTACCGAAGCACGCGATTTCGAGGAGTTTGCCAGCTCGGTGCGCGAAGTGGGCGCCACATGAGCGCTTCCGGCTTAGGCCCCGTCATCGTCCTCGTCCGCCCACAGCTCGGTGAAAACATCGGCAAGGCCGCGCGCGCCATGCTCAACTTCGGCCTCACGCGGATGCGCCTTGTCTCTCCGCGCGATGGCTGGCCCAATCCCAGCGCCGGCCCTGCCGCTGCGGGTGCAGATATCGTGCTGGCAAATGCCGAAGTCTACGAAACCCTCGCCGATGCCGTGGCCGATTGCGCGCATGTCTACGCCACCACGGTGCGCAAGCGCGGTGTGAGCAAGCCGGTGCTGACCCCCGAAGCCGCCGCCAAGGAAGCCTCCGTCGCCGTGGGCGGCACCGCTTTCGTGTTCGGCCCCGAACGCTCCGGCCTTGAAACCGATGATGTCGCGCTTGCCCGCGCGATCATCACCGTGCCGATCAACCCGGAATTCGGCTCGCTCAATCTCGCGCAAGCGGTGATCCTCTGCGCCTACGAATGGTCGAAGCATGCGCCTCAGGCAGGTCTCGCCCAGCCCCCGGCCGAGGACCCCATCCTCCCCCCTGCCTCGCAGGAAGATCTCGATGGCCTGATCGGCCACTTCACCAGCCTGCTCGAACCACGCGGCTATTTCGAACCCTACAGCCGTGCTGACGTGACGCACCGCACCTTGCGCACCATGCTCACCAAGCCGGGCTGGAACCACCTCGAGGTGCGCACCCTGCGCGGCGTGCTCACCACGCTCATGCGCAAACCCGGCCCACGCGAAAGATAAGCGCGAACCCGAATAGCCTTCATAAGCTTGACATCCGGCGCATTCGCTGGTCTAGGCGCCCCTTCGCAATTGGCCCTGCACGCCCGGTGAAGCAGTGGCCGCATTCCCCCGCATGGGGAAATGGTGCGGTTCCGGGTCTACGAAACCCCGGCCTCAAGGCTGGATCACCATAGGGCCAGCCCAGCGCCGGCCCACAGCAAATTGAAAGGACCGCCTGTGTCGAAGCGCAAGGCATCAAAGCATAAGATCGACCGCCGTCTTGGCGAAAACATCTGGGGCCGCCCAAAGAGCTCGGTCAACCGCCGCGCCTATGGCCCCGGCCAGCACGGTCAGCGCCGCAAGAGCAAGGTGTCGGACTTCGGCATCCAGCTGCGCGCCAAGCAGAAGCTGCGCGGCTACTACGGCGACGTCACCGAAAAGCAGTTCAAGCGCACCTATCAGGAAGCGGCGAGCATGAAGGGTGATACCGGCCAGAACCTCATCGGCCTGCTCGAGCAGCGCCTCGACATGATCGTGTACCGCGCCAAGTTCGCGCCGACGATCTTCTCGGCCCGCCAGATCGTCAGCCACGGCCACATCCGCGTCAACGGCGTGAAGTGCAACATCGCCAGCCGCCGCGTGCGCCCGGGCGACATCCTGACCCTCGGCCCCAAGGCCAAGGAA
This sequence comes from Sphingomonadaceae bacterium, assembly GCA_947453945.1. GTDB lineage: Bacteria > Pseudomonadota > Alphaproteobacteria > Sphingomonadales > Sphingomonadaceae > Novosphingobium. Next base: position 6,833 of record CANGJB010000048.1, read on the forward strand.
ATGGCGCTCATCGCCGAAGCACAGTCGCTGGCCGAGCGTGACATTCCCGATTACGTCGCCGCCGAGGCAGACAAGGCCACTTTCGTGCGCGTCCCGACGCTCGACGAAGTGCCCTACCCGGTGAAGATGGAACCGAACCTGGTCGTCGAGTTCTACTCGCGCTGATCCACCGGTTTCAGACCGAACACAAAAAAGGCGGGGGGAAACCTCCGCCTTTTTTGCTGGGCTACATCAGCTCCCCAAATCCGCGTGCAATGCCTCTGCTTGCACGGCGCACCCGCCTTCAGGCAATCGCCGCTTCGATCCAAGCTCGCGCTTCAGGGAACTTGCGTTCCACTTCAGGCAGATCATTCACGCACAGAAACTTGATGTCCTGGCGCTCTGAACCGCCCAGATAGGCATGAACATCCGCGGCCGACCATTGATCCAGCGCGCCCACCGCAACATGCAGATAATCGCGCGTATCCAGAATGCTCGCCCGGCCAGATGCCAGGCACGCGTGGTTGTGCAGGCTTTGCGGCAGAAACTGTGCGGTATCACGGAAACGAAAGCCGGCATTGCGCCTGCAATCGTCGGCGAAAATGTCGAACAGTCCGCCCATTACCGACCGCAGCATGGGATGGACGACATGCGCGCTTTCAAACACCTGTTCGGCCTCGTAACCGATCATGGCAGCGGCATTGATCTGATTGAAATGATTGAGCAAGCTCGCCTCACTCCGCGCGATCGCACACTCTGCCAGCGCCGAATGATCGGCCCATTTGCCGCGCAGCACCGGCCCGTCGTCACCAAAGAAATCAGCCTGCGTCACGGGCGCGGTCAGAAACACGTCGTCGTTGAAATAGAGGAACCGTTCCGCCAGCCCCGGAATGCGCCACAGCATGGTTTCGATGGAAAGCGAATTGAACGTGGGCAAAGTCTCTGCGTAACCGGCAAAGATCACTGCGTGATCCACGATGGCGATCTTGCTCGCAAAATCCGCAGGCAGCGGCGCAATGTCAGGGGTCTGGCTGTCCGTGACAATCCAGACGCGCCGCACCCATGGCGCATTGTTGGCAATGGAGCGCAGGCAGAAATTGAGCTCGTCGCTGCACACCCAGCGGTGCGGGTTGATCCCGTTGTCGTGGAGCGGGGTGATCGCATCGGAAAGATAGGCATTGCGCTTGCGCGCCAGCGCGGGATCAGCCCCGTCCACCCAGGTTATTACAGCATCGACATCATTCATGGTGCGCTGCACGTATCCCTGAAACCGCGCCCGTCAATCTGGTCTTTGAGCCATGGACATCCTACCGCTTCGCCAGATACCGCGACCGAAAGCCGCTCGCAAACGCCGCAAACGCCCCCTGCGCAATCGCGGCGCGCATCGCGGCCATCAACTGCTGGTAGAATGAGAGGTTGTGCTCGGTCAGCAGCATCGCGCCCAGCATCTCGCCCGATTTGTGCAGATGGTGCAAATAGGCACGGCTGTATTTCGCGCAGACCGGGCACGCGCAGTCCGCGTCGAGCGGCCAGGTATCCTCGGCATGACGGGCGTTGCGCAAGTTCACTGGCCCGTCCCAGGTAAAGCCCTGCCCATTGCGGCCCGAACGCGTTGGCAGCACGCAATCGAACATGTCGACCCCGCGCTCCACCGCGCCCACCAGATCGTCGGGCTTGCCAACGCCCATCAGATAGCGCGGCCGGTCTTCCGGCAGCTGCCCCGGCGCGAAGTCCAGCGTGGCAAACATCGCCTCCTGCCCCTCGCCCACCGCCAGCCCGCCGATGGCATAGCCATCAAAGCCGATGTCCCGCAGCGCCGCCGCACTTTCGCCGCGCAACTGCTCGTCCAGTCCGCCCTGCTGGATGCCGAACAGCGCCGCGCCTTCGGCATGCGCCCCGCCCGCATCGAACCCGTCGCGGCTGCGCTTGGCCCAGCGCATCGACATGGCCATGCTCTTGGCCATCACATCGCGAGGGGCATCGGCGCGCGGGCATTCATCGAACGCCATCACGATATCGCTGCCAAGCAGCCGCTGGATTTCCATCGAGCGTTCCGGGCTGATCAGGTGGCGCGATCCGTCGAGGTGGCTGGCGAAGGTCACGCCTTCTTCGGTGATCTTGCGCAGCTCGGAAAGGCTCATCACCTGATAGCCGCCGCTGTCGGTCAGGATCGGTTTGTCCCAGCGCATGAAATTGTGCAGCCCGCCCAGCCGCGCCATGCGCTCTGCGCCCGGCCGCAGCATGAGGTGATAGGTGTTGCCGAGGATGATGTCCGCGCCGGTCGCCGCCACGTCCTCCACCTTCATCGCCTTGACCGTGCCCGCCGTGCCCACCGGCATGAACGCAGGCGTGCGGATCGTTCCGCGCCGCATCGTGATCGCACCGGTGCGCGCGCGGCCATCGGTGGCGTGAACGCTGAAGGAAAAACGGGTCATGTGAAGGGTCTCGGATGGGGGAAAGCCAAGGAGCTTTGACTTGTGGGCCTTAAGCACAAACGCCATGGGGCGCAAATGCACGAAGCGTTCATCCTCGCCCCCTGGCTCTATCCCGCGCTCACCGGCCTTGCAGTCCTCACCGGCTGCATCGATGCCATTGCGGGCGGCGGCGGGCTGCTGACGCTGCCCGCGCTGATCTATGCCGGATTGCCGCCGCACCTCATGCTCGGCACCAACAAGCTGCAATCGGCCATGGGGGCCACTGTCGCCACCACGCGCTACCACCGCGCCGGGCTGTTCGCGCTGCGCCCCAATCTGCCAGCGACAGCCGCGGCATTCCTCGGCGCAGGCGTGGGCGCGCTGGTGATCCAGCATTTCGACGCGCAGGTTCTGCGTCTGGTCGTCCCTCTGCTTCTCATGGGCGCCGCGCTCTACACCTTGCTCTCGCCCCGCATGGACGATGCACCCGGCCAGCCGCGCCTCACCGAACGCGGGTATCTCCCCGTCGCAGGCGGCATCGGTTTTTACGACGGCTTTTTCGGCCCCGGCACCGGCCAGTTCTTCGCGGCCACGCTCGTCGCCTTGCGCGGCCTCGGCCTCACCCGCGCCACCGGCCTCACCAAGCTGCTCAACCTTGCGAGCAACGTCGCCAGCCTCGTGGTCTTTGCGCTCGGCGGGCAGGTCATCTGGCTGCTTGGGCTGTGCATGGGGGCTGGATCGATGGTCGGCGCGATGATCGGCACGCGCCTCGCAACCCGCTACGGCGCGCGGCTGATCCGCCCGTTGCTCGTAACCGCCAGCCTCGCGCTCACCGGAAAACTGATCTGGAGCTGGTTCGCGAATTGATGGACCGCAATTCGCTGGCTCTCCCGCGCTGCTAGGCTCATCCCTGACGCATTCGAGGAGAGCTTCCATGAGCCATTCCGCCCACGATCTCGCCGCCGCCTTCCCTGAAGCCGCTGCAAGGCTCCACGAACTCAAGCTGAACAACGCCCATTTCCAGAAGCTGAGCGATGCCTACTACCAGCTCGACAAGGCGATCCACCGCGCCGAAACCGGAATCGAGCCGACCTCGGACCAGCACCTAGAAGACCTCAAGAAGCAGCGCCTCACCGTGCTCGATGCCGTGGCCGAAATGGTCGCGGCCTAGGGAATCAGCAGGCTTGAATCGCCGTAGCTGTAAAAGCGGTAGTCGTTCGCGATGGCGTAGGCATAAGCCGCCTGCATCCGCTCGATTCCCATCAGCGCGCTGACCAGCATCATCAGCGTCGATTTGGGCAGGTGGAAGTTGGTCATCAGCCCGTCGATAGCGCGGAAGCGGTAGCCCGGCGTGATGAAGATGCTGGTGTCGCCAGCGAAGGGCTGGATCACGTGCGCCTCATCCGCCGCGCTTTCCAGCAGGCGCAGGCTGGTGGTGCCCACCGCGATGATCCGCCCGCCAGCGGCGCGCACTGCATTGAGCCGTGCGGCCGTCTCGGGCTCGATCCGGCCCCATTCGGCATGCATGGCATGGTCGTCGGTATCGTCGGCCTTGACCGGCAGGAACGTGCCCGCACCCACATGCAGCGTCAGCGTCTCATGTCCGATCCCCGCTGCGGCGAGCGCCGCCATCAGCTCGGGCGTGAAATGGAGCGCCGCCGTGGGCGCCGCCACCGCGCCGTCTTCCGCCGCAAACATCGTCTGATAGTCCTCGCGGTCGCGCGCGTCGGTGGGGCGCTTCCCGGCGATGTAGGGCGGCAGCGGCATGCGCCCCGCCCGCTCCAGCAGTACTTCGACCGGCTCCTCGCCGCCGAACGCCAGCGTCCAGCTGCCATCGCCGTGGCGCTCTTCGGCCGCGGCGAAAACATCGGCGCCGAAATCGATCACACTGCCAGGCTTCAGCCGCCGCCCGTTGCGCACGAAAGCCTGCCAGCGGCGCAGATCCATGCGCTTGTGCAGCGTGGCGCCGATCCGCGCGTTGCCAGCCGCGCCTTCCAGCTGTGCGGGGATCACCCGCGTATCATTGAACACCAGCACATCGCCCGCGCGCAGCATTTGCGGCAGATCGCGCACCACGGCATCGCTGAACGGGCCCTCGCGCCCCACGCCCAGCAGCCGCGCAGAATCGCGCGGGGAAGCCGGGCGCAGCGCAATGCGCTCGCTCGGAAGCTCGAAATCAAACAGATCTACACGCATGCAACGCCGCTAGCTTGGCTTGCGTGCTTCGACAAGCTCGGCACTAGCGGACCAATGGGGCATACTCATGGCCCTTCAGCCTCACTGCCCGGCACCCGCTCACCTTGAGCTTGTCGAAGGGTGCCAGCGCAGCGCCTCAGTTGGACTTCGAGTTGCTCAGCATATCGGCGCTGAACACGGCGGGCGCCGCGGGCGCGGGCGGCGGCGGAGGTGCCTTGCCTTCCGATGCCAGGCTGGCCTGCACGATCTTCGTGGGGTTCTTCGGCGGCTCGCCGCGCGTGATCGCGTCGACGATGTCCATCCCTGCGATCACACGGCCGAAGTTGGTGTATTTGTGATCGAGTGCGAAGCGCGGGTAGAACACGATGAAGAACTGGCTGTTGGCCGTGTTCGGCTCATCGGTGCGCGCCATTGATACGGTGCCGCGCAAGTGCGGGATATCGTTGAATTCGGCCGTGAGGTCCGGCAGCTTCGAGCCGCCCTGCCCGGTGCCGGTGGGATCGCCAGTCTGCGCCATGAAGCCTTCGATCACGCGGTGGAAGATCACCCCGTTGTAGAAGCCTTCCTTGGCCAGCGTCTTGACGCGCTCGACATGGTGGGGCGCCCATTCCGGCATGAGCCGGATCGCGACCCGCCCGCCATTCGAAAGATCGAGCAGCAGCACGTTGTCGGGATCATGCGAAATGTCGGCATCGACCGCGTAAGTGATCGTCTGCGCGTGCTGGATCGGATCGACCTTGATCGGCTTGATCGCGTCCTTTTCAGGCGGGCGCTGTGCGAATGCGGGCGAAAGCGGCGCAACGAGCGCTGCGCCGAGCGCGAGCCCGATCGTGATTCTGGTGAACAAACGCGATGCCATCAAACCCTATCCCGATCAAATCTGCCCGGCCAAACCGGCCCTATGCGCGGCGGATAGGCCCCCGGCGATGACGCCGCAATGAACAAATCACGCCCCAAGGAACCGGAGCCATGCCGCCACAGCTCAGTAGTCGCCCAGCTGCCCCAGGCGCCGCACCCGCTCCACCACCTCATCACGCACCTGCGGCGTGACGAAACGGTGGATCTCGCCGCCGAAGAGGGCGATTTCCTTGACGAGCTTGGACGCAATCGGCTGCAGGCTCACGTCGGCCATCAGAAACACCGTCTCGATTCCGTCGTTGAGCTGCTGGTTCATGCCGGCCATCTGATACTCGTACTCGAAGTCCGCCACGGCGCGCAGGCCGCGCACGATCACGCTGGCGCCCTGCTTTTCGGCAAACTTCATCAGCAGCGCGTTGAAGCCCATCACCGCAACATTCTCGATACCCTGCGCCGCCACTTCACGCGTGACCATGGCCATGCGCTCTTCCGGCGTGAACATCGGGTTTTTCGAAGGATTGGTCGTTACGCCGATGATCAGCTTGTCGACCAGTTTCGCCCCCCGGCGGATGATATCGAGATGTCCGAGCGTAATCGGGTCGAACGTGCCGGGGTATACCCCGATCCTCTGTTCCCCATCTCCCATTCACCGATCCCTTTCGACAATGAACCATGCCAGGGCGCGCAGCAGATCTGCTTCCTCTCCATAGGAGGCGAGGAACTGCACGGCCTGATCGACCAGAATATGCGCCTGCTCGCGCGCGCGCTCGGGCCCGAGCAGCGAGAGGAAAGTTTCCTTGCCCGCCTTCTCGTCCTTGCGCAGGGCCTTGCCGGCCGCTTCCTCGTCACCCTCGGCGTCGAGCAGATCGTCGGCGATCTGGAAGGCAAGGCCGATGTCGCGGGCATAGCCACGCAAATGCGAGCGCCCCTCGGCAGGAATGCGCCCGATGATCGCGCCCATTTCCACCGCCGCGCTCAGCAGCGCCCCGGTCTTCAGCTGCTGCAGCCGGGTCACTGTCGCCAAATCGAACGAGGCGGTCTCGGCGGCGATGTCCATCATCTGCCCGCCGGCCATGCCGTTCATCCCGCTGGCCAGCGCGAGCGTGCGCACCAGTTCGATCCGCACGAAAGGATCGCCGGAAAGGCCCGGATCGGAGAGGACCTCGAAAGCGAAGTCATGCAGCGCGTCTCCAGCCAGCACTGCCGTTGCCTCGTCATAGGCCATGTGCAGCGTCGGCTTGCCGTGACGCAGCGCGTCGTCGTCCATGCACGGCAAATCATCGTGGATGAGCGAATAGACGTGGACCGCCTCGATCGCGGTGCCCACCCGGATCGCCATCGAACGGTCCGCGCCAAACAGGCTGGCTGTCGCCAGCACCAGCAACGGACGCAGCCGCTTGCCGCCGCCGATCGCGGCATAGCGCATCGCCTCGATCAGCCGGTCGCGCGGGTCATTCGCCAGCGGCAGCAGCGCATCGAAGCTGCTGTCGATATCCTCGGCAATCCGCACGAGCGCCGGGCGAAGCAGGTCCTGCCATGGATCGGTCCGCTGCATTCCGTTCATGCCCCACCTGTTGCATCGTCAAAGGGCTTGGTGCCCGCTGCACGCCCCTGACCGCCAGAGGGCCCATCCGTCACGATCGCCTCGATCCGCGCTTGCGCCGCATCGAGCCGCTTCTGGCAATGCGCGCGCAGCGCGTCGCCCCGCGCATAAAGATCGATTGATTCGTCGAGAGGTGCCTCGCCGCTTTCCAGCCGGCGGACGATATCCTCCAGCGCCTTAAGGGCTTCCTCGAAACTCAGCGAGCCGATGTCGGTATCATGTGCCATCGCGTCCAGCATTGACGGGCGAGCCGCAGCCGGTCAAGCTCAGAGGCAGGGAGCAAGTCCATGCAGCTGTTGATCGCTTATGTCGTGGCCGCCGTCGTGTTCGGGGCGCTCGATGCCCTGTGGCTCGGCTGGGCCGGGCCAAACCTCTATCGTCCGGCCCTCGGAGACCTGCTCGCCCCCACCTTCCGCCTTGCGCCGGCGGGCATTTTCTACCTCGCCTACCTTGCCGGCATGGTGTGGTTCGCGATCCGCCCAGGTATCGCCTCGGGTCTTGGTGCGGCGGCCCTGAACGGCGCGCTGCTCGGCGCCCTGTGCTACGCGACCTACGATTTCACCAACCAGGCCACGCTCGCCCGCTGGCCGACTTACGTGACCGCAATCGACGTGTGCTGGGGCGCGTTCGCCACCATGACCGCCGCGATCGCCGCGACCTACGCCGCGCGCGCCTTTGCCGGATAACGCCGGATGTTCATCGGCCACTACGCCCCGGCCTTCATTGCCGCCACGCACCGCAAGGCCCCGCCGCTCGCTGTGCTCGTAATTGCCGTCCAGGTCCTCGACTACGCCTTCTTTAGCTTCGCGCTCCTTGGCATCGAGCATTACCGCATGGTGCGGGATTTCACGGCGAGCAACTGGCTCGATCTTTACGACATGCCCTACAGCCACAGCCTGCTTGGCGCTGCTGTGCTGGGCGCGCTCTTCGGCGGTGTGGTCCTCGCCTTCACCCACAGCCGCGCTGCGGCCCTGATTACACTGGCCTGTGTCCTGTCGCACTGGCTGGCGGATTTCATTGTCCACGCACCGGACCTGACACTGGCGGGCTCCCCGCCCAGGCTCGGCCTTAGCCTGTGGAACCATCCGCTGCTCGAACACGCGCTCGAAGTCGTGCTCGCCTTCGCGACCCTCGTCTTTTATGCACGGCGGACCCGTGCTGCCGGCCCGCGTGCGGGCCTTGTGCTCAGCCTTTTCGCGGGCGTGCTTGCGCTGTTTCAGGTGATCGACTGGTTCAGCCCGCGCACGACTGAAGTCAGCCCGGCGCAGCCGCTTCTCGCGCTATTTGCCTTCACCGTGCTCACCTTGCTGGCACTGCTGATGCAATCGACACGCTCCAAGGTTTCCGGGGCAAACCGCTTCTCTTGAGACTCGCCTTGGCCGCGCTCCGTCGCTAAAGCCCCCCGCATGGCCGAGATCACCGCAGAAACCGTCACCGCCCACGGGCTGTCCGAGGAAGAATACGCCCGCGTGCTGAGCGCGCTGGGGCGCGAGCCAAACCTTGTCGAGCTCGGCATCTTCTCGGTCATGTGGTCAGAGCACTGCTCCTACAAGTCGAGCCGCATCCACCTCAAGAAGCTGCCGACCGAGGCCCCGTGGGTCATCTGCGGCCCCGGTGAGAACGCGGGCGTGATCGACATCGGTGATGGTCCGGACGGCACGAAGCTGGCCGCCATCTTCAAGATGGAGAGCCACAACCACCCCTCCTACATCGAGCCCTATCAGGGCGCGGCGACGGGCGTTGGCGGCATCCTGCGCGATGTGTTCACGATGGGCGCGCGCCCCGTGGCCAACATGAACGCGCTGCGTTTCGGCCGCCCCGATCACCCCAAGATGAAGCACCTCGTGCAGGGCGTCGTCGCGGGCATCGGCGGCTATGGCAATTGCGTCGGCGTGCCGACTGTTGGCGGCGAGACCAATTTTCATCCCGCCTATGATGGCAATATCCTCGTCAACGCGATGACCGTTGGCGTCGCCGATCAGGACAAGATCTTTTATTCCGCCGCCACCGGCATCGGCAATCCGATCGTCTATGTCGGCTCCAAGACCGGGCGCGACGGCATCCACGGCGCGACGATGGCCAGTGCCGATTTCGGCGAGGATTCGGAAGCCAAGCGCCCCACCGTGCAAGTGGGCGATCCCTTCACCGAGAAGCTCCTTATCGAAGCCTGCCTCGAATTGATGGCGACCGACGCCATCGTCGCGATCCAGGACATGGGCGCGGCTGGCCTCACCTCCTCGTCGGTCGAAATGGCGACCAACGGCAAGGCTGGCATCATTCTCGACATGGACAAAGTACCCTGCCGCGAAGAGGGCATGACGCCCTATGAAATGATGCTCTCGGAAAGCCAGGAGCGCATGCTCATGGTGCTGAAGCCCGGCAAGGAGGCGATGGCCGAGGCGATTTTCAAGAAGTGGGAACTCGATTTCGCGGTCATCGGCGAAGTGACCGATACCGGCCACATGGTTCTGACTTTTAAGGGCGAAACCGTCTGCGACATTCCGCTCGGCCCCCTTGCTGAAGACGCTCCGCTCTACGATCGCCCGGCGCTCAGCCTCGCGGACTACAAGGCATGGGCCGGCGTGAAGCCGCTGGGCGACGTGCCCGCCAGCGCGGACCTCGGCGCGGATCTCCTGAAGCTCATCGGCAGCCCCGATCTCGCCAGTCGCCGCTGGATCTTCGAACAATACGATTCGCAAGTCGGCGCGGACACGCTGCAGAAGTCCGGCGGAGACGCCGCCGTCGTGCGCCTCCACGGCACGAAAAAGGCGCTCGCGATGAGCACCGACTGCACGCCGCGCTATTGCTATGCGGACCCCTACGAAGGCGGCAAGCAGGCCGTTGCCGAAACCTATCGCAATATCTCGGCTGTCGGCGCGACCCCGCTCGCGATCACCAACTGCCTCAACTTCGCCAACCCGCAGCGCCCCGAAATCATGGCGCAGATCGTGGAAGCCCTGCGCGGCATGGGCGAAGCCTGCCGCGCGCTCGATTATCCCATCGTCTCGGGCAACGTCTCGCTTTATAACGAGAGCAAGGCCACCGGCGGCGGCTCGGCCATCCTCCCCACCCCTGCCATCGGCGGCGTCGGGCTCATGGAAGACCATGAAACGATGGCGAAAATCGCCTTCAAGGCTGAAGGCGAGGCGATCTTCGTCATCGGCCAAAGCAACGGCCACCTCGGCCAGTCGCTCTGGCTGCGCGAAATCCACGGCCGCGAAGAGGGCGCGCCCCCGCCTGTCGATCTCGCCGCCGAACGCGCGCACGGCGAGTTCATCCGCAGCCTTATTGCTGCCGGCAAAGTGAGCGCAGTCCACGACGTTTCAGACGGCGGCCTGCTCGTCGCCCTCGCGGAAATGGCGATGGCCAGCGGCATCGGCTGCAAGCTCGAGGAAATTGGCGATCACTTCACCGCGTTCGGCGAGGATCAGGGCCGCTATATCGTGACCAGCGCGGTGGCGGAGACGATCCAGGCTGCCGGCATCCCGATGACCCGCATCGGCACCACCGGCGGAAATGCCGTCAGCGGCCCGGGCTTTGCAGTTGAAATCGCGGCGCTGCGCGAGGCGAACGAAGCCTTCTTCAAAGACTGGATGGAAGGGTAAAGAACCCCTCCGACCTGCCTGCAGCAGGCCACCTCCCCGTTTGGGCTTCGCCAAAACAGGGAGGACAAAAACGTCTCTCCCCATTTTCACAAAGTGCAAATGGGGAGGTGGCAGCGCGAAGCGCTGACGGAGGGGCCGATCAGGCCGCCTTCTTGCCCAGCAGATCGTAGGGGTCGACACCCATCGAACCCCACACCGCATGCGCCGCGCGGTAGTGCATGGCGGGCGTGATGTTCAGCTTGCGGCGCACTTCGTCCAGCTGCATCGGCAGCAACTCGGTGATCGCCAGTTCAGCAATGCGCGGGCAGGCCTTGCCCAGCCCTTGCGCCTCGCGGATCGCGCGCAACACCGGGGCGCTGCTCTTGACCTGCTTGCCGATGTTGAGCCCGGCCATGTAGCCGATGAACAAGTGCGCTGGCGAAGGCTGCTGGCTGTAGGTGAACGCAAGCACGCAGGCCTCGCCCAGCGCGTCGCGGCCGTAGCCGGTGAGAACATGAAGCATATCATGCACATCGCGCATGCGGTTCATGTACCACTGGAACTGGTCGTTGTACTTGGGCTTGTCGTGTGCGAAGCGATCGAATTCCTCGACCAGCCCCTGCGCAGTCAGCCCTTCGCGCTCCATGAAGTCGCAATAGGCGTGCGCCAGCGAACCTTCCGGCATCCGGCGCAGCGCGGCGTGATCGTCGAGGATCGTCGGCAAATGAGGCTCGCGCACCCGCGTATCCAGCCCGCGCTCCGATGTCAGGAACCGCTCGCCCGCCTTGCGCAGATCACGCCACGGCAGCGCCTCGAAGATGCTGAACACCTCCTCGGTGCGTTCCTTGTCCTTCAGGAGCTCGCGAAAATGGTGCAGCGCCTTGGCCGGGCGCAGCCTGAGCTGCGGGCGGCGTTCGTCAAACAGCGGCAGCTGGAGGAAATCGCGCCCACCGGCAACCTGGGACACATCGGCTTCGAAATGAGCAGTCAGAGCGTTCACACGGTGTCTCCGCAGAATCAGGATCTGACGACGTACTAACACCAGTGTTAATATAGCGTCAAGCCGCTACCCAGTCTTCGCGCGCAATCCCGTAAAGCGAGAGGATCGCGGTCAGGTCGCCCCGCTCGATCCACCCGTCCGCCGCCGCGCGCGCCTTGGGCTTGGCGCGATAGGCAATGCCATGGGTCGCCGCTTCCAGCAGCGGAATGTCGTTCGCCCCGTCACCGGTGGCGAGAGAGCCAGCCCCCTCACCCAGCCGCGCCGCCTCATCCAGCAGCACCTGCCGCTTGACCGCGCTATCCACGATCCCGCCGACCACTTCGCCCGTCAACGCGCCGCCATGCACGCCGAGCCGGTTGGCCACGACATGGTCAAAGCCCAGCTGCGCCGCCACCGGATCGGCAAAGGCATGGAAACCACCCGTCACCAGAACGGTCCGGCAGCCGCGCGCCTTCAGGGTCGCGACCAGCACGCGGGCGCCGTCCATCGGGCGGATGCGCTCTTCAAGGCACTGCGCAATAGCGGCCTCGGGCAAGTCCTTAAGCAGGCCGACCCGCTCGGCCAGCGCCGCTGCGAAATCGAGCTCACCGCGCATGGCCCGCTCGGTAATCGCGGCGATCCGGTCCTTCAGCCCCGCAAAATCGGCCAGTTCGTCGATGCATTCCTGCCCGATCATGGTCGAATCCATGTCCGATACAAACAAGCGCGGCACTTCGATCGCCTCGCGCGAGAGGAGCAGATCGCATGTCGGAAAGCACTGGTCGAGAATGCGGCGCACCGCGCCGACATCGGGCGAAACCGCCTCTTCGATCAGTTCCAGCTCAAGCACGTCGTCGCTCTCGTCGAGCATGCCCGCCCCGGCCACTTCCCAGCCCTGCGCCTCGATCATTTCCATGGCGAGCGCAAGATTGTCACCAAGCGTCTCGGGCTCTGCTATCAGCCGTGCGATGAGCACCGATCATTCCCCTTCTGATGCAGCCTGTTTGCCGCCGCTCGCGCTCATCGCAGGGCCAACGGCGAGCGGCAAGAGCGATCTCGCCGTGCGCACGGCGCTGGCGCAGCAGGCCGCCGGCGGCAAGGCTGTGGTGATCAATGCCGATAGCGCGCAAGTCTATGCCGATCTTGGCATATTGAGCGCGCGCCCCACGGAAGAGGAAATGCGCGGCGTGCCCCACCGGCTGTTCGGCGCGTGGGACGGAGCCGAGGCTTGCTCGGCAGCGGATTGGGCTGCCGCCGCCCGCACCGAGATTGCGAAGGCCCATGCGGCGGGCGTGCTTCCCATCCTCGTCGGCGGCACCGGCCTTTACATCCGCACCCTGCTCGATGGCATCGCGCCCGTGCCGCCCATCGATCCTGATGTGCGGGCCGAAGTCCGCGCCCTCCCCATAGCGCAAGCCTACGCTGCACTCACCGCCGAAGACCCGGCCCGCGCCGCCGCGCTCGCCGCGGCAGACGGCGCACGCATTGCCCGCGCTCTCGAAGTCGTGCGCTCCACCGGCCGCCCGCTCGCGGCATGGCAGGCCGAAACCGCCGGCGGCATCGGCTATCAGGTTGCTCTGCGCCCGCTGGTCCTGATGCCAGAGCGCGCGTGGCTTTATGAACGCTGCGACCGGCGCTTTGCCCTGATGTGGCACGGCGGCGCGCTGAAGGAAGTGGCGGCCCTGCTCGCCCGCAAGCTAGATCCCGATCTCCCGGTGATGCGCGCCATCGGTGTCCCCGAAATCGCCGCTTACCTCGCGGGAACCTGCACCGAAGCGGAGGCCCTTGCAGCGGGCGGGCAGGCCACGCGCCGCTATGCCAAGCGGCAGTATACCTGGCTGCGTCACCAGCCGCCTGCCGAATGGCCCAGGATCACGTTGCAAAATTCCCCGCCCGACGCGCTCATTGAAGCATTATTACGCGGCTAGCGGTTGACACGGCATTTTATGTCGTGTAGCCCCAACCCATCGCAGGGTAGGATTCCAGTCCCACCTGCGTATTGCTTGGCCCGGTGCAGTCCGTAACTGCCCCGGGCCGCATTTTTTGCGGGTTTTTCGTGGGAAGCAGCCCACAATTCGGCAGATTTTGGTTTGAACAGCGCGGCGGCGCGGCTAACGCGCGCCTTCGCAGCGGCACTCCGGGCAAACTCGTCAAGGGTAACCGGGCCGGAAAGGGAATTGAGCGTGAAGAACGAGCGCAGCGGCGCGGAAATCCTGGTCGAAAGCCTGGTCGCACAGGGGGTCGAATGCGTGTTCGGCTATCCCGGTGGCGCCGTGCTGCCGATCTATGATGCCCTGTTCGGTGACGAGCGGATCCGCCACATTCTCGTGCGCCACGAAGCCGGCGCGGCCCATGCGGCCGAAGGCTATGCGCGCGCCACCGGCAAGCCCGGCGTCGTGCTCGTCACCTCGGGCCCGGGTGCGACCAACGCCGTCACCGGCATTGCCGATGCCTTCATGGATTCGATTCCGCTGGTCGTCATCACCGGCCAGGTGCCCACCGCGCTGATCGGGTCTGACGCGTTTCAGGAATGCGACACCGTCGGCATCACGCGCCACTGCACCAAGCACAACTACCTCGTGAAGGACCCGGCGCAGCTCGGCGAAGTCGTGACCGAAGCGTTCCGCATCGCCACGCAAGGCCGTCCGGGCCCGGTCGTGATCGACATTCCCAAGGACGTCCAGATTGGCCTCGCGCCGTGGAATGGCCAGCCCGCGCACGAACGCACGCGCTATACACCGCAGGTTGAAGGCGCGCGTGAGGATATCGCCCAGGCCGTTCAGATGATCGCCGCCGCGCAGGCGCCGATCTTCTATACAGGCGGCGGCGTGATCAATTCGGGCCCGGAAGCAACGGCCCTGCTGCGCGAGCTGCAGGCGCTAACCGGCGCGCCTGTCACCTCCACGCTCATGGGCCTCGGCGCGTTTCCGGCGGGCGATCCCGCATGGCTCGGCATGCTGGGGATGCACGGTACCTTTGAGGCCAACATGGCGATGAACCGCGCCGATCTGATCGTCGCCATCGGCGCGCGGTTTGATGACCGCGTCACCGGGCGGCTCGATGCATTCTCGCCGAATTCCAAGCGCATCCACATCGATATTGACCGCGCCTCGATCAACAAGACGGTGCGCGCGGACCTGCCCATCGTCGGCGATTGCGCGCGAGTGCTGCGCCAGCTGATCGCGGGCTGGAAGCAGACGAAGTGCGAGGCAGGCGATCTGGCTGAATGGTTCACCCGGATCGACGGCTGGCGCGCGCGCAAGTCGCTTGCTTATCCGCACCGCAGCGAAGCGATCATGCCGCAATACGCGGTCGAGCGGCTTTACGAGCTGACCCGCAAGCACGATCCGATCATCACCACCGAAGTCGGCCAGCACCAGATGTGGGCGGCGCAGTACTTCCACTTCAGCGGCCCCAACAAGTGGCTGACCTCGGGCGGCCTCGGCACGATGGGCTATGGCCTGCCCGCTGCAATCGGCGCGCAAGTCGGCTTCCCCGATGCGCTAGTCATCGACATCGCTGGCGACGCCTCGATCCAGATGAACATCCAGGAGCTCGGCACCGCCACGCAGTACC
>CANGJB010000049.1 GCA_947453945.1 Sphingomonadaceae bacterium
AGACCCGTATGGCCTTGTTTTTGATAGCGAAGATGGTGCGCCCATCGATGGCGCGCAGGTCACGCTAGTCGATGCAGCGACCGGCCAGCCGGCGCGCGTCTTTGCCGATGACGGGATCACGACCTGGCCTTCGACGATCGTGACCGGCTCGGTCATAACCGATGGCGCAGGCAATACCTGGCTGATGCCGCCGGGAGAATACCGCTTCCCGCTTGCGCCGCTCGGCACATACCGGTTGGTCGTCACCCCGCCTGATCCCTACACGGCGCCATCGGCGCTCACGCCTAAGAACTTTGCCGGATTGACGCGCCCCGATGGGGGCGATCTGGTCATTGCGCCGGCATCGTATGGCCAGCCTCTCGCGCTGATGAGCCCGGCGCCCGTGCGCGTGGACATCCCGGTTGACCGGCCACCGGTCGCCGTCACTCTGGCCAAAGTTGCCTCGCGCCAAGTCGCGCAGCCGGGCGATGCCGTGTTTTATACGGTGACGGTGCGCAACACCGATGCCACACGCGGCAAACGCGGTGTCGTGCTGACCGACAAACCTTCCGCAAGCCTGCGATTGCGCCCGGGCACGATCCGTCTCGATGGGGCCAAAGCGCCCAAGGATACGGTGACAATTGCGCCCGATGGCCGCACGCTGACCATTGCCATCGGCATGATTGCACCCGGGGCGACCCGGACGGTGACATATGCGATGACCGTCAGGCCGGAGGCTTCGGCGGGGCAAGCAGTTAACCGAATTGACGCCATTGACGCCAGGGGACTAACCGCAACGGCTAATGCGGCCGTGCGGATCGAGCGCGACAATCTGGCTGCGACGATGACCCTGATCGGCCGCGTCTCACTGGGCGATTGCGATGTGCCCGGCAGCCGCAAGGCCCCTCGTCCGGGCCTCGCCGGCGTGCGGCTGGTGCTGGAAGACGGCAGCTTTGCCGTGACCGATGCCGAAGGCCGCTACCATTTCGAAGGCCTGATGCCAGGCACGCATGTCGTTGAAGCTCAAGCAGTTACCTTGCCTAAGGGTGGCAAATTCGTCGATTGCGCGCGCTCTACCCGGAGTGCCGGTAGCGCGTCCAGCCGCTTCGTTATCGGCCAGGGCGGCAGCCTTGTCGTCGCTGATTTCGCCGCGACCGTGCCAGCAGATTCGCTGGCCGCCGCCGCTGCTGCCGCCGCGGCAACGCCTGCTGAGCAGACCGACCGTGCCGCTGCTGGCGGTGACACCGACTGGATCGCCAAGGGCAACGGCCCGGCCGAGTTCCTGTTCCCCACCGCAGACTACAATCCGCGCGCGCCGACCACCCGCGTCGTGATCCGCCACCGCAAGGGGCAGACCGTGCTGCTCAAGATCGACGGCAAGCCGGTCGAGAAGCTGGCGTTCGATGGCGCGCAGTCTTCGCCCGAAGGGTTTGCCGTCAGCGTGTGGCGCGGTCTGCCGCTTTCCGGCGAAGACTCTCGCTTCGACGCCGAAATCCGCGATGCCGCCGGCGCCGTGGTGGAGACGCTGACCCGCACCGTCCACTTCGCCGCAACACCGGTACGGGTCGAGCTGGTGCCCGAACGTACCCGTCTCGTCGCCGATGGCGCGACGCGGCCAGTCATTGCGGTGCGTGTGCTTGATCGCACCGGCCGCCCGGTTCACGCCGGGATTTCTGGCCCGATCTCGCTGTCGGCGCCCTACGAAAGCGCGCAGGCGCTGGACGCAATGCAAAACCGCGTCCTCTCCGGTCTCGACCGCGCACCGCCGACATGGATCGTCAAGGGCGACGACGGCGTTGCGCTGATCGAGCTGGCGCCGACCATGGTCAGCGGCAGCCTCGACCTCACCTTCCCGTTCACCGATCGCGAAGTGAAGCGCCAGCAAGTCCTCGAAACCTGGGTTGTCCCGGGCGAGGCGAAGTGGACGCTGGTCGGCCTGGCCGAGGGCGCAGTGGGCGCGAAGACGATTGCCGATCACATGCAGCGCACCGGCCGCTTCGACAGCGACCTTGGCGACCGCGGCCGCGTGGCGTTCTATGCCAAGGGCCGGATCAAGGGCAAATGGCTGACGACAGTGGCCTATGACAGCGCCAAGCAGCGCGCCGAACAGCGCCTGCTCGGCGGGCTCGATCCCCGGGCCTACTACACCGTGTTCGCCGATGGCTCGGACCGCCGCTTTGACGCTGCGAGCGTGAACAAGCTCTACGTGCGCGTCGAAAGCGCGCGGGTGCGTGCGCTGTTCGGCGATTTCGATACTGGCTTCGATCACACCCAGCTCGGCCGCTACCAGCGCACGATGACGGGCGTGAAGGCCGAAGTGCGGCTCGGCAAGGTGCGCGGCCAGGGCTATGCCGCCAAGGTTGCCACCACGCACCGCCGCGATCAGATCCCCGGCGGCGGCATCAGCGGGCCTTATCGCCTCTCCAGCCGCGCGATCGTGCCCAACAGCGAGACCGTGACGATCGAAGTGCGCGACCGCTTCCGTTCGGAAGTCGTGGTCACCAGCCAGGTTATGACCCGGTTCCTTGACTATGACATCGATCTGCTGGCCGGCACGATCACCTTCAAGCAGCCGGTGCTGAGCCGCGATGCGAACCTCAATCCGCAGCAGATTGTCGTCGATTATGAAATCGATACGCTGAATGGCGGGGCGTGGAATGCGGGCGCGCGCGCCGAATGGCGGAGCAAATCGGAAAAGGTACGCCTTGGTGCCACTGCGATCACCGATGCTTCGGCCAATGCCGGCGCCGCAGTCACGCGCACCAATCTGGGCGGTGTGGATGCCAAGGTTTTCCTCGGCGCAAAGACCGAAGTGCGCGCCGAAGCTGCGATCAGCGAAGCAACCGGCGGCAGCCCGGCTGGCGGCGGCACCAAGGCCGCGTGGATGATCGAGGCCGAACGCCACGACGCACGGTTCGATGTGCTCGCTTACATCCGCTCGCTCGACAGCAATTTCGGCGTCGGCCAGGTGAGCATCGGTGAACTGGGCCGCCGCAAGATCGGCGTCGATACGCGCTATCGCCTGACTCAGAAGTGGCTGGTGAGCGCGACGGCGTGGCGCGACCAGTCGCTGATTGATGGCTCGCGCCGCAGCGCGATCCAGCTTGGCACCACGTGGAATTCGGCCGGCACCGAAATGCGCCTCGGCATCGCGCGCTACAGCGAGACATTGGCAGACGGCGCCGCCACCGGCCCCACCGGCGCGACCGGCGGCAGCACAACGCTGATCGAGGCTGGCAGTACGAAGCGCCTGTTCGACAACAAGCTGGAGCTGAGCGCGGCGGGTTCGGTCTCCATCGGCCGCAGCGATGCGACATCCTATCAGGCCCCGCGCTACCGGCTTGGTCTGCGCTATGCGATCACGCCCGTTATCCGCCTGATCAGCGATTACGAGATCGCCAACGGCGGGCAAGGCCAGACGCGCACGTTGCGCGGCGGGCTTGAGCTTTCGCCTTGGATTGGCGCGAAGTTTGCCACGGTGATCGGCCAGCAGAGCACGGCGGCTGCGGATCAGGCGGGCGCAGCGCCGGCCACCACGCAGCAATCCATCACCGAACAGGGCCGCCGCGCGTTTGCCTCTTATGGCCTCGCCCAGTCGCTGCCGATCAGCAAGGCGATTACCATCGATGCGACCATCGACGGCAACAAGGTGATCGGCGGCAAGAGTGCGCTCGCCACCAACGGCGGCACGGCAGTCGTCGGCGCGAGCAGCCAGACCACGATTGCGGAGGACTTCACCGCCTACACGCTCGGCGCTTCGTGGCGTTCGGGGCGCTGGAGCGCGACCGGACGCGGCGAACTGCGCAGCGGAGAGCTGAGCAATCGCAAGGGCCTGACGCTGGGCATGATTCGCCAGCTGGGCGAAGGCAGCGTTGTTGGCGGAGCGCTGAGCTGGGCGACGCAGCGCGATGCGACCGGCGCCGCGAGCGAAGTCGGCAGCGCCGCCATTTCCATCGCGCACCGCCCCGCCACTTCGGCCTTCGCATTCCTGGCCAAGCTGGAATACCGCAGCGACCGCATTTCCGGCGTGACGGCGGGCGCCAATGGTGCGACCTCTCCGGGCACGGGCATCGCAACCGACGGCACCGCGCTCACCGTGGATGGCAATGCCCGTTCGCGCCGGATCGTCGGGAGCTTCTCGGGCGATTGGGCGCCGACCGGCCGTGTCGATGGCGAAATGGTCCAGCGCACAGAGATCGGCGTGTTCGTGGCTGCGCGCCAAAATCTTGATCGCTATCAAGGCTTTGATCTGGCGGGCACGACCGTGCTCGGCGGGGTGGACGCGCGCATCGGCATCGGCAAGCGCATCGAAGTGGGTGGCAGCGCCACCGTGCGCCGCAGCCTTTCGGATGGCACGACGTCTTTCGCGGTCGGCCCGCAGATCGGCATCGTGCCGGCGAACAACGTGATGGTCGTGATCGGCTACAACTTCGCCGGTTTCCGCGACCGCGATTTCGCCGCCGCCAGGACAACCACCAAGGGCGTCTTCGCCACGATGCGGATGAAGTTCGACAGCAATAGCCTCGGTTTCCTGGGCCTCGGCCGTTAAGCCGGTCGGGTAAGATCCGGCAGCGGAGCCGCGTGCCGGGGCGGGACGGTGCGCAGCGATGCACTTGCCCCCGCCCCCGGCGCGGCCTATCACCCTCCGCATTGCTTTGCCGCTTGCGCAGGAATGGCCAGTGTTCCGGGTTTCTTGCCCCGCTTTCCTATCTCATTCGATCCGCGCGATGGCGGCTGCCCTGCTCGGCGCGGGCTTTGCGAGCCCCGCCAGCGCAGCCCCGCCCTCGGTCACCGTAACGGCAGACCAGACGCTGCGCTTCGGCAGTTTCTTCACCGATACGACTGGTTCTAGAACCGTTTCAGCAACCGGATCGGTTACAGGCTCGGCCATCATTCCGCTCACCGGTGCACCCCCCAGCCCGGCCCAATTCACGTTCACTTATGACCGCGGCAACAATGCCAACACCGCCTATTCGCTGCTGATCTCGGTGCTCGTGCCCGGCACGGCAAGCCAGGTTAGCGGCGGAGTGACCGGCACAATCGCCCGCTTCGACACTGATCTGCCTGGGGTAGGCGCATTGCTGCCCGGCCAGATCACGCAAGTCACGCTGATCGGCTGCCAGCGCCGGATCTGCAGCCGCACGTTCCGCGTGGGCGGCACGCTGCAAATCGCCCGCACTTCGGGCGGGGCGGATCTGGCGATCCCGCTGCCGCTCATCGTCACCGTGCTGGCCGAGCTATGATGCAGCGGGCGACGATCCTTGCGGTGGGCGCGTCGATGCTCGCTTCTCCGGCACTGGCCGCCACCGGCCAGAGCGCCGCCGCGCAAGGACACGCGCAAGCCGTGATCGTCGAGCCGATTGTTGCGGTGTCGCTCAATGATCTCGATTTCGGCTCGCTGACTGCTTCGCGCACGGCGAGCGGCTCGGTCACGGTGGGCTCGGACGGCAGCACCATTTATGCGGGAGGCGCTGCCCCCGCTTGCGCAGGCGGTGGCACTTGCGCCGGAATCGCACCGGCGCGTTTCCTTGTGAGCGGCGAGGCGGAACGCAGCTATACGCTCTCCGCACCGAGCACGATCACCGCGACCGGAACGCTGATCAGCGGCGGCGGCAGTGCACCCGACCTCGTGATCGATGCGCTGAGCGTGCACCTTGCCAGCCACGCGGGCACCACTACCAACATCGGCCAGCTCGATACGAACGGCGAAGACCGCATCTCCGTGGGCGGCCGGCTTACTGTACCTGCCGGCACCGCGCCGGCCCATTATCGCGCAACGCTGACCATCATGGTGACGTACAGCTAAAGCGGCCTCATGCCCCTTCCCGCAGCGCTTACCTTTCATTAACCATATATACTTAGGAATTATACGTATGAGGACGCCGGGAACCCCGGCCCCTCACGCCTCGCCGCATCTCCGGTGCGGGGCCAAAGGGACCAGGAGCTTAACCGGTGAACAAACTATTTCCCGCAGCACTCATCGCGCTTACCACTGCGAGCCCGGCCTTCGCCGGATCGGGCAACCAGTCCACCGCCACGGGCACGGCGACGGCGACCATCGTCGCGCCGATCGTGCTGACCCACCCCGCCATTGCCAGCCTCAACTTCGGCCGCTTCACGCGCGGCACGGGCGGCACGGTGACAGTGACCGCTGCCGGCGCAGGCTCGGTCGGCAGCGACGTGACCTTCATTCCCGGCACGACCACGGCAGCGGACAGCTTCACCGTCGCGGGTGATGCAAACCGTTCCTATTCGATCGCGACGACTGGCGGCAACGTCACCTCTGGCGCCACAAGCCTTGCCTTCACCACGACCCCTTCCGCGGCCACCGCCGCGCTGAGCGCCACCGGCACGGGCAGCTTCACAGTCGGCGGGACGCTGACAGTGACGGCGACGGCCCCCACCGGCGCCTATTCGGGCACCTATACGGCGACAGTCGCCTACAACTGAAAATGGCAGCGCGGCGCCCCTGAACGCCGGGACGCCGCGCGCCGGAAATTAACCAAGACTCCGGATTGTAAGCAGGCGGCACGCAGCGCGTGACCGCCTGCTTTGTTTTGTGCGCCCGACCCAAAATCCCATCAGAATTCCATTTGCGTCAGTGCTTTGGCCTGAATTTAAAACAACCGAACCGGACCATTACTGAGCACTTCATTGCAAAAGGTTTCCACCCGCAAACACTTTATTAACCATATTTACTTAGGATCCTTACGTATCAGGACGACGAAAATCATCGCCCTGATGGAACGCTATCTACCAGCTCCAAGACCGGGACGTTGCGGGGCAAAGAAGTTATCAGGAGCACTCGACGTGAAGAAGATCATTCTCGCATCCACCCTTGGAGCCTTGGGTATCCTGGCGACGGCGACTCCCGCCTTCGCCGGTTCGGGCAACCAGTCCACCGCCACCGGCACCGCGACCGCGACCATCGTCGCGCCGATCGTGCTGACCCACCCGGCGACCGCCAGCCTCAACTTCGGCCGCTTCACCACCGGCACCGGCGGCACGGTGACTGTCACCGCCGCAGGCACCGGCTCGGTCGGCAGCGACGTTACGTTCGTGCCTGGATCGACCAATTCGGCCGACCAGTTCACGGTTGCAGGCGATTCCAGCCGTTCGTTCTCGATCACCACGACCGGCGGCAACGTGACGTCTGGCGCGACCAACCTCGCCTTCACCACCACGGCTTCGGCTGCGACCGCTGCGCTCAGCGGCACCGGAACGGCCAGCTTCACTGTCGGCGGCACGCTGACCGTGACTGGCACAGCGCCGGCAGGTTCCTACACTGGCACCTACTCCGCGACTGTCACCTACAATTGAGCCCGGGATTGCTCAGGCTGCTGCCTTTCGGGCGGCAGCCTGGCATTCGCGCCCTGTCTCTCGTTCAGGCCATGCCATGACCGACCGTCTCCGCTCCCTGCTGACCGCACTGGCCGCGCTCGCGGCGCCGCTGGCATTGCCGGGTGCGGCGCAGGCGGCCCCCGGCGGCTCGATCACCGTGAGCGGCACCGCCAGCGCCACGATCATCACCCCGATCAGCATTGTCGCCACAGCGCCCCTGAGCTTTGGCGTCATGGCCCAGCCCACGGCGGCGGGGACAGTTACCGTCAGCACGGCGGGCACTGTTACGACCGGCGGCGGCATGGTGGGCAATACGGCCATCGCACAAGGCACCGCTGGCCCGCAGGCGGGCAAGTTCCGCGTGAGCGGGGAGCCCGGCCGGCAGTTCATCGTCACCCTTCCCCCCGCCGCCACGGTCAGCCGCAGTGGCAGCACGATGACCATCACGCTGTTTACCGTGGGCGCCCTGACCGGCTCCCCGGTGGGCACGCTCGATATCGCCGTGGGCGGCACGCTCGCAGTGGGCGCCGCGCAGCCGGTGGGCACATATACCGGCACGTACCAGATCACCGCGACTTATAACTGACCCGCTGGCAACTGACCCGCTAGCGAATCAGCGCACAGATCGTGCGCCTTTGATTGACCGCCCGTGCCGGACCGGCTGCGGGCTTTTTTGCGTTCGGCGTGCGCAAAATGAGCCCTGCCGATACGATCAGGCGGCAAAAAATCAGCTTCAACGAAAAAATTTCGGTGGATCCAGAGGCGCATAGCCGCGCCGATGGCCCACTTCGGGCAACTGCACCATAGATCACACTAAGCGATTATTCACCAAACGCCGCGCACTTGTATGGTTAATACAGAATAAAGACAAATTAAGACCGAGTTTATTTCCCGTTTTGAGACAAATCCTAAGTAAAAACTGAAATAACTACCCATTAACTCCCGTCAAATACGTAGATTTGCGTACCGAATAAGGGCGGTCTGGCCCGAATTCGCAGTACTGCAGTTTTTTGGTCGTGTCGCAGCCCAGGGGGGAGGCGCCACGGCCATCATTCGGGAGCTTACACGTGAAGAAGATCATTCTCGCCTCCGCCATCGCGCTTGTTTCGGCCTCGCCTGCTTTCGCCGCTTCGGGCAACAGCTCGACTGCCACCGGCAGCGCCACCGCCACCATCGTTGAGCCGATCGTGCTTACCCACACCCCGGGCGCCTCGCTCGGCTTCGGCCGCTTCACCACCGGCACCGGCGGTTCGGTGACGGTTTCGGCTGCCGGCGTCGGCTCGATCGGCGGCGATGTCGCTTTCGTTCCCGGCTCGAGCAACTCGGCCGACGCCTTCACCGTGACCGGTGACACCGGCCGCGCGTTCTCGATCGCCACCACGGGCGGCAACGTATCGGCTGGCGCCACCAACATCGCCTTCACCACGTCGGCCTCGGCCGCGAACGGCACGCTGAGCGGTGCGGGGACTGCCAGCTTCACCGTCGGCGGCACGCTGACGCTGGCCGGCACGGAAGCGGCTGGCGCTTACACCGGCAGCTATTCGGCGACCGTTACCTACAACTGATCTGCCTGATCCACCGGGGGCGGCCCGCTGCGGCGGCCCCCGGGCCTGGCTTTCTCTTTTTGTTCGGATAACCCCGATGTCACGCGCCTCGCGATTCCTGTCGGGAATGGCGGCCATGGCCTGCGCCCTGGCTGCTGCGACCGGTACTGCATTCGCAGCCCCGAGCAGCTCGACCATGAGCGGTTCGGCGCGGGCGGAAATCCTTACGCCGCTTGCGATCGTGGCGGAGGATGCGCTGTCGTTCGGACAGCTGACGCGCCCGACAGCCGCTGGCACAGTGGTTTTGGCGCCTGCGGGCACGATCACCACGACCGGCGGAGCGCTCACCAGCACGGCCATCGTGCAGACCGTGCCGCGCGGTCCTGGGACCTTCCTCCTCGTCGGCGAAGCGGGCCGGCTGTTCAGCATCGATCTGCCCACCGTGGCGATCCTGCGCCAGGGCACGCGCAACATGCGGCTCAGCGCATTCCGCAGCAACTGGACTCCGGGCGACGTGTTCAGCGCCACGCGCACCTACTCTCTCTCGGTGGGCGCCACACTCAATGTCGGCGCAAACCAGACGACTGGTACCTATACCGGGACCTACGCAGTAACCGTCACTTATCAGTAGTCCGCGATTGCCAGCGATTATTGGTTTCCCCATAAGGGATTTAACCAATTTCACTGACCTGGGACTTATCCTTTGCCTAACACCGGATCACTTGGCCTTGCCACAGCGCTGAAAATCGCCGCGCTGGGCCTGAGCATCGCTTGCGCCGAATCGTCCAGCGCGCTTGCGCAAACGGTTGCCCCACAAGAAGACTCCGCTGATCCGCCCACTGCTGGTCCTGCCCCCGCGCCTCTGCCTTCCGGCGCTGTAGGCGGCATGGGCGACATTAACCTTTTTCCAAAGCGCGTGGTGATCGACGATCGCGCCCGTATTGCCAGTGTCGGGCTCTACAACCGCGCGGCCGCCGCCGGTGAATATGAAATCACCGTTTCCGACATGGTGATGCAGCGCGATGGGCGCCTGATCGAACTGGGCGCCGTGCAGGACACTGCCGCGCGCGATGCCGTGCACACCGCCAGCGGCTTCCTGCGCTGGTCGCCGCGCCATGTCGCGCTGCCTGCCAGCGAGGCACAAATGGTGCGGATCATGGCGCGCGTGCCGCCTGAATTGCCGCCGGGCGAATACCGTTCGCACTTCACCGTCGTCTCTGTCCCGCCAGAAACCGGCGGCACCAGCATCGACGAGGCGGCAGGCGGCGAGGCCGGCGGGGGCATCGGCGTGCGCATCGTGCCGCGCTTCGGCATTTCGATTCCGGTGATCGTGCGCGTGGGTGAGACGACGCTGACGGCCGGGTTCAAGGACCTGAAGCTCAACGCAGCGCCCGGGACGCCGCCCGCGCTGGCGCTCACCATCACGCGGGAGGGCACGCGGTCTGCCTTTGGCGACATCACGATCACCGCTCCGGGCGCCAAAAAGCCTGTGGCTGAGGTGAAAGGCATCGGTGTCTATACCGAGATTCCGGAGCGCGCGGTGCAAGTGCTCATCGATCCTGCGGCGGAGCCACGATTCCTCGCGAAGGGCACGCGCTGGACGGTGAGCTATGTCGATGACGACATGTCACCCGGCAAACTGCTCGCGCGGCAGGAATTCATCGTGCCGTGAAACCGCGCGGGGGCCGGAACAACCTGCGCGCCCCATCCGGGTCGTGGCATGCGCTGATCGGCGCGACGCTGGTATTCACCGGTGATGGAACAGCCGCATCCGCTGCCGATCTGCCGCATCCGCACGACAGCCCCAAGCCCGCCGCCCTACACCATGCCCACAAACCACGGTACGCGGGCAAGCTGCCCCGTCCCTGCTTCGCCAAACTGCCAGCGGGTTCGGCACGCCACCATGCGCGCCATCGCAAGCGGATCAGGGCGCAATGCGCGATCAAGTCCGCAGGCATCAAAAAGAAGCGGTCCAGCGCCGGCCGCAAGCTGTCGAGCCGGATCGGCAAGGGAACAGCGCGCGCCGCCGCATTGCCCGTGCCGCACTTCGGCGCCGCCGCCCCGGCCAAACGAACGACGAGCAATGCCGCGGCTTCCAAGGCGCGGCGCAAACATGCAGCCCTTTCGGCCACGGCCAAGGGCATAAAGCGGACCCTGCGGCATTTGCCGAAACCTCTCTACGCCAGCCGTCCTCAAGATGTGCAGCCGTCGGTGCTGGCATGGACTCCCTGGGGCGCGGATCTGATCCACGATGCGCAGGCTGCTCCCCCCGCGTCGGGAGCGACCTCGCCCCCGCCGTCGCTGCACGGGCCGGGTAATCAAGATGCCCGTGCCATCCCCACGGCAAACCTGCCCAGCACCGATGCGGCCGATTTTATCGCCAGCCGCACAGAAGGCTATGCCAGCGACGACATCTACAGCCGGGCCGCCACTGCCATGGCGGCGCTTGGCGCGCTTGAAGCTCAAGATCCCGACTTGATACGCTATGCCGGAGATGGCGAACCACGCAGCCCATCGCTGCCACCACAGCCCAGCAAATCTGGTGCGGTTGCAGATGCCGAATTGCCCGCACTGGAGGACACGCCGGGCTTCGCGGCGGCAACCGGACCGGCCTCACCAACACCGCGCCCGATCGCGCTCGACACCGGCGTGCTTTCTCCGCCGCCCAGCGCCCGGAAGCCCGCAACTTCGAGCGCGGCGAAACCTGCCGCACAATCTGCGTTTCCGGCCAAAGTTGCGCGGGCCGCAGCACCTCCCGGGCAATCGGCAGAGCGCCTACCGGAACCGACCTTCGGCAAGGCCTCCCACGGTCTGGCGCTTGCTTCACCTCTCTCCGAAGTGCCTTCGGCAGCCCCCCGCGAAACGCCCGCCACAGCCGATGCAGTGCGCCCTCCCCCGCGCCATGCAGCCCCGCTGCTTGCCAATCCAGCGCCAGAGCAACCACGCCTCGCCTATGCGCAGACGGCGCTGCCGATCACGCTGGCTGCCGCTATCTCCGCCCCAGCTGCCAACACCGCCCCGCCCCGCACCGCATCACGCAGCTTTGCCGAAACCCGCCTCGCGCTGCCCGTGCCCGTATTCGGCCAGCCGGCAGCAAAGCCAAAGCCTGCCCTTACCGCCTCACCCTTGCGCGCCAATGTCACCGATCAGGCCGGGCTCGGCGCGGCAACGGCGGTGCCCGCGATCCGCGAAGATGACGAGCTCATCCTCCAGATCGAGACTGCGCAAGGCGAACTGGCGGACACGATTGTTGCCTATGGCCTGCGGCAGGGCGTCTATCTCCCACTCAGCGCGCTCACCCGCTTCCTCGACCTGCCGATCGCGGTGAGCGACGACGGCCACTACGCCAGCGGCTGGTTCCTTAGTGAAAAGCGCACGCTCGCGCTCAACTTGCGCGATGGTACGCTGGTCGTGGCCGGCCGCGCCGTCCCGCTCGGCAAGGGTGATGCGGTGGCCTACGAAGGCGAGCTTTACGTGCGCGCCGAGCGCTTTGCCGATCTCTTTCCGCTCGATCTCAAGGTCGATCTGCGTGCCCAGACGATTGCGGTCAAAACGCGCGAACCGTTCCCGTTCGATGAGCGCCTGGCGCGCGAGGCCGACCGGGAACGCCTGAACTCGCGCGCGGCGCGGGATTCCGGCCGCGACGGGGCGGCACGCTTCCCGCGTGAGGAAACACCGTGGCGCGCCTTTTCGCTGCCTGTGGGCGAGACCGAACTGCGCGCGCTGACCGACGATGATCTGGGCGCGCGGGTGGAGGCAGACTTGCGGCTGGCCGGCGATGTCGCGTTCATGACCGCGCGCGCCTATGCCAGCCTTTCGACGCGTGATGGCCTCACCGCCGCGCGGCTGGAGCTCGGCCGCCGCGATCCCGATGGCGATCTGCTCGGCCCCTTGAAGGCCACCGAATTTCAGCTGGGCGATGTCGCCACCGGCGCGCTGCCCATTGGCCTGCGCGGGGTGAGCGGGCGCGGCGCGTTTATCACCAATGCCCCGCTCGAACAGGCATCGATTTTCGATTCGGTCGATCTGCGCGGCGATCTGCTGGATGGTTACGAGGTCGAGCTCTATCGCAACAACACGCTGATCGGATCGACCCGCAGCCCGGTGAACGGGCAATATGCCTTCCTGCAAGTACCTGTCGATTTCGGGCTCAATGTGTTCCGCCTCGTGTTCTATGGCCCCCAGGGCCAGCGCCGCGAAGTGGTGCGCAAGATCAGCGTGGGAGATGGCCGCCTTGCGCCGGGCCAGTTCGTCTACAGCGTCGCCGCGGCGCAGAAGGACACCAACCTGCTGGGCGTGCGCGGGCCCCGGTTCAGCCCAGCGCCCGATTTCGGGGCGTGGCGCAGCACGGCGGAGCTGGGCTACGGCCTTAGCCGCGCAGTCACTGCAACCATGGGCGCAGCGCTGTGGGACAACGGCGGCAAGCATCACTGGCTTGCCGCCGCTGGCCTCAGGAGCGGGATCGGCGCGACTGCGTTGCGGCTCGATCTCGGGCTGCAGAACGGCGGCGGGCACACGGTCGAGGTCGGCCTTGGCGGCAAGCTCCTTGGTCTTGCCTACAGCCTCAACCACGGTGAATACGGCGGCGGCGCGATCGACGAAGTGCGCGCCTTCACCCCCGATCCGCTACGCCGGGCGACCGAGCTCAATCTCAATGCCACGCTGCATTTCGGATCGGGCACCAATGCGCATATCATGCCAATCACCAGCCAGGTGCGCCGCATCGAATTTGCCGACGGCCGCCGCCAGACCAACGCGGCCTTGCGCACCACGCTGCCGCTCGGCGGCGTTCTGCTGTCCAACACCTTCGATTACAACCGCGTCAGTGCGCCGACGACGGAGGCAACCAGCCGCCTGCTCGGCACGTTCGATCTCGCCACGCTCTCCGGATCGCGTACCCGCTACCGGGCCAGCATCGGCTATGGACTGGCGCCCACGGTGAACCTGCAATCGGTAACGCTCGAGGCAGACCGCCGCATTGGCGAGAGTACGCTGGTGCGCGGCGGGGTCACCCACACGCTGGCCGATCACCAGACGACGCTGGGCCTTTCGGCCATTCGCCGGGTGGGGCCGGTCAACGTAGCGTTCGACGGGTCCTATGGCTTTCCCGCGCGCAACTTCTCGCTCGCGCTGCGTGTGGGCTTCAGCTTCGGGCGCAACCCGCTTTCAGGCCGGGCGTTCCTTGCGCGCCCGGGCCTGACGAGCGGCGGCGCGGCGGCAGTCACCGCCTTCGCCGATGCCAATGCCAACGGCGTGCGCGATCCTGGCGAAGGTCCGGTCGCAGGGGTCACGTTCCTTTCGGGCACCGAGGAAAACCGCACCGATGCGGCGGGCCATGCCTTTGTCCCGGGTCTGGGCGATGGCGCGCGCGCTTCCTTGCGCGTGGACAGCGATTCCATGCCCGATATCGCGTTTGCGCCTGCGCGGCCGGGGATCGAAGTCGTGCCGCGCCCGGGCCGCATCCATACCACCGATTTTGCCATCGTCACGCTGAGCGATATCGAAGGTACCGCCTATTTCCGCGCCGAATCCGGCACCCGCGCCGTCTCGCGCCTTCAGCTGCGGCTGCTGCGCCCCGATGGCACGCTTGCGGCACGGGCGCGTAGCGAATCCGATGGCTTCTTCCTGTTCGAGCGCCTCCCCGCCGGTGAATACCACCTCGAACTCGATCCGCAGCAGGCCGCGACGCTGAAGATCCGGCTCGAAGCCCCCGTCACGCTCACGCTCGGCGGCAAATCGAGCGTGCTGCGCCAATCGATCACCGTAAAATCGGCGAACTAGCTTCCCACCACGGCAAAACTCTCTAGCGTTGCTGCCCTATGCCGTCCGCACCCGAAACCCTGCAGCATCACCAGCCCAAACGCATGCTCAGCACCACGGCGGCCGCCGCGGTCGTGATGGGCATGGTGATCGGCGCCGGCATCTTCCGCACGCCGCAGCTGGTGGCGCAGAGCCTCGGCGGCGAAAGCGCGCTCATGCTGGCCTGGGCCTTGGGCGGCGTTTTCGCGCTGATCGGCGCGCTATGCTATGCCGAGCTTTCCGCCGCCTTCCCCGATACCGGCGGCGATTACCGCTTCCTGCGCGAAGCCTTCGGCGCGGACGCCGCGTGGCTTTTTGCCTGGTCGCGCTTCGCGGTGATCTTTTCCGCCTCGGGCGCGCTGCTCGCCTTTGTTGGGATCGATTACCTCGCCGAAATCGTGCCGATGGGCACGGTGACGCGCGCGGCCGTCGCGGGCACGATGGTAGTGTTTTTCACCGCACTCAACTTGCGCGGGGTGCAAACGGGCACCCGCGCGCAGATTGCAATGGTGGCGATGGATGTGGCGGCGCTGCTGGCGCTGGGCGGTGCGGCCTTGTGGCTCGCCTACCAAGGGATCGGCCCGCAGCAGCCCGGCCCGGCAGCGACCGCGCCGGTCAGCCTTGCCTCATTTGGCCAGTCGATGGTGTTCATCATGCTAGCCTACGGGGGCTTCAACGATGCCTCCACGCTTTCCGCCGAAGTGCGTTCGCCGCGCGACATGACGCGCGCCCTGTTCGGCGGCATGGTGCTGATCACCGCGCTCTACATGATCGCCAACTGGGCCTATGTGCGCGGCCTCGGCATGGCAGGCCTTGCGCGCAGCGAAGCACCTGCCGCCGCGCTGATGGTGCGCGCCTTTGGCCCGGCGGGGGAAACAGCCATCGTGATCTGCGTCGCGGTAGCAGCCTTCTCCGTTCTCAACGCCCTCAT
Organism: Sphingomonadaceae bacterium; assembly: GCA_947453945.1. Classification (GTDB taxonomy): domain Bacteria; phylum Pseudomonadota; class Alphaproteobacteria; order Sphingomonadales; family Sphingomonadaceae; genus Novosphingobium. Next base: position 15,595 of record CANGJB010000049.1, read on the forward strand.
CATCGTGGGCGGACGCACGCTCTACACCGCCGCCGAGGATGAACCTGCGCTCGCGGCGCTGGCGCAGTGGGACCAGAGCCGCGGCGTGCCGCGCGCCGCGATCCTCGTGCAGACGGCGGTCGAACTCGTGCTGATCGCCTGGGGCGCGGCATCAGGCAGGGGCTTTGCCACGATGGTGGATTACCTCTCGCCGATCTACTGGCTGTTTCTGACGATGAGCGGACTTGCAGTCGTCGTCCTGCGCCGCCGCCGGCCCCTTGTGGAGCGGCCCTACAAAGTGCCGCTCTATCCGCTTCTTCCGCTGATCTTTGCGGCCGCCTGCGCCGGTGTGCTCTATAGCAGCATGGTCTATGTCGGCTGGTCAGGCTGCCTCATCAGCTTCGGCATGCTGGCGCTTGGCTTCCTTGTGCGCACGGGACTTCGCCTCACCGTCAGGGGTTGAGGCCAGCGCAGCCTCAGGCCTCAGGCCTCAACCATCGCCTCACTGTGAATGCAAACCCGGTCCCGGCCTGCATTCTTCGCTTCATACATTGCGGCATCTGCCCGGCTGATCCCCAGATGCAGCGGCATGCGGCCATGCCAGGCCGCAACCCCGAACGATCCCGTCACCCGAAGGCCCTCGGGCCATTCTGCATGGCCCAAGGCCGAAAGCCCGACACGCAGCCGTTCGGCGAGGAGCGCACCGCCATCGGGCGTGCAGCCGCGCAGCAGCAGGATGAATTCCTCACCGCCCCAGCGCGCCACCGCGCCATCGCCGCGCCCGACCAGATCGCGCGGGCCCGCAACGCCCGCGATCAGTTGCCCTGCCTGTTGCAGCACGGAATCGCCGATCCCGTGGCCGTGGCAATCGTTGATCGCCTTGAAGTGATCGAGATCGACGAGAATGAGGCACAGCGGCTCGGCGTGCGCTTCCGCCGCCGCTTTGCGCGCAAGCTCCTCGAACGCCCGGCGGTTGTAGAGCCCGGTCAAGCTGTCGCGGCTGGCGAGGTATTCGGCAGCCGCGAGCGCATGAGTGAGGTCATCGGCGAGCCGGCGGTTCTCCAGCTGGGTGCGGATCATAAGCCGGTGCTGGCGCCGCAGCGCCAGCGCAAGCCCGCCGAGCGCGGGCACCAGGCCGAGCGTAGCCGCCAGCGGGATAAGCCCCAGCACGCCGATGAAGGCAACCGTCTGCGGCACGAGGCAAAGCATGACGCCCGACAGGAAACACACGAACGAACGCCACTGCGGCGCAAGCACCATCGAAGTGATGGCCACCGCCACGATGATCACCACGCAAACGAACGCGGAGGCAATATCGTGGCCCAAAGTCGGCATGATCGGCAGCATCAGGCCCGACCACAGCACGCCGGTCAAAAACGCCAGACCTTCATAGACCCGCCACCCGGCGCGATAGTGCGGGCCATCCTGCGCAGCCGCAATCCGGCGGCTGACGAGGTACATGGCCGCCATCGCCGCCACGTTCAGCACCAAAAGACCCGCCATGATCCGCCAGCCCGGCAGATAGACGCTGCAGATGGCAATCAGCGTGAAGGGAACGGCATTCGTGACATTCGAAAGCGCGATATGCTGAAGGAACGTCTGCTCGGACGCCGCATCGACTTCAGTCTCGGACACGCGCAAAGCCGCCGCTGCCCCGGCGTGCGCCTGGGTCGGCGCCTGCGCAATCGAACGGGAAGCGGCGAGCATTTCCATGAGCGTGATCCTGGAGCCTTTCGAAACCTGAAATTAGCCAGAAAGTCTGAAAATTGGATTGAAAGGCCGGACTTGCGCTCCCGCATGAAGGGCCAGCCGGCAGATCGGCGCTCCAGCGGCCAGCCCCCGCGAATGCCGCAGCTGCATTTGTGTCGCATAAGGCCCCCGAGAGGACTTGCTCCGCCCCGTGCTGGTGCCGCTGCCCGATACGCAGTCTGGCGATATGCGGCAGTTCCTGTTCGCCGGAATGGACGAGACGCCCATGCCCGCACCGGCGCCTGATCGACTGCTGGAGCGTCAACGCCAGCAAGGGTTGGGGAAGCCAGATGACTATCTGTTCTGCCCAAACCAGTTGAACCGCGATTATGCGCTGCGGGATATCACGCGCCAGTTTGATCAAGTTTTGAAGGCTGCGGGACTTAAGGAAACCGCAAACGGCGATGCACGGACGCTCTATAGCCTGCGGCACACTTGCATCATGTTCCGCCTTATCAACGGCGACAACATCGATCCTCTGACCCTGGCCCGCAACGCGCGAACGTCTTTCGAAATGATCGATCGGTTCTACGGGCAGCATCTCCACGCAGAGATGAATGTTGCCAAACTCCAGAGTGACCGCGTGGGTAAAGGTAGGACCGTCGCCAAGGCGTATCGAGGAACCGCAGGCAAGGCAGCGAAACAACCAAAAAAGGGATAGGAAATCTGAGGGTTTGACGCTAATGGCCACCCCAGTGCCGCCTTAGCTCAGTTGGTAGAGCATCGCATTCGTAATGCGGGGGTCGTAGGTTCAAATCCTATAGGCGGCACCATTTTTCCCATAAGATTCATTGGAATATACGCAGATTGGCGGTCGAATGGCTGGTCAATTTGTTGTATAGAATTGTCCGCATCCAGCCTGTGAGACGGGCACAAAAAAGCCCCGCACATTGGCGGGGCTGATTGTCAGTCTGTTGAAGGGTGTCGGGTTACCCGACATCACACTATGCAGCGTTCTGATCGGGAATGTCGGAGTTCGCGGCTGAAGGGGTGCTGGCACCCTGCTTGATAAGTTTGGCTGCCATCATCTGTGCGGCAGCAACGATATCACGGATCGATCCGTTGCAAGATGCGATCACAGGCAGCAAGGTGCTAGAGCTGCTCGTTTGCGGTGCGGTGAACACCGTCGAACCATTCCTTCTGTTCGGCGATCAGTTCCTTGATGGTGTGATAGGCGGAGACATAGTCCCCGTTTTCGTCGGCCTGTTCGACCGAGATCGTTGCGCCAGCGGGAACGTTGATGCTCGGCATCGCAACGTTGGAAGCGAGAGCCTCCGCCTGTGCGTTGACAGCGGCAGCGATAGCTTCGTGGGTGATGGTAGCGTTCATGATAGGTGGACCTTTCTTTTCAGAGGCGACATGCCTGCTGAGAAAGCCCAGCTAGGCTGCAGGTGGGGGTCAGTCTAAATGCAGCTTTGTCGTGGTTGCAGACGAGGAAGAGCTTTTGCTCTTCTGAGCCTGTGTCGGGCAACCCGACTGATCACGCCAGATCAAACTCCACGCTGTCAGCATCAACCAGTGCGCGGCATTTGCGGCCCAAGCTGGCGAGCTGCTCAGCTAGATTCTGATAGCGGGGCATGGGGGCCAGCTGGTCAGCGGCACACTGTAATCTACTCGCACATATATGTGTTTCCGTCAATCCGGACCCCGCTGAAGCCGATATCGGAAAACACGCTCAACGCGGGGCTGCGTCGGTTGGGCTATGCAAAAGAGGAAATGACCGCCCACGGTTTCCGGTCAGTGGCGAGTACCCTGCTGAATGAATCCGGCGAGTGGTCGTCAGACGCCATTGAGCGCGCGCTGGCACACATGGACAAGAATGCCGTCCGCAGCGCCTATCACCGCGGACCGCATTGGAAGGAACGGTTCGAGATGGCGCAGTGGTGGGCGGACTATCTCGACACGCTGCGGACGGGTGCAGGGGTCGTTGCGTTCCTTGCAACCTACAAGGTCATCAAGGTCCACGTCGACAGAGACATTCAGGGCCATCGGCCTCAAGCGGGACACCTTGATCGGGATGGCAACGAAATCGAAGATCGCATCTACAACACGCGCGATTTCGACCGGACGCTGGTGCTGGATGACCGGACCAAGCTCGTCGCCCGCAAAGTCACTGAATTTTTGAAAGAGAGCGGCGATCGCTACCAGAAAACAATCGTGTTCTGCGTCGATCAGGAACACGCAGCCCGCATGGCGCAGGCGCTCATCAACGAGAACGCTGACCTGGTCGCTGAAAACTCCCGCTACGTCATGCGTATTACTGGCAACGATCCCGAGGGCCAGGCGCAGCTTGGCAATTTCATTGACCCCGAAAGTCGCTACCCCGTGCTGGTCACGATATCCCGGCTGCTCTCCATGGGTGTCGATGCCCAGACCTGCCGCCTGATTGTCCTCGACCGTGACGTGGGTTCGATGACTGAGTTCAAACAGATCGTCGGACGAGGCACTCGTGTCCATTAGGACACCCGCAAGTTTTACGTCACGCTCATGGACTTTCGCGGCGCCACCAACCATTTCGCCGACCTCGATTTCGATGGCGAGCCAGTGCAGATTTACGATCCCGGTGAGGATGATACCGTCTTACCGCCCGACGGCGACACCACCACGGACGAACCCGGCGGCGACCAGACCGACGGATCCGGCGAAAACGAAACCATCATCGATGGTGGAGATCACCCGGACATCACCATCTCCGAAGGCGGTGGCAGACGCGGCAAGGTCTATGTCGATGGCGTGGCCGTGCAGATCGTTGCTGAAGCCGATTGGCAGGGTCGAGGCTGTCGAGACGATCGAGCAGGTAGGCTTGACGCTCGTCCGGATACCCCCAAACCGACATGGCGTCGCAGATATGCGCGCACCCCGCGTCCCACTCGCCGACTTGCTCGCCCTGATCGCCGCTAAAGTCCATGCTGTCGCCACGCTGGCGGAACTGGAGGCGCTGGATTGCGCGCCCCCAGATCTCATCGTGTCCGATTGGCATCTGGCCGAAGGCAAGCGCGGCGATGCCGCCGTGGCCCTTGCTCAGCGCAAATGGCCGGGCATTTCCGCTGTCTTCATTACCGGCGATGGATCGCCCGAAACGCTCCAGATCACGTCATCATCGCAGATACCCGTGCTCTGGAAACCGACGAACATCGATGCCCTTGGCGATATTGCCGCCAAGCTTCGCGCGTGATCGATGCTAGGCCGGATCTTGCCATTCGCGGCATGAGTTTCAGCGCTCCGTCACTGCACGGTCCATAGGCGCACCCGCACGGTCGCATTGGCGAGAACGCTGGCCCCCAACAGCAGCTTGGTTGCGCTCACGGTGAAATCGGTACCGGACGATTGCCGCGCACCCACCGCGCGCACCACCGCGCCATCGAGATTGCGCTTGTGCTCCACGCCCACGCTAATCTGCGGCAGCAGCGCCGGTCCATAAACGAGGTCGCCCGTCAGCCGAAGTTTGGCCGAGAAGATATCCTGATTGAACTGGAACCCTGCGCCGAGACCAAGCAAGGCGCCGACATGGCGGGTGTTGAAGTTCTGCCGCGCGTAGGCAAGCTCCACCCGGTCCTGAATGCCGATGGCCACACCGTGGGTCTGAAGCCGGAAATCGGGGAGTTCTATGGTCGATGCAATCGAGGAGCGCGAACGGCAGATCGTGCACAGCGCGCTGCATGATGGCCTCACCGGCCTGCCCAACCGCCGCTTTTTCATCGAAAAGCTCGACCGGGCGGTGGCACGCCAGTCCGAAAGCCACCGCACGATGATCGTGTTCGTCGATCTCGATGATTTCAAGGTGATCAACGATACGATGGGCCACCCTATGGGCGATGCGCTGCTGCGCCACGCCGGGCAGGCCCTGCAGAACCTGTTTCCCGATCACATGGTCGCCCGCTTTGGCGGCGACGAGTTCGGGCTGCTGCTGACCGGCCTTGCCGAAACTGCAGACTGTGCCTCGATCGCGCGCAGCATCAATGCGGCACTCAACGAGGATGTACTCATCGGTGATCGCCAGA
>CANGJB010000050.1 GCA_947453945.1 Sphingomonadaceae bacterium
CCCTCTTCAAAGCGGATCGGGGCTTTCAGGATTTCCGAATGGAAGCCGCCCCATTCCTCGATGCTTTCCAGGATTAGGAAGTTGGGTGTCGCGGTTGCCAGCTGGATATTGGCCGCGCCCACCACCGGCCCGCAATAGAGGTGCGGGGCAATCTGCACGTGGCGCACTTCGGCCATGCCGGCGATCTTCTTCGCCTCCAGCAGCCCGCCTACGCGGCCAAGGTTCATCTGCAGGATCGCTGCGCTGCCCGCATCGAGCAGGCGCGCGAAATCATACTTGGTGGAAAGCCGCTCACCGGTCGCGATGGGAATGGAAGTCGCGCGCGCAACTTTGGCCATTTCCTCAGGCGCATCGGGTGGAATCGGTTCTTCGAGCCACAGCGGATCAGCCGCTTCCAGCCGTTTCGCCAGCCGGATCGCGCCTGCTGCGGTCATTTGCCCGTGCGTGCCGAACAAGAGGTCCGCGCGGCTGCCCACAGCCTCGCGCAGCGTGTTGGCAAAGCGCTCGCTGAGGTCCAGCGCCTCCAGCGAAAGCTGCCGTCCGTCGAACGCCGAATAGGGCCCGGCGGGATCGAACTTCAGCGCGGTAAAGCCCATGGCGAGATATTCCGCCGAACGCTCCGCCGCGAGATCGGGATCGTGATAGACGTCGGTCTGATCGCCGGGGCGGGGGTAGATATACGTGTAGGCGCGCAGCCGCTCATGTACCTGGCCGCCCAGCAGCTTATAGACCGGCTGGCCCGCCGCCTTGCCGATAATGTCCCAGCACGCCATTTCCAGCGCGCTCAGCACGCCCATCAGCGAAAGGTCGGAATGCTGGGTGAAGCCGCTCGAATAAACGCGCCGCCAGAGGTTTTCGATATCGTGCGGATCGGTGCCCGCGGCATAGCGCGCGAACACGTCCTCGATCATCTTCGCCACCAGATGCGGCGAAAACGGTACGCAATAAGCCTCGCCGATTCCGCTGATCCCGCAAGCCGTGGTCAGCTTCACGAACACGAAATAGCGCCCGCCGAAATGCGGCGGCGGATTGCCGACGACGAACGTCTCGATATCGCTTAGCTTCATGCCGGTTCGAAGCCGTTCATGACCTTGATTTCGAGGTAGTCGTGGAGGCCGAACTCGCCCCACTCACGCCCGTTGCCCGATTGCTTGAAGCCGCCGAAGGGCGAGCAATAGTCTTGGCCTGCACCGTTGAGATAGACGCTGCCCGCGCGGATCGCCCGCGCCACGCGCCGCGCTCGCGTCATGTCGCCGCTCTGCACATAGCCGGCAAGGCCATAAGGCGTGTCGTTGGCAATCGCGATGGCCTCGGCCTCGTCCTTGAAGGGGATCATCACGAGGACCGGGCCGAAGATTTCCTCGCGCGCGATGGTCATCTGGTTGTTCACATTGGCAAACACGGTGGGCTTCACATAGTAGCCCCGGTCAAACCCGTCGGCACGGCCCGGGCCGCCTGCCACCACCCGCGCGCCTTCGGCAACCCCGGCTTCGATCAGGCGCTGGATCTTGTCGTAGTGCACCTTGGTCACCACCGGGCCGAGATGCGATCCGCGTTCCTTGGGATCGCCCAGCTTCACGCTTTCCGCCGTAGCCTTGGCGATAGCGACCGCTTCCTCGTAGACCGAGGCTTCGACCAGCATGCGCGTCGGCGCGTTGCACGATTGGCCCGAATTGCCGAAGCACTGGCGGACCCCGCGCTTGACCGCTGCCTCAAGCCCCGCATCGGCAAAGACCACGTTGGCCGATTTGCCGCCGAGTTCCTGGCTGACGCGCTTGACCGTTTCGGCCGCCGATTTCGCCACCTGAATGCCCGCACGCGTTGACCCGGTGAACGAGACCATGTCCGCTTCCGGATGGCCCGTCAGCGCGTCACCGATGCCGGGGCCGGTGCCGTGGACCATGTTGAACACGCCGGCCGGGAAGCCTGCTTCGTGAATGAATTCAGCGAAAAGCTGCGCGGAAAGCGGGGCAATCTCGCTGGGTTTCAGCACCACTGTGCAGCCGGCGACCAGCGCCGGGCCGATCTTGGCGGCAAGCTGGTTGATCGGCCAGTTCCAAGGCGTGATCAGCGCGCAGACGCCGACCGCTTCGTGCACCAGGCGCCCGCGCTCGCCCAAGGAGCGCTCCCACACCATTTCGCGCGCCGCGCGTACGGTTTCCTTGAGGTGCCCGGGCCCGCATTCAGCCTGCGCATTGAAGGAAAGGTCGTAAGGCGCGCCCATTTCGGTGCTGATCGCGGTGACCATCTCGTCATAGCGCGCCTCGAACACGGCGATGAGCTTTTCGACGAGGGCAATCCGCTCATCCAGGCTCGTCGTCGCATAGCCATCAAACGCCGCGCGGGCGGCGGCCATGGCGCGGTCCACATCGTCGGCCCCGCACAGCGCCACGCGCGCGCAAGGCTCTTCGGTTGCGGGATTGATCGCCTCGAACACCGCAGTCGAGGTTGCGGGCAAGGCCCATGCGCCGTTGATGTAGGAGGGGAAGGGGTTCAATTCAGACATGGCCGATAGCTCGCTTCTGGTCTTCGACGATCGTTCTGGCCGCCATGAAATAGTGGAATGCTGCCCAGAAGCCCGTGGGGGCCAGGATCAGCAAGGCGGAGCGCAGCGAGGCGGCATCGGGGCCTGCAGGGCCGGCGAAATAGTCGCTCAGCATGCCGACGCCTTGCGGTGCGACGATCAGGTTGAACACGTTCGCGATAAGCAGCGCAATCGCGCTGAACATTGCGCGCATCTTGGGCGGGGCAAGGTTCTGGCCCAGCGCAAAGGCGGGGCCGATGTAGAAATAGATGCCCGGGATGAACAGCCACAGCGAAACCGTCGCCAGCGCCAGATTGTGCGTATAGATCGCGAGGATCGAAGGCACTGTGGCCAACACCGTCACCGCGCCCAGCAGATACACGATCTTGCGCGGATCGGTGTAGGACGGGCGCGCCAGCATCCACGCCGTGAGCAGCGATGCGCCGATGCCCATCACAAGGTGGATCGGGCCGACAATCGCGCCGGCCTGGCCCACGTCCATGCCGTAGGTGCGCTGCAGGAAGGTTGGGATGAACCACATCAGGCCCCAGCCCCACAGGGCGGAAAGGCCGCTGCCCATCATCACATGCACCGCCGAACGCTGGCTCAGGCAGAAGCGCATGGTCTCCATCAGCGTCGGCGTGTCATCGCTCTGCACCACATCGAGGCAGCCGCGCTTGGGTTCGCGGATCGTCACCATGATGAGCAGCGCGAGCAGCACGCCCGGAATGCCGAGCACGAGGAAGGCAGCGCGCCAGCCATAGGCATGGGCGACAGCGCCCGCCATGTCCGCACCGATCCACGCACCGATGGGGGCGCCGAGGCAGAAGATCGTCAGCGCCATCGGCCGCCGCGCAGCCGGGAAATAGTCGCAGATGATCGAATTGCACGAAGGCGTGCCGCCCGCTTCGCCGATACCCACGCCCATGCGGGCCAGCAGCAGCTGCGTATAGCCCTTCGAAAGGCCGCACAGCGTGGTCATCACCGACCACAGCGTGATCGAAATGGCGAGCAGGTTGCGCCGGTTATAGCGGTCCGCGATCCATGAAAGCGGGATGCCCATGCTGACATAGAACAGTGCGAGCGAGACGCCGGTGAGGAAGGCGACGCCGCCATCGCTCAGGTGCAGGTCGAGACGGATCTGCTCGAGCACGGTCGACATCACGTAACGGTCCGCGATGTTGATCGTGTAGGCGAGCATCATCACGAACAGCACGTACCAGCGCAGGCCTACCGAAGCATTTTCTTCGCCCGCTGGGGCTGCGCTTGCGCCTACTGCTGCCATGAGCCTGTCCCGTTCCTTGTATTGTTGTTCATCGTGGTGCCAATTCCGGGCCCAGTGCTTCGCGCAGCGGCTCAAGCCAGGGCTCGAACTTCTTCCACTGGTCCAGCCCGTCGCGGAAGATCGGCTGGCGCACTTGTTCCGAGCTTGGCGTGCGGACGCTGCGCTTGGTCTTGTGGAATTCGATGCAGGCCTGCTCGAATGGCAGGCCGCAGTAATCGAGGATGCGCCGCACGCTGCCTTCGAGGTCGTCGACCACGTCCTCATGCTGCACACGCAGCACACGGCCGGGCAGCGCGGCATCCCAGTGGTCCATCAGCTCGACATACGTGCGATAGTAGCGCGCGATATCCTCGACGCCGTACGTGAATTCCTGCCCCTGTGCGAAGAGCTGCTTGAGGTTGCTGAAACAGCACGCCATCGGCTCGCGCCGCGCATCGATGATTTTCGCATTCGGCAGGATAAGGTGAATGAGGCCGATGTGCCGGAAATTGTTCGGCATCTTGTCGATGAAGAAGGGGCGGCCAAAGATGCGGTTGGGCATCGTATCGGCGATATACTGCGCGCCGAAGCGGCGGATCGCGTCTTCATCCAGTTCTTCCAGCGAGCCGGGATAAAGCGGCTTGTCGAAATTGAGCTCACGGCCCTGCAACTCGTGAACGATGCGCTGGATATCCGGCAGTTCCTGCGTGCCTTCGACCATGCTGTGCGAGGCAAGGATCTGCTCAAGCAGCGTGGAGCCCGAACGCGGCAGGCCCAGCACAAAGATCGGCGCCGGATCATCAAGCCCCCAGCCTTGGCGCTGCGCAAAGAAGGCCGGGGTGCAAACGCGCTTCTGCTCGCGCGTGTTGGTCTCGAACACATCCGGAAGATAGCCGTTGCCGGAACGGTGCATGGCGTTGCCCCGGGCATACGCAGCCCATGATGCGGCATAGTCGCCCGCGTCTTCCAACGCCTTGCCCAGCGCGAAAGCGATGTGGATGCGGTCGACCTCGGCGGTTGCGGTTGCATCGAGCTGCTCCTGCATCACCGCGATGGACTGTGCCGAGAACCGGTAGGTCTTGAGGTTGGCAAGGCTCCACCACGCGTCGCCGAAATCGGGCCGCTCGTTGGTTGCGGCCATATAGGCCTCGATCGCCTCCTCGGTTCGGCCCTCAGTTTTGAGCGCATGACCAAGCCACAAGTTGAGATCAGCGCGGCGCAAACGTGCTTGGGGCGAGCCGCCATGGATTTCGGTGAGCATCTCCCGATAGACCGGGATCACCCCCTCGAAATTGCCAAGCCCGATCTGAATTGTCGCGGCTAGTGTGCGGTGGGCATGGTTAGCAGGATCGCGTGCCAGTAGCGGCTCGAGAATTTCGCGCGCCTGCGGAAACTTGTGCCGCGCGATCAGTACCTGCACGTATTCATGCCGAGCTTCGTGATGATCAGGTACCATCGCAAGAACGCCACCATAGAGCGTCTCAGCGTCATCAAGCACGTTGCGCAAGTGGCCGATTTGGGCGAGAAGGCGCATCGCTTCCGGATGATCCCCGAATTCGAGCAGAAACCGGCGGATCAGCATTTCCGCATCTTCGATCTCGCCGTCCCCGTAGAGGATCTTGGCGTGGACGATCGGCGGCGGCACGCTGTCGAGATGCGCATAGTGCTTTGCCGCTATCTCGGCGCTTGCGGTATCGCCCGTCATCCGAAACAGCCCGTCGAGCATACGCCAGCCCATGGCCAGCGCGGGGTTGATGAGCACAGCCAAGCGCAGGTCGGCAATCGCGGCCGGGGCATCGCGCCGCGCTACATGGCACAGTCCGCGTTCGAGGAACATCTGGCTGAAATGCGGATGGTGCTCGGCGAGCTGTGCAAGTGTGGTGAATGCAGCGTCGGTCTGCTGGCTCATGCGCTGCGAATGGGCGGCGATCAGCAAGAGATCGCGGTTTGCAGGATACGTCTTGAGTAGCCTGGCCGCCCCTGCCGCCGCGCTGGCATGATCGCCCTTGGCCTGCAGAGCACGCAGGCCGTTAACCTCTGCCTCCAGCGCGGAGGCGGGAGGCGGCGGCGAACGCCGGTCGATATCGGGTGTCGGCAGATCGGTTTGTGTGGCCATAACGCTCTGTTGTGTCGGCAATCGCCGGACGCTTGTCAAATTTGCGGCGTCCAAAAAAAAGCAAGGGGCGGTGCCTGCGGCACCGCCCCTGCCTGTCACTTCATAGTGGCATGCGATCAGTACTTGGTGCTGATCTTCAGGCCGTAGGTCAGCGGGCGCACGATCGTCGAAGTCTTGATGTACTGCGACGAGTTGGTGAACGTCGATGCGTGGCTGTTGAACAAGTTGTCACCGAAGATCGTCACCGTCCAGTTGTCGCGGGTGAAGCCGATCTGTGCATCGGTCAACGCGTAGCCCGGCATCTTGTAGCGCAGCACGGTGGTGGCGGGAACGATGATCCCGTTGGGGCCGAGCACGTTGCCGTTGCCCGGAACGTCACCTGACGGGTAGGTCGCAGGCTGGTTGAACTGCGCGCTCGTGTAGTTCACACCGCCGGCGACAAACCAGTTCATGTCAGCCTTACCAGCCCATTCGTACCGGCCCCGGATGTTGCCCTGGAAATGCGGGCTGAAAGGCGTGATGCTGCCGGGGGTGCCAAACGGGCTCTGGACCGGCTGGACCTGGCCGCCTGAAAACACCTGGGTGATGCACTTGCCGAAGCTCGATACGCCGGGGTTGTTCGCAATGAAGCAAGGCTCATTCCGCTGCTTCGAGTCGTTGTAGGTCGCCGAACCCTGGATCGTCAGGCCGTCCATGAGACGCGCCACAAACTGTGCTTCGACACCTTTGATGCGATAGTTCGGACCATTGGTGCCGAACGCGGTGTTGCCGAAGCCGGCAGCCGGGTTGAAGAAACCGACCTGCACGTTCTTCCAGTCCATGAGATAGGCGGACAGATTGAAGGTGACCTTCCGGTCAAACAGATCGGTCTTGAGGCCCACTTCCCAGTTGGTCAGATTGTCCGGAGCATAGGCCGCAGGCACCAGCAGCTGGTTTGCGTGCGGTGCGATCGGGTCCTTCACGCGGGCGGAGGGGCCACGGTTGAAGGCGCCCGGACGGAAGCCCTGGCTGAATGTGGCATAGACCATCGTGCCCTGCTGGGGCTTCCACGTGATCGTGCCCTTGCTCTTGAAGCCATGGTAGGAGGCGTGAAGGTCGTCCGCGTCAAGGTTGCCGTTATTAGCTGAGTACAGGTTGCCCGAGCAACCTGGGACCTGATAGCACCCTCCATTGAAAGAGCTATATACGGAGCCAGTCTCGAATTCTTTGTAATTATAGTAACGCGTTCCCGCGGTGATTGTCAGAGTTGGCAACAGGTCAAAGTCGACCGAGCCAAAAGCAGCATACTGCTTGTAACCGCGCTGGGTATCCTCGCCGAACGCAACATTAGGACCACGGGGGCCAGGGATATTAAGAGTGGCACCAGGGCTCGGAGAAATCGCGCCCAAGCAGACAGTGCCTGCTGCCGAGATCTGAGCGGCGGTCAGCGACGGATTGCAGACAGGAATTGTCTTGTAGTCCCAGTCTTGGTTGTCCTGGATCTTGAACGATTCGTAATATGCGCCGGCAATTGCACGGATCCGGCCACTGTCTGGCGAGCTGATGCGGAACTCATGGCTTTCGTGCGTGTTGCGGACTTTGTCCGTCCAATAGCTGGTCGGCTCATTGCAATAGGGCGTAGCGCCCACATTCCAGTAGTAGCTGCCCCCGCCGGTGCACTGGTAGAAGATGCCATACTTAGCGCGGGCGTAGTTGGTATAGTCACCCTGCTGCGAGATGTGGCGCTGCAGATAGGCGCCTGTGTAGATCAACTTGAAGTCACCGATCTTGCCGTTGATCGTCCAAGCCGTGTTTGTGTAGCTGTCCTTGCTGTACTGCGGCGCAAACAGGGTTGATTTCATACCCGTGAGCGGCGCGTAGTCATAGGTGTAGGTTTGGGTCGCAAAAGTGCCCTTGGTCTCGAGCTTCTGATACGATTCCGAAACCAGCAGATCCCAATCGGGAGCAATCTTCCAGTCAACCGACACGCGGCCGCCAGTGTAATCTACAGGATTGAAATTGTCTTCGACCAACGAATTGTTGTCGTACTTGCCCTGATGGGCTTGCTGGTCTGGTGTCAGCTGATTGTTGTTGGTTGGGTTAAAATACGGAAACCGCAGATAGCTGGCTCCGATGTCGGTCGGTTGGCGCGTGAATGTCGAGTATACGTTGTCGATATAGCCACCGTGATGATCGGTGTATACCACCGCGCGAACGGCCAGCTTGTCCTGCACGACCGGCACGTTAACCATTGCGTTGAACGCGCCGTTCGCACCGCCGCCTGCGGTGCCGCCGAAGCTGCCCTCGATCCGGGCTTCGAACTTGTCGAGCTTGGGCTTGTTGGTGATGTAGCGAACCACACCGGCCTGCGCACCGCCGCCGAAGAGCGTGCCCTGCGGGCCTTCGAGCACTTCGACGCGTTCGATGTCTGCAACATAGACGTCGGCGTTGCGAGCCGGGAACTGCATCGACTGGTCATCGAGATAGATCGCAACGTTCGGGAAACCGCCAATCGTTCCCGACGACTGCTGACCGGCGAAGCCGCCCGACAGGCCGCGCAGGAACACGCCGCCGTTACCCGGGCCGTTGTTCGCGAAGGTGATGTTGGGGGTGTACTTCAGCAAGTCGTTGAAAGTGGTGATATTGAGCTTGCTCAGCGTATCGGTGTTGAAGGCCTGCAGCGTAAACGGCACGTCCTGGATCGACTGATCGCGGCGCTGCGCGGTCACGATGATCTCGTCCGACGACCGGGCGGGGGCGGCTTCAGCCTGCGGCGCAGCCTGCGCCAGCGCAAGATTGCCCGAACCCAGCGCAACGGCCGTGGCGGCGCACGACAACATAAACCGTGATTTCATTGTAACCCCCATAGTTTCCATCTTTCACCCGGCACCAGGCCGGGGCCCATCAAAGCGAGACGATGCGCATTTTGGCGGGGAAAATCTCAGGGGCGCTCGCAAAAAAGAAGTGGCAGCCGCCGGTCTGGCAGTCTTGCACCGGATCGGTTCTATCCGATCCGCACTCCCCAAGTGCAGGCAATTCCCTGAATTTACTCCCCGTTTTTGCACGCGCATTGCCGCGTTTGGGGACGCCTTAAGTGAAAGCAGGCCCTAAATCCATCCCCCTGATGATGCGCTGAGAATGTCGTTAACGAGTGTGGCTTTTTGGTCCTGCGCCCCTTTGTCGGGAGCCGTTTCTTATTAAGGCATTGAATAAAAGTGAATTTAGCGGCTGTCACGCGAGGGGCGGAGCGCTTCCGGTTGGCGCGGTCAGGCGCTTCGCGGCCTGCGCCCATGCCTTTTTGTCATTTTTCCATGGCGGCATAAGGAAATCCGATTGGCTGCATTCGCCGCCATGGTCCACCCGGACGGATATCCGTTCTTCCGCGAATTCGGGAAACCTCACGCATGATCGACCTCAGCCGGATCGGCTCGCTTCTGGCCCAGCGGCCGGAAGGGCACTGCCTTCCCCAAGCGCTCTACAACGAGCCCGAAGTGTTCGACTTCGATATGAACGCGGTTTTCGGCACGAGCTGGCTCATGGCCGGCTTCGAGTGCGAGCTGCCCAAGGCCGGCAGCTATCTCTCACAGATGGTCGGCAAGTGGCCGGTGCTCATCGTGAAAGGCCGCGACGGAGAGATCCGCGCGTTTCACAACTCGTGCCGCCACCGCGGCTCGCTGCTCTGCGCAGCCGGCAGCGGCTCGGCCCCCAAGATCGTGTGCCCCTATCACCGCTGGACTTACGAGCTTGATGGCTCGCTGCTTTCGGCGATGCGCATGGAAGCGGATTTCGACAAGGCCGCGCACAGCCTGCGTCCGATCCAGCTTGAGCGCGTGGCGGGCTGCCTGTTCATCTGTTTCGATGACAATCCGCCGCCGTTCAACGAATTTGCGATCAAGCTTGAGGAATACCTCGGGCCGCACAATCTCAAGGACGCCAAGCTGGCGTTCGAGAGCACGATCACCGAATACGCCAACTGGAAGCTCGTCATGGAAAACGGGCGTGAGTGCTATCACTGCGCGACCGGCCATCCCGAGCTTGCCCGCACGTTCCCTGTCGGCATGAAAAAGCACTTCGATGTCGATGGCGATACCCGCGTTGAGACCTTCCACGAGCGGATGGCCGCTCTCGGCCTTGCGACCGAAGCGCTTGAGGGCGATTGGTGGCAGCTTGCACGCTTCCTGCTCAACCCTGAGGTTGTCTCGCTCTCGATGGATGGCAAGCACCTCGTCAAGAAGCTGATGTGTGATCGCGGCGATGGCGATATCGGTTCGATGCGCCTTGCCATCGATCCGCACTGCTTCACCCATTCGACTGCCGATCACACCTTCATGTTCAGCGCGATGCCGGTCGGCCCTGGCGAGACCGCCGTCACCGGCAAGTGGCTCGTCCACAAGGATGCCGTGGAAGGCGTTGACTACTCGGTGGAGGAGCTCGCCGATCTGTGGACGGTGACGAACCTTCAGGACAAGGATCTGGCCGAAAACAACCAGCTCGGCGTGAACAGCCCCGGTTACGTCCCCGGTCCCTACTCGAAGGAAGCCGAACTGCTCGCGCTGCGCTTTACCGACTGGTATTGCGACACCGCCGCCAAGTATGTCGAGAAGCATGGTCGCTGATTCTCCAAAAGGGCCCAAGCCCTCGAACCTTCGCCCCGAAACGCTTGCTGTCGCCTTCGGCTATGATCCCGCCGATGCGCTCGGTGCGGTCAAGCCGCCGGTCTATCTGACTTCGACCTTCATCTACCCCAGCGCCCAGCACGCGAAGGACGTCCACGAGGCGTTCTTCGATGGCACCGGCCCAGTGGCGGGAAAGAAGGGGGAAGGGCATATCTATTCGCGCCTCGGCCATCCGGGGCTCGATATCCTTGAAACCCGCCTTGCTGCCATAGATGGCGCCGAAGCGGCAGCCGCGTTCTCGAGCGGCATGGCTGCGCATTCCTCCATCGCGCTCACTTTCGTGAAGCCGGGGGACAGCGTGCTCCATGGCCGCCCGATCTACGGCGGAGTGGACATGCTCTATGGCTCGGTCATGCCGGGCTTTGGCACCCATGTCGAAACCTATACCGATGGCTGCAATCCCGAACACGTGCGCGCGGCCGCCCGCGCTGCGCTGGCCAAGGGCCCGCTCGCACTGATCGTGGCTGAAACGCCGGCCAATCCCACGGCCGCAATGGTCGATCTCGATCTGATGGTGGCCGTGGCCGACGAAATCGGGCGCGAGACCGGGCGCCGACCGCTGGTCGTGGTGGACAACACGCTGCTTGGCCCCTTCGCCCAGCGCCCGATCGAGCGCGGCGTCGATCTGTGCATGACTTCGCTCACCAAATATTGCGCCGGGCACAGCGATCTGCTGGCGGGCGGGGTGAGCGGCAAGCTGGAGCTTATCCACCAGCTGCGCACCTTGCGCACCACCTGGGGCAACCACCTCGATCCTTTCACTGCGTGGCTCGTGGTGCGCAGCTTTGAATCCGCCGCCGTGCGGATCGAACGCGCGATGAGCAATGCGCGGGCAGTGGCGGAGTTCCTGCGGGATCACCCCAAGGTCGCGGGCGTCACCTACCTTGGCTTCCTGGCCGAAGGTTCGCGCGAGAAAGCCGTGTATGATCGCCAGTGCGCGGGGGCGGGCTCCACGTTCTCGTTCCACCTCCATGGCGGCGAAGCGGAATCGTTCCGGATGCTCGATGCACTGCGGCTCTTGAAGCTTGCGGTCAGCCTCGGCGGGTCCGAAACGCTGATCTGCCATTCGGCCACCACCACCCACTACGCCGTCCCGCGCGAGGCTCGCCTTGCCGGTGGCATCTCCGACGGAACCATGCGCCTGTCCGTCGGGCTTGAACATGCCGACGATATCATCGCGGATCTCTCCCAGGCACTCGAGGCAGTCTGATCATGCATGCCAATAACGGAACCGATCCCCACGCGATCGGCACCAAGCTTCCTGCGCCCGAAGCGCGCTACGATCTCGTGGTCGTCGGTGCTGGCCCCGCCGGCCTTGCCGCCGCGCTGGCCGGAGCGGGCGAGGGCAAGTCGGTCCTGCTCGTGGACGAAAACCCCATTCCCGGCGGCGCCATGGGCAACGATGTGCCGCTGCTGTTCGGCGGCCGCATGACCGCCGCGACGCAGAACGCAGAGCGCATGCTCGAAACCGTGTTCATGAGCGAGCCGCAGCTTGAGGCCGCGATGGATGCAGGCGTCGAAGTGCTCCTCGGCACCAGCGCGTGGGGCGTCTATCGCAACGGCCCCGGCATCACCGGCCTGCCGGAAAGCGTTGTCGCGCTGGCGGACAAGGATCGCGGCTGGATCGTCGGTTACGGGGAGCTCGTACTCGCCACCGGTGCGCGCGATCTGGCCATCGGGTTCCCGGGCTGGAACCAGCCGGGCGTGATGGGCGCCGCCGCGCTCGAACGCCTGCTCACCCGCTATGAAGCTTTTGCGGGCAAGCGCGTGCTGATCGTCGGCAGCCACGATCTCGCGCTCCACACCGCGCTCCTCGCGCAGGAGAAGGGCGTCGAAGTCGCCGGCATCGTTGAAGTGCGCGCCGCTCCGCAGGGTGACGCCGCGCTGGCCGATGCGGTCCGCGCGGCGCAGATCCCGTTCTATCTCGAAGATGCCCCCGCCGAAGCCATCGGCGGCATCGACGGCGTGGAGCGCGTCCGCCTGCGTTCGGGTGCCGAGATCGCGGTCGATACCGTGGTGCTCGCCATCGGCCTTGTCCCCTCGATCGAACTGATCGACGCAATGGGCGGCAGCCGAGTGCTCGATGGCGCGCGCGGCGGCTATATCCCCGGCGAGAATGCGGGCGTGCGCTGTGTCGGGACATGCGCCGGCCTTGCCGATACCGGCTTTGACCATGTGGAATACCGCATGGATTGGGCCCGCGAACTCGGCAAGCTTTCCGCAGCAGGCACCATCGTGTGCCAGTGCGAGGAAGTGACCCGCGGCGATCTTCTCGGCGTCCAGCCGCCGCGCTATCTGGAGCGCCCCGCGCCGATGGCTGCGCGTTCGCTGGATACGCTGATCCAGGATGGTCCGCCCAATCCGGACCAGATCAAGCGCCTCACCCGCGCCGGCATGGGCGTGTGCCAGGGCCGCCGCTGCCGCGATCAGGTAGCGATGATGCTGGCGATGGCAGCCGATGGACCGTTTGGCTCGGTCCCGCTCGCCACCCACCGCGCGCCCGTCCGCCCGCTGCCCTTGCGCGTGCTGGCCGATTGGGAAGAAAGCCCGGAGATGCGCGCCGGGTGGGACGTCTGGTTCGGCATTCCCACGCAATGGGTGCCCTACCGGGATATCGACACGCCGCGTGAACGCGAACACCAAGTGGCCATCGCCGACGGCTGGAGCCTGTAATCATGACGTATGTTGGCTTGCCTACCCCCAGCGAAACCCCGCAGGAAACCATGGCGAAAATCGCCGGGACTGCGGCGAAGATGAAGGTCGTGATCGTTGGCGGCGGCGTCTCAGGGCTCAGCGCCGGCTGGTGGCTCGCGCGATCGGGCGCATCTGTCACCGTGCTCGACAAGGGCATTGTCGGCTGGGAAGCCTCGGGCCGCAACGGCGGCGGCGCCTCGCACTATCAGAGCCCGCTGTTCGTCGAAGAACAGCGCATGTGGCCGCACATGGACGAACTGCTGGGTTATCCGACCGAGCACCAGAAAGAGCGTATCGTCGCGGCGGTGACGGAAAAGCAGCTCAATCAATATCACTACCTCGCCAAGATGAACAACGACCTGGGTTACCGGGTCGATCTGCTCACCGGCGATCAGGTCCGCGCCATGGTGCCGCTGACGGGCGACAACTGCCTTGGCGGCATGCACTACCGCTTCGGCGGCCACGCCAATCCCCAGCGCAGCGTGCAAGCCTATGCCTGGGCGCTGCAGGATCTTGGCGGGCGCATCTATCAGCACAGCCCGGTGACGGGTTTTGAGACCGAGTGCGGCAAAGTCGTCGCGGTCCATTCCGGCAGTGGCCGGCATGAATGCGATGCTGTCGTGGTTGCGGCAGGCCCGCAGATCGGCGCGCTCATGGCCAAGCTCGGTGTCGAAGTGCCGCTCGCCGCAGCGCGCGCGGAAATGATCGTCACCGAACCCGCCCCGATGATGCCCATCGGCGGGGTCGACGGCAACGGGCTTTATGGCCGCCAGACCATGCGCGGCAATCTTGCCTATGGCGGCGGCCCGCACGAATGGCTGGAAACCTTCGAGGCCGGCCCGCCCGCGCGGCCCTCATCGCCGCTCACGCGCAACCTCGCGCGCCGCGTGGCGGAGCTGTTCCCCAAGGCGGCGCATCTCAATGTGATCCGCTCGTGGGCCGGTATTGTCGAAAACACCCCCGATGGCCGCCCGATCATCGACCGCATGAGCGATCCTGAAAACGTGGTCGTCGCCACGATGTCGGGTGTGGGCTTCGGCCTCTCGCCCGCATCGGGCCATGCCATCCGCGATTTGGTGGTCGATGGGCAGTGCAGCTTCACCGATATCGCCAAGCTCAGCCTCTCGCGATTTGACGGGATCGGCGCAGACTGGCGCGAGCAGCGCGGCTGGCAGGCACCGAAAGCTGAAATCGCGGCATGAAGACGCCCTATTCGGCCTTCAGCCTGCTGCGCGGTGCGCTCAACGGGCAAAAGCACTGGCAGCCCGCGTGGCGCGATCCCGAGCCGCGTTCGAGCTATGATGTGATCATCATCGGCGGCGGCGGGCACGGGCTTGCCACCGCTTATTACCTCGCCAAAGTCCACGGCATCACCAATGTCGCGGTTTTGGAAAAGAGCTGGATCGGCGGCGGCAACACCGGGCGCAACACCACGCTGGTGCGCTCAAACTACCGCCTGCCGCAGCTTCACAACCTGTTCGAGTTCGGCCTCAAGCTGTGGCACGGCATGAGCGACGAGCTCAATTACAACGTCATGTTCAGCCCGCGCGGGGCGATGTTCCTCGGCCACAACGATGGCGACATGATCAAGCTTGCCGAACGCGGCGATGCCATGCGCTGCGACGGGATCGACGCCGAACTGCTGAGCCCAAAGCAGATCGCCAAGCTAGAACCGCTGCTCGATCTTTCCCGGGGTGCGCGCTTCCCCATCGATGGCGCGCTGATCCAATGGCGCGCCGGCACCGCGCGCCACGATGCGGTTGCCTGGGGCTATGCCCGCGCGGCGGACGCGCTGGGCGTCGATATCATCCAGAAGTGCGAAGTCACCGGCTTTGTCCGCGACGGAAACCGGATCACGGGCGTCGAAACCACGCGCGGCCGCATCCTTGGCGGGCGCACCGGCATTTGCGTTGCGGGCCACAGCGGGCAGGTCGCAGGGCTCGCGGGCCTCAAGCTCCCGATTGAATCGCAGACTCTGCAGGCGCTCGTCACCGAAGGCGTTAAGCCGATGGTGCAGTCGGTCGTCATGTCGCAGTCGCTCCATTGCTACATCAGCCAGTCCGATAAGGGCGGCATCGTGATGGGCGGCGATCCGGACAATTGGCCCAGCTATGCCCGGCGCGGTCAGCCCACCGTGGTCGAAGGCGCCATCGCGCAGGCCGTCTCGATCATGCCCGCGCTCTCGCGCCTGCGCATGCTGCGCACATGGTCGGGCGTCACGGACATGAGCTTTGACGGCGCGCCGATCATCGGCCCCACGCCCATCGATGGCCTCTACCTCAACGGTGGCTGGTGCTACGGCGGCTTCAAGGCGACGCCCGCCTCGGGCTGGACCTATGCCCACACGCTCGCCACCGGCAAGGCGCATGAACTCAACGCGCCGTTCAGCCTCGAACGCTTCATGACCGGGGCAACCATCGACGAAACTGCGGTCGGCCCCATGCCGAACCATCGCTGAGACAGGGCACCAGATGTACGAAATCGCCTGTCCCCACTGCGGCCCGCGCGCCCAGACGGAATTCACGTATGAACGCACGGTCGATGCCGTGGTCGATCCTGCCGCCGACGCGCACACCGCGATGCAGGCGCTGTTCACCCGCGCCAATCCGATGGGCCTAGATGAGGAAATCTGGCGCCACACTTATGGCTGCCGCGCTTGGATGGTGCTCACGCGCCACCGCGTCACCCATGTGATCGAAGCAGTGAAAGCCATCGGTCCGGAGGCGCTGGCATGAGCGGCCCCGCGCGCGCGCCCTCGGGCGATGAGACCATCCCTTTCACCTTCGATGGCACGGCCTATCGCGCCCGCCCGGGTGATACGCTCGCCGCCGCGCTGCTCGCCAATGGCGTCGGCCTCGTCGCTCGCAGCTTCAAGTATCACCGCCCGCGCGGGATCATGTCCGCCGGCATCGAGGAGCCGAACGCCCTCGTCACCGTCGGCACCGGCGGCCGCACCGAACCAAACACCCGCGCGACCGACGTGTTCGTCTATCCCGGCCTTGTCGCGAAAAGCCAGAACCGCTGGCCCAGCCTTTCGTTCGATGTCGCCGCGATCTTCGGCCTTGCCGCGCCCGCACTGGGCGCGGGGTTCTATTACAAGACCTTCTTCGGCCCCGCGAAGCACTGGATGCGCTACGAAGGCTTCATCCGCCGCGCTGCCGGCCTTGGCGATGCGCCGACCGAGGCCGATCCGGACAACTTCTCGCAAGTTGCCGGTTTCTGCGATGTGCTGGTGGTCGGCTCTGGCCCTGCGGGCCTCAAGGCCGCGCTCGAAGCCGCGGAAGCGGGAAACCGCGTGTTCCTTGTCGAGCAGGATGCGGTTCCGGGCGGCTCGCTGCTGCGCGATCCCGATTCCGGACTTGACCCCGCCGCCATGATCCAGCGGATCGAGGCGCTGGGCGGCAAGGTCCTGCTGCGCACCACGGCGTCCGGATACTGGGACCACAATTTCCTCACGCTCACCCAGCGCCTCGTTGAACCCGGCGCGGTCCCGACGAATGGTTTTGCCCAGCGTCTCTGGCATGTGCGGGCAGGGCGGGTGGTCCTCGCCACCGGCCTGATCGAGCGGCCCGTGCCGTTTGCGGGCAATGATCTTCCCGGCGTGATGCTTTCGCAGGCCGTGCGCAGCTACATCCGCCGCTGGGGCGTGGTGCCCGGCCAGCGCGTCGTCATCGCCACCAACAACGATGATGCCTATCTCACTGCTGCGGCGATCATCGAAGCGGGCGCGCAAGTCGTCGCCTTGCTCGATGCCCGCGCCAGCGGCCCCGCCGCGCCCGCAGGCGTCACCGTTTATCACGACGCGCGGCCCGCTGGTGCCACAGGGCGCAAGCACGGCTTGCGCAAGGTCACGGCTGTGATCGGGGGCAGCGAGCAGAGCTTTGACGCAGACCTTCTGGCGATGTCGGGCGGCTTCGTCCCCGTCTCGCACCTCCACATGCAGGCGGGCGGCAAGCTCGTGTGGGACGAGGCCGCGCAGGCCTTCATCCCCGGCGAAACCCCGCAAGTGTGCGAGACCATCGGCAGCGCGATTAGTCCGCCGCCCGCGCCTGCCGTGGCGCCTGCAGGCAAGGCCAAGAAAAGCTTCGTCGATTTCCAGAACGACGTCAGCCTCGCCGATATCGATCTCGCCTGGCAGGAAGGCTACCGCTCGGTCGAGCACCTCAAGCGCTACACCACGCTGGGCATGGCGACCGATCAGGGCAAGACCAGCAACATGGTCGCGCTTGCGCGCCTTGCCGAAAAGCAGGGCGTGACCGTGCCGCAGGCCGGTCTCACCACGTTTCGCCCGCCGTTCACGCCCGTCACCATGGGCCTTCTGGCAGGCGCCGGCGCACGTAATGCGGGGGCACACGTGCGCCGGATCCCCCTTCATGCACTTCACGAAGCGCACGATCCGATCTGGCAGCCCTTGGGCTACTGGTTCCGCCCGCGCGCCTACCCGGTGAACGGTGAAAACCTTGCGCAGGCCGCGCTGCGCGAAGCGCAGACCGTGCGCACTGTCGCGGGCCTCAGCGATGTGTCCACGCTCGGCAAGTTCGAAGTCAGCGGACCCGATGCTGCAAAGCTTCTCGAACTCGTCTGCGCGACCACGGTGGGCAAACTGGCTACCGGCCGGGGCCGCTACACTTTCATGCTGCGCGAAGATGGCTTCGTGTTCGATGATGGCACCGTCTGGCGCCTTGCCGAAGACCGCTACTTGCTGACGAGCTCCACCGGCGGCGCAGACCGCATGGCCGGGCACCTGTCTTATGTGCGCCAGGTGCTGCGCCCCGATCTCAAGTGCTCGGTGGTCAACGTGCAGGAACACTACGCCGGCATCGCGCTGGCCGGCCCGCGTGCCCGCAGCATCCTTGCCGCGCTCACCGGCGCAGAGCCGCCGCGCCACATGGGCTATGCGCCGGGCACGCTGGCAGGCACACCGGTCCACGTTCTTGCCGCCAGCTACAGCGGCGAGCGCGCTTTCGAAATCCATGTCGAGGCGAGCCACGCCGAGCAGGTCTGGCAGGCAATCGAGGATGCCACCCGTGCCGAAGGCGGCGCGCCCTATGGGCTCGAGGCCATGGAATTGCTGCGCATTGAAAAGGGCCATGTCGTCGTCGGCGGCGAAGTCGATGGCCGCTCCACCCCGCACGATCTCGGGCTGGGCGGAATGCTAGGCAAGGCCGGTGGCTTCGTCGGCGCGGCGGGTCTCACGCGGCCTGCGCTCAGCGCGGCGGGTCGCAACAACTTTGTCGGCCTTGTCAGCCTCGATGGTCCGATCCCCGAAGGCGGGATGCTGATCACCCGCGCGGGCACTTCGCCGCAAGGCCATGTCACCGCCGCCGCGCGCCGCATTCTCGAAGGCGGTGCCATTGCGCTGGCGCTCCTTCAAGACGGGCACAAGCGCCACGGCGAGGAACTGACCGTCAGCTCGCCCACGCGCGGGGAGAAGGCCCGTGTGCGCGTCACCTCGCCGCACTTCTATGATCCTGCCGGGGAACGCTACCGTGACTGAACCAACGTCGATCACCGCTCTTCCGGCCGCCCCGCTTCATGCGTTGGAGATCTGGGCCAATCCCGCCAAAGTCGCCGCCCGCGTCCAAAAGGCGCTCGGCTTTGCTCTGCCTGCGATGAACCACAGCGCCGCGAACGCCGCGATCACCCTGCTGCGCTTTGAACCCACCGTATGGCTGGCGGAGGGCGATGTTTCGGTCCTCGCCGATACGCTGGGCGATGATGGCGCGCTCACCGCCATCGGCGGCGGGATCGTCCGTTTCCGCATCGCCGGGCCGGGCTGGCGCGAGCTTCTGCTCGAAGGCGGCGTGTTCGATACCAGCGCGGCCGCCTTGCCTGTGGGCGCAACAGCCGCGACGGTGATCGACCATGTGGGCGTGCGGCTCCATGTGGAAAGCGATGATGCCTGCATCGCCTATGTGCCATCAAGCTACGCGCAGAGCCTCCACCACTTCTGGGACGAAGCGCTGTCGCTCATCGGCGCGTAAAGAAGGCCGCGTCTGGTTGCTCTGGATCCCCGCCTGCGCGGGGAGGACGAAGGCCAGATACTCGTCATCCCCGCGCAGGCGGGGATCCAGAGCGTCCCGCGCCAAGGCGTGCGATCAGTGAATCCGCGCGCCCTGCCGCTTCAGTTCCGCCTGCACCGCGCCCAGATCCAGCGCATCAAACCCGCGCCCCGTCTTCACCGAAATTGCCGCTGCCACGCCCGCGCCCTGGCCTGAAACTGCGCAGCACATCATGTTGCGCACCGCGGCATGGCTCACCTTGTCCCCGCCGATCACCCGGCCCGCCACCAGCAGGCCCTTGATCCCCTTGGGCAGCAGCGCGCGGTAGGGCACATGGAAATAGCGGCCCGTGGTCGGCAGGATCAGCAGGCCGTAGCCGTCGATGAATTCGGGGAAGATGCCGATGGAATCCTCAAACCGGCCTTCACCGCGCACATCATCGCCGGTCATGTTGTAGGTCGCATCGATCTTGCGCGTGTCGCGCACGCCCAGCGTCATGCCGAAGTTGCGCAGCTTGGCGCCCTCGCAGCCCGGCATGTAGCCCCGCAGCGCGGCAATCGCGTGCATCGCATCGCGCCGCCCATGCATCTCGCCGCGCGTCAGGCTGTCGGGGTCGGTCCCGTCCAGATAGTGGTGGACGAGGTTGAGGTAGGTGAGATCGCCCTGATCCGAAACCGTGCCCCATGTGCCGGCAATCGTCGCCAGATTGGGCGGCAGCAGCCCCGCCTTCAGTGCCTGCCGGAAGGGCTTGCGCAAAAAGGGGGAAAACATCGCGTCCTCCTTGCCATCCGTGGTGATGTCCCACTCGCCCCCGCCAGACCAATCGCCGTAGGTCTGCGGATCGGCCTTCACCGCGTCGATGAAACGCGTCTTGTTGACCCCGCTCATCGAGAACATGACCGAGACCGACATCATCTCGTCCACCGGGTGCTTGATCGTGGGCGCGCCGCCGCGATAGGCCAGGTCTGCGTCGCCGGTCGCATCAATGACGCGGCTTGCCAGAATGGCCTCGCGCCCCGCCTTGCTTTCCACGATCACGCCCCGGATCGTATCGCCTTCCATGATCGGCGCCACGACCAGCCGGTGCAGCATGGGGATCACGCCCGCTTCCTCCACCAGCACATCGGCCACATGCTTGAACGCTTCGGCATCGAGCGCGTGGCTGATCGATTGCGGTTCGGGGAGGGCAGCGTCCATGGCCACGGCGCGGTCCTCGAACTCGCGGCCAATGCCTTCGCTGTCGATGGTTTCGGGGTGGCGATACCAGGCGAAGCCTTCCACGCCCACTTGCGTGATATTGCCGCCAAAGCAGCCATAGCGCTCGACCAGCGTGGTTTTCACCCCCGCGCGGGCCGAAGCGAGCGCTGCGGCAAGGCCGCCTGGCCCCGATCCCACCACGAGAACGTCGGTTTCGTGGATCACGTCGATCCGGCGGGCGGGTTCTTCGATCTGTCTGGTCATCGCGGGCAGCATGGCGTGCATGGGCGCGCGGTCAACCAGCGCGCCGAATCCCGCAGGGGGTTAAGCAAAGTTGATGCGCAGGCTCAGCCTGTGTGATGGCGCAAAATCAGACCCGGCGGATGCGCGAAGGATCGGGGATCGGGGTGACAACGCGGTGCCGCGTTCCCACCTCCCACGCATTGGTAACTTGTGCATCTTGGGCCTGACGCTGCAGCGCGCGGCTCAGCGCTTCGAGATCGAGCGGATGGTCAAGCTGCAGGCCGAAAGCGTGCCCGCCGAACCAGCGGACCAGTCCGGTCGCTTCCTGTTCGCCGGGCAGCACCCCCAGCACGCGTTCGCCGCGCACCGGAGCAGGCCCGCGCGCACTCGCTCCGAGCCCGCACTGCGA
>CANGJB010000051.1 GCA_947453945.1 Sphingomonadaceae bacterium
GGCGGTCAGAGCGCGACACGCGATCAGGTGCGTGCGGTCGGTTCCTCAACCGTCTATCCCTTCGCCAAGGCTGCGGCGGAATCGCTCGCCAAATCGGACACCACGATCAAGGCCCCGATCATCGAATCGACCGGCACGGGCGCGGGCATGAAGCTGTTTTGCGCCGGCGTTGGCCCGCAGCACCCCGATATCGAGGATGCCTCGCGCCGGATGAAGAAGTCCGAGTTCGACGATTGCCAGAAGAACGGCGTCAAGGAGATCGTCGAGATTCAGGTCGGGCTCGATGGTGTTGCTTTCGCCGAGGGCAGCAATGGCCCCGGCATCGCGCTCACGCCTGCGGATGTCTACAAGGCGCTCGCCAAGACGCCTTTCGGCAAGCCCAACACCGCCAAGACCTGGAAGGACGTCAACCCCGCCCTCCCCGCCGAGCCAATCCTTGTCTACGGCCCGCCCTCGACTTCGGGTACGCGCGATGCGCTCAAGGAGCTTATCCTCATGACGGGTTGCGAAAGCGACCCGGCGATGAAGGCCCTGAAGGAAACCGACAAGAAGCAGCATGACGCCGTGTGCGGTGATGTGCGCGAAGACGGCGCCTATGTGGATGCCGGCGAGAACGACAATCTCATCGTCCAGAAGATCGAGGCCAACCCCAAGGCTATCGGCATTTTCGGCTTCTCCTACCTCGAAGAAAACCGCGATCGCCTGAAGGGCCTGACGATGGGCGGTGTGACACCCTCCTACGCCACGATCAGCGATTTCAGCTATCCCGGCGCACGCCCGCTCTACATCTACGTCAAGAAGGCGCACCTCAAGGCGATCCCGGGGCTTCAGGCTTACGTGAACGAATGGGCCAAGCTGTGGAGCAAGGGCGGCGTACTGGCCAAGGCCGGCATGGTTGTCGCCCCGGACGACATACTGGCAGCAAGCGCAAAGGCAGCGAGCGACTTGCTGCTGCTCGACGGCTCGCAGCTCAAGTAAGGACCGGCACGGGGCCATGTCGCCAGCCATACTGTTTTTGCTAGCCTTCGGGCTGGGTCTGGTGGGCTGGCTGGCCGGGCGCTCGCGGGCCTGGGCATTCCGCAATGCGGCGCCTGGCGGCAAGATCCACTCCCTGCCAGACTTCCATGCCTGGTACGTCGGGCTGTGGGTGGCTGTGCCCACCCTGCTCTTCGCAGTGCTTTGGGATGCGATCAGCCCGGCACTGGTGCTGCAGCATGTCCTCGCCGATCCGGCAGCTGCCGCGCTTCCTGCCTTCGGCTTTGAGCGCGAGGCCATGATGAGCGAAGCCCGCGCTGTTGCGACCGGCGCGGCGCGCGCGGTGTTCAACAGCGAGGCCGAGGGCCTGGTAGAGCCCTATCGCACTGCACTCACGCGCTACAACACGATCGGCCTGGTTCTCACGCTGGTCATTGCCTTTGCCGGCGGTGCCTTCTCGTTCCTGCGCCTGCGGCCGGATTTCACCGCCCGCACGCGGGTCGAGCGCGCGGTCATGGGGCTGCTGCTGATCGCCTCGCTCGTCGCGATCCTCACCACGATCGGAATCGTTGCCAGCCTCGTGTTCGAAACGGTGCGTTTTTTCGGCATGGTTTCGCCGATAGACTTCCTGTTCGGCACCCACTGGGCGCCTGATCCGATGAGCAGCGGCACGCCCGACGGCAATGCCTTCGGAGCGATTCCGCTGTTTTGGGGCACGATCTACATCGGCGCCATCATCGCCATGGCGGTGGCGATCCCGCTCGGGCTGATGAGCGCGATCTACCTCACCCAATATGCCGAGCCGCGCCTGCGCCGTATCATCAAGCCCCTGCTCGAGATCCTCGCCGGTGTGCCCACGGTGGTCTACGGCTATTTTGCAGCTCTCACAGTCGCGCCGGCGGTGCGCGATGCCGCGCAGGCCATCGGCATCTCCAGCGCCTCGACCGAAAGCGCTATGGCCGCCGGTCTGGTCATGGGCGTGATGATCATTCCTTTTGTCTCCTCGATGGCTGACGACAGCATCGCAGCCGTGCCGCAGGCGATGCGCGACGGCAGTCTGGCGATGGGGGCGACGCGCGCCGAAACCATCCGCAAGGTGCTGGTTCCCGCCGCGCTGCCCGGCATCGTCGCGGGCATCATGCTCGCGATCAGCCGCGCGATCGGTGAAACGATGATCGTGGTCATGGCGGCGGGCGCTTCAGCGAACCTCTCGGCCAACCCGTTCGAATCGATGACGACGGTCACCTTCCAGATTGTCGCCATGCTGACCGGTGAAGGCAGCTTCGATCACCCTGCCACGCTTTCTGCCTTCGCGCTGGGCATGGTGCTCTTCATGGTCACGCTCACGCTCAATTTCATCGCGCTTCGCGTGGTCAAGCGCTACCGCGAAGCCTACGAGTAACCCGGGATGAGCACGAGCAAGGACCTGGCCGCACTCCAGAAACTTCGCGAAGAACGACAGGCCCGCATGCAGGCTGGTCTCGCGCGCCGCTACCGCTCCGATGCCCTGTTCCGTTGGGCCGGTCTTGGCGCGGTCAGCTTCTCGGTCCTGGTCCTGGTGTTCTTGCTAGTCTCCATGGCATCGAGCGGCTGGGCCGGGTTCCACCGTAGCGAAATCCGCATGACCGTGCCGATCCACGGCCACATTCAGCTCGATCCTGCCCGCCTTGCCCAACCCGATCCGCTCGGCGCGCTTGAAGTGGCGGGCCTTCCCGCCCTCGTCAATTCGGCTGCGGTTCAGGCTTTCGGCCCCGGTGGCGATGCGCTGATTTCCGAGGACGCGTGGCGCGATGTCGGGCGCATGCTTGTTGCGGATCCATCCCAACTGCTGAGCGCGGAAATGGCCGTTTCTCTGCCCGCCAGCGATGATATCGCCAATGCCCGGCGCGGCGGCGGCGATGCTGCCCTGCAAAAGACCGCCGCCGATCTGGCCCGCAAGGATGTCCTCGTCAGCGCTTTCGACACCGGCTTTCTGGTCCGCACCGATGCGACCAACCCGCAAAGCGTGGGCATCTGGGGGGCGCTGAAGGGCTCGATGATGACCATGTTCATCACGCTCGTCCTCGCTTTCCCGGTGGGGGTTCTCTCGGCGCTCTACCTTGAGGAATACGCAGCGCGGAACCGCTGGACCGACATCATCGAGATCTCGATCAACAATCTGGCGGCGGTGCCATCGATCATCTTCGGCCTGCTGGGCCTGGCCGTTTTCCTTGCCGCCTTCCCCAATGCTCGTTCAGCACCACTGATCGGCGGCATGACGCTCGCACTCATGACAATGCCGGTTATCGTGATTTCAGGGCGTAACGCGATCAAGGCAGTGCCGCCTTCGATCCGCGATGCCGCGCTCGCCATGGGCGCGAGCCCGGTGCAGGTCGTGTTCCACCATGTCCTGCCGCTGGCGCTGCCGGGCATCCTCACCGGCACGATCATCGGCATGGCCCGCGCGCTTGGCGAAACCGCGCCGCTCCTCATGATCGGTATGCGCGCCTTTGTAGCCAGCCCGCCGAGCGATTTCACCTCGCCAGCCACGGTGCTGCCGGTGCAGATCTTCCTGTGGTCCGACGAGATCGACCGCGGCTTCATCGAGCGCACCAGCGCCGCGATCGTGGTGCTGCTAATCTTCCTGCTCCTGATGAACGGGGTTGCCATCTATT
Organism: Sphingomonadaceae bacterium; assembly: GCA_947453945.1. Lineage (GTDB taxonomy): Bacteria > Pseudomonadota > Alphaproteobacteria > Sphingomonadales > Sphingomonadaceae > Novosphingobium. The sequence goes on from CANGJB010000051.1 coordinate 3,630, forward strand.
TGCGCAACCGCTTCGAAAAACGGTGGTAACATGACGGCTGACAACTCTGCCCCCGAAGTGGTCGTTCGTGCGCCCGCGCCGCCGGTGTTTCCGGAACCCGTCGCGCCGTCCAAGATCAGCGCGAACGGCGTTTCGGTTTTCTATGGCCAGAAGCGCGCGATTGACAACGTCTCGATCGACATCCCGCAGAACTACGTCACCGCGTTCATTGGCCCTTCGGGCTGCGGCAAATCGACCTTCCTGCGCAGCCTGAACCGCATGAATGACACGATCCCGAGTGCGCGCGTGGAAGGCGAGATCCTGCTGGACGGGGTGGACATCTACCGTTCGGGCATGGACGTGGTGCAGCTGCGCGCCCGGGTCGGCATGGTGTTTCAAAAGCCCAATCCGTTTCCCAAGTCGATCTACGAAAACATCGCCTATGGCCCGCGCATCCACGGCATCACCCGCAGTAAGGGAGAGCTGGATGGTATCGTAGAGCAATCGCTCCAGCGCGCCGGCCTGTGGGATGAAGTCAAGGACCGGCTGACCGACAGCGGCACCGCGCTTTCCGGCGGGCAGCAGCAGCGGTTGTGCATCGCGCGCGCCATTGCGGTCGATCCCGAAGTCATCCTGATGGACGAGCCCTGCTCCGCTCTCGATCCCATCGCAACCGCACGCATCGAAGAACTGATCGACGACCTGCGCGGGCGTTACGCGATCGTGATCGTCACGCACTCGATGCAGCAGGCAGCCCGCGTTTCGCAGCGCACCGCCTTTTTCCATCTCGGCAAGATTGTCGAATACGGTACAACCTCGGACATCTTCACCAATCCGCGTGAGGAGAAGACCAAGGATTACATTACCGGCCGATACGGTTAAGGAACGAAGATGACCGAGCACACCGTCAAGGCATTCGATGAGGACATCACCCGGCTGCGCGGCCTTGTCGCCGAAATGGGCGGCCTTGCGGAACTGTCCGTGGCCGAAGCGATGGACGCGCTGGTCAGCGGAAATCAGGATCTTGCTGCCGGCGTGATCGCGCGGGACAAGCGGATCGACCAGCTTGAAGCTGAGGTTGACCGGCTTGCGGTGCGGGTCCTGGCGCTCAGGGCGCCCATGGCGGATGATCTTCGCGAAGTGATCGCGGCGCTCAAGATTGCCGGCGTGATCGAACGCATTGGCGATTATGCCAAGAACATCGCCAAGCGGGTCGGCCACATCGAAGGCCGCAAACGCTTCGAACCGCTGACCTTGCTGCCCGTGATGAACGAACTGGCCGGCGATATGGTGCACGATGTCCTCACCGCCTATGCCGCGCGCGATCCGGTCGCAGCCGCCGAAATCGTCAAGCGCGACGCGAAAGTCGATGCGTTCTACGACAGCGTGTTCCGCAACTTCGTGTCATATATGGTCGAAAACCCGGCCACGATCAGCTCGGTCGCGCAGCTCATGTTCGTTGCTCGCAACATCGAGCGGATCGGCGATCATGCCACCAACATCGCCGAAATGGTCCACTATGCCGCAACCGGCACATACCTGCCCGAACGCGATGAGGTGAAGCCTCCCAACTGATTGGGGCACCCCTGCGGCATACGTCACGACGGCGTAACAAATGTCGTGTCTCGGTAAGCTTAGTGTCAAGTCTGCCGCATAAGGGTAATCCATGTCCGCGCCGAAGCTGCTTCTGGTCGAAGATGACACCGCGCTAGCCGAGCTGGTCGAATACCGGTTCCGCGGCGAAGGGTATGATGTGCGCACCACCGACGATGGGGACGAGGCGCTGCTGCTTGCCGCCGAAGACACCCCCGATCTCGTCCTGCTCGACTGGATGATCAGTGGCACCAGCGGCATCGAGGTCTGCCGCCGCCTGCGCCGCAACAAGTCCACCGCGCACGTTCCCATCATCATCCTCACGGCCCGCAGCGACGAGGACGACCGCGTGCGCGGGCTCGAAACCGGCGCGGACGATTATGTGACCAAGCCGTTTTCCCCGCGCGAGCTGATCGCACGCGTCGGTGCGGTGCTGCGCCGCGTGCGCCCGGCGCTGGCCGGAGAAACCATCACCGTTGGCGATCTCGTGCTCGATCCCACCGCGCACCGCGTCATCCGGCAAGGCCATCCGATCAAGATCGGGCCGACCGAGTTTCGCCTGCTGCGCCACTTCATGGAGCATCCGGGCCGCGTGTTCTCGCGCGGGCAGCTGCTCGACGCGGTCTGGGGCAGCGGCAGCGACATCGAGTTGCGCACGGTCGACGTTCACATCCGCCGCCTGCGCCAGGCTATCGCGATTGCCGGAGCAGCCGATCCGGTGCGCACCGTCCGCTCAGCCGGCTATGCGCTCGAAGGCGTGTAACCAGAATCCACTTTAGCCAAGACCGCTCACCCTGAGCCTGTCGAAAAGGGTGTAGGCGCTACGGTTCCCGCCTCAGATCCCCAGCAGGGGCGCGATATCGAGATCCTGGATCGTGATCCAGCGGTTCACGTAGTTCGCGTAGTAGAGCCAGAACAGCACTGCCGAAAGCACCGTTGCCCGCAGCAGAATCCGGCGCGGGTTGAAGTTCGCCGGCGCGCTGGGTGCCTGCCCTGGCACTGTCTTGACGCCGAGTTCATCCGCCGTCCGCACGCCAAACGGCATGACAAGGAATGCCGAGAGCACCCAGAACAGCGCCCAGATCGCGATGATCGATGTCCACTTCATCGCCTCATGCCTCGCGCAGCATGACCTGGACGACCGGCTTCTTGCCCGACCAGCGCTGCGCCGCGCGCCGCACGGTCAGCCGCACCATCTCGGCAATCGCGGCCCGGTCACGCGCCTTCTCGCCCTTCAGCGTGCGCAGCGCCTTCTCCACATCGCCTTGCGCCTCGGAGATGAATTCGTCCATGTCCTCTTCAAGCGGCAGGCCCACCGCGGCAATCTCCACCGCCGAAACCCGCTTGCCCGCAGCCGTAACCGCCAGCGCCGCGACCACCAGGCCGCTTTCCGCCAGCTTGCGCCGCTGCCCAATCGCGCCGCCATCGGCGGGCGCGATGATATCGCCATCCAGCACGAGCCGTCCGGCACGCACCGAGGAGAGCTTGGCCGGCCCGTTGGGCGCGAGCCGCACCAGATCGCCGTTCTTCTGGACAATCGTGCGCTTGATCCCCCGCGCTTTGCCGAGCCGTGCCTGCTCGGCCATGTGCCGCATCTCGCCGTGGACGGGCACGAGAATCTCAGGCCGGATCCAGCTGTAGAGCGCTTCCAGTTCCGGCCGCCCGGGGTGGCCCGAAACGTGGATCATGCCCTGCCGGTCGGTGAGGATTTCGACGCCCTTTTCCGCCAATTGGTTCTGGATGCGGCCGATCGCAATCTCGTTGCCCGGAATCTGGCGGCTGGAAAACAGCACCGCATCGCCCTTGTCGAGCTTGATCGGATGGGTATCGCCCGCGATCCGCGCCAGCGCCGCGCGCGCCTCGCCTTGTCCGCCGGTCGCCATGACGAGCACTTCCCCGCGCGGAAGGTCCATCGCCTCGTCCATGCTCACCGTTTCCGGGAAGTTCTTGAGGTAACCGCTGGCCTTGGCCACACCGATAATCCGGTCGAGCGAGCGCCCCGCCACACACAGCCTGCGCCCCGTCGCCTCGGCCACTTCGCCCAGGGTCTGCAGCCGCGCCACGTTGGACGCGAAGGTGGTGACGATCACACGCCGCCCCTCGAGGCCTTCAACCATCTTCAGCAACCCGTCGCGCACCGCGCCTTCGGAGCCCGACGCCTTGGGATTGAATACATTGGTCGAATCGCACACGAGCGCGAGCACGCCCTCGTTGCCGATTTCGGTCAGTTCTTCCGCTGTCGCAGGAATTCCGATGAGGGGCTCATCGTCCAGCTTCCAATCGCCGGTGTGAAAGATCCGGCCATGCGGCGTGTCGATCACCAGCGCGTTGCCCTCGGCAATCGAGTGCGCCAGCGGCACATAGCGAATGTCGAACGGCCCGATGCTCAGCGAACTGTCGTTCGGCACGACATTCAGCGAGACCTGCTTGGCGATCCCTGCCTCGTTCAGCTTCTCTGCCACCAGCCGCGCGGTGAACGGCGTCGCATAGAGCGGCACGTCAAGGTCTAGCGCGAAATAGGGCACCGCACCGATATGATCCTCGTGCGCATGGGTCAGCACAATACCGAGCAGATCTTCGCGCCGTTCCTCGATAAACGAGAGGTCGGCAAAGACGAGGTCAACGCCCGGGTAGTAGGGGTCGGCGAAAGTCATGCCGAGATCGACCATCAGCCACTTGCCGTTGCAGCCATAGAGATTGACGTTCATGCCGATCTCGCCCGATCCGCCGAGCGCGAGAAACAGCAATTCCTTACCGGGTTTCACAAAAATTCCAGTTCACTTGGGGCCGTGGTGGCCCGAAAAATCATTGCGTTGCAACACGTTCCGCGAGGATGGCGATGCCATCCAATGTCAGGTCGGTATCAACGTGGTCAAAGATCGTGGTGTGCTCATCGAACAAAACGGCAAGGCCGCCTGTGGCGACGACTTTGGCCGGGCGTCCGATTTCAGCGCGCAGACGCGATATAAGACCTTCCATCATCGCTACATAGCCCCAGAACACCCCGATCTGCATCTGATCTTCAGTGTTACGACCGATCACGCTCCGGTTGTTGTTTTGCGGCGGGGCTATCGCGATGCGCGGCAGCTTGGCCGCCGCTGTTACCAACGCATCGAGCGAGAGGTTGATGCCCGGCGCGATGATCCCGCCCTTGTAGGTCCCGCTCGCATCGACCACGTCGAACGTCGTCGCCGTCCCGAAATCGACCACGATCAGATCGCCCGGATACTTGGCATGCGCGGCCACGGTGTTGACAGCGCGGTCCGCGCCCAGCGAACGCGGATGTTCAACGTCGGCGACAAAGCCCCACTCGACCGGCGGCTGACCGGCAACCAGCGGATCGATCCCGAAGTACTTCTGCGCCAGCACCTCAAGGTTGTGCAAAGCGCGCGGAACGACGGTCGAAATAAGGATCTGCTTCACCGCCTTGGAATCGAAGCCCTGCAGTTGCATAAGCTGGAGCAGCCACACCGCATATTCGTCCGCAGTCCGGCGCGGATCGGTCGCCACGCGCCAGCGCGACTTGATCTCGCGCCCTTCAAACAGCGCGAACACGACATTGGTATTGCCGACATCAACCGCCAGAAGCATCGTTTACCCCTCCCGCGCCGATGAGCTCGACATCGCCCGCGTGGATGGCACGGACCGCGCCATCCGCCAAGCGCAGAAGGACCGCGCCGTCCGGTTCAAGCCCCGCAAATGCGCCAATCACATGGCCTTCTTCGGTGAGATTCACGCCGAGCAACGTGCCTTTGGGAAGTGCGCGCGCCATCCATGCCTCGCGTAGCATCGGCCAGCCGCCTGCATGCCACGCCGTCAGGTCCTCGGCCCATGTCGCTGCGAGGGCGGAGGCGAACGCATCGCGGCTCACCACATGGCCCAGCGCGGCCAGCGATACCGTTTTGCGGCCCGGCACCTCAGGCGCTTCGGCCAGATTGACGCCGATGCCCACAACCACCGCATCGCCCTGACGTTCGAGCAGTATCCCGCCTAGCTTGGCCTCGCCAACCAGCAGATCGTTGGGCCATTTGAGCGCAAGGCCCGCCAGTCCCGGCACCACCGCGATCAGCGCGCGGTGCACGCTGAGCCCCGCCACGAGCGCCAGTGTCTGCGGCAAAGTCTGGCCACCGCGCAGCGCGGCAGCAGTAGATCCCATGAAATTGCCAAGCCCGCCGGTCCACACACGGCCGGCCCGGCCGCGCCCAGAAGTCTGCCGGTCGGCGAGCAGCCAGTGCCCCTCTGCCGCAGCCTCGCCCTCGGCCAAGCGCGCCAGCAGCGCCGTGTTGGTCGAGGCGGTTTCCGCCACGACCCTGATCAGCGGGTCAGGCACAGACCGCTCGGCGCCTCACGCGATGTGGAACAAGGCGGCGGCGGCATGGCCGGCCAGCACGCCCAACTGCTTGGTCAGCAGATAGCCGAGCGGCGAAATTGCCACGACCGACACGAACAGCAACACGCGCTGCGCCAGATCGCTCTGGCCCTGCACCACATCGACCGCCTCGTCGAAGTACATCACTTTGACGACCTTGATGTAGTAGAACGCGCCGATCACCGAGGCGGCGATGCCGATGGCGGCGAGCGAAAGCAGGTTTGCCTGCACCGCTGCCTGAAACACCACGAACTTGCCCCAGAAGCCGAACAGCGGCGGAATGCCCGCCAGGCTGAACATTACCATCGCCAGTGCCAGCGCCAATCCGGGACGGGTCTTGGACAGGCCGGCCATCGCCGCAATGGATTCGACCTGCGCGCCGTCCGCGTCCTTCAGCATCAGCACCGCGACAAAGCCCGCGACCGACATCGCGACATAGATCGCAAGGTAGACCAGCATCGCTGCCGCGCCCGCCTGATTGGTGCAAGCGAGGCCGATCAGCATGAAGCCGACATTGTTGATCGAGGAATAGGCCAGCAGGCGCTTGATGTTGTCCTGCCCGATTGCGCCCAGCGCGCCGATCACGATGGAAAGGAGCGCCACGAAGATCACGATCTGCTGCCACACCCCGGGCTGCGCGCCGAAGGCAAACAGGCTGACGCGCATCAGCAGGCCCAGCGCGGCCACCTTGGGCGCGGTTGCGAAGAAGGTTGTGACCGGGGTCGGCGCGCCTTCATAGACGTCGGGCGTCCACATGTGGAACGGCGCGGCGCTGATCTTGAACGCAAGGCCGGCCAGCACGAACACCACGCCGAAGGTCACGCCCATCGAAAGCGGTTCGGCGAGCGCTGCGTGGATCCCGGCAAAGCTGGTGCTGCCGGTGAAGCCATAGATGAGGCTGATGCCATAGAGCAGGATGCCCGAGGCAAGGCTGCCCAGCACGAAGTACTTGAGGCCCGCTTCCGCCGAACGCTCGTCACTGCGCAGGAAGGCAGCCAGAACATAGGCGGCAAGGCTGTTGAGCTCGAGCCCGATATAGAGCGAGAGCATGTCGGTCGCCGAGACCATCATGCCCATGCCCATCGCGGCAAACAGCACGAGCAGCGGGAATTCCGCACGCATCGCGCCTGAGCGCTCGAAGAAGGCAGGCGCCACGATCAGCGTGACGGCTGCGCCTGCATAGACGAGGAGCTTGCCGAAGGCAGCAAAGGCATCGCCGCTGAACTGCCCGCCCCACGCGCTCACCGCCGGGCCCATCGCGGCCCCGCACAGCGCCGGCGCCGTGAGCACGGCGCAGACCGTGAGCACGGCCACGGCGGCGATCGAGATCACGCGGGAGGCCTTGTCACCGCCCCAAGCGGCGGCAAGCAGCAGGATCAACCCGGAAATGCTGAGGACTTCCTCGGTCCCGGTGATCGCCAGAGAGCGCAGCAGTTCCATCAGCGTGCTCCCTCATGTTCGGCCTTGGAGCCGTGTTCCATTGCATCCCCGTGTTCATGTGTCGCCGAAGCAGGCGGAATGGCGGCAAGCCGCAGATCGGCATCCCCCTTCGGCCGCGCCTGCGCCAGACGCGCATCAAGCGCGGCGATATCCTTGCGCATCGGCGCCAGGAAAGTTTCCGGAAAGATGCCCATCCACAGCACGGCTGCGGCGAGCGGGATCATCATTGCCCACTCGCGCTTGTCGAGATCGGGCATGGCTGCGGTGTCTGCATGCTTCTGCACGCCAAACACCACGCGGCGATAGAGATAGAGCATATAGGCCGCGCCGAGGATGATCCCGGTCGTGCAGACCAGCGCCACCCAACTCGATTGCGCATAGACGCCCATCAGCGAAAGGAACTCGCCGACGAACCCGCTGGTGCCCGGCAGGCCGACCGAAGCCATCGTGAACAGCATGAAGAACAGCGCGTAGGCCGGCATATTGATCGCAAGGCCGCCGTAGCGGTCGATCTCGCGGGTGTGCAGCCGGTCGTAAATCACGCCCACGGCGAGAAACAGCGCGCCCGCCACCAGCCCGTGGCTGAGCATGATAAGCATGGAGCCCTCAAGGCCCTGCCGGTTGAAGGCAAACAGCCCCACCGTTACGATTCCCATGTGCGCGACCGAGGAATAGGCGATCAGCTTCTTCATATCGTGCTGCACCAGCGCGATCAGCGAGGTGATCACCACCGCTGCCATCGAAAGCCCGTAGATCAGCGGCGCAAACTGCGCGCTGGCTTCGGGGAACATCGGCAGCGAGAAGCGAATGAAACCATAGCCGCCCATCTTGAGCAGCACGCCCGCGAGGATCACCGAACCGGCGGTCGGTGCCTGCACGTGCGCATCAGGCAGCCAGGTATGCGTCGGCCACATCGGCATCTTCACGGCAAAGCTCGCGAAAAACGCCAGCCACAGCCAGGTCTGCGCGTGGACCGGGAAGTTATAGGCCATCAGTGTCGGGATATCGCTCGTTCCCGCCTCATTCACCATCCACATCATCGCGATCAGCATCAGCACTGATCCGAGCAGGGTGTAGAGGAAGAACTTGTAGCTGGCGTAGATGCGGTCTGCCCCGCCCCAGATGCCGATGATGAGGTACATCGGGATGAGCCCGGCCTCGAACATGATGTAGAAAAGGAACAAGTCCTGCGCCGAGAAGACGCCGATCATCAGCGTCTCCATCACGAGGAAGTTGGCGTAGTATTCGCCCGCGCGCTTCTCGATCGCGTTCCAGCTTGCGCCGATGCACACCGGCATGAGGAACACAGTGAGCGCGATAAGCAGCAGCGCAATGCCGTCGATGCCCAGCTTCCATTCGAAGCCCGCAAACACCGAGGCATGCTCCTGAAACTGCCACTGCGGCCCGCCGATCTGGTAACGCGACCACAGCACCGCGCCCAGCACAAGATCTACCAGTGTCGCCACCAGCGCGATCATCCGCGCAGCCTCGCGGTTCGCCAGAAGGCACGCCACTGCGCCGACCAGCGGCACGAGCAGCATGAGGGAGAGAATAGGGAACCCGCTCATCGTGCAATCACCCAGCTGACCGCGCCGACAAGGCCGACGAGCATGACCAGCGCATAGCTGTTGAGATATCCGGACTGCAGCCGCACCGCGATCCGGCTGCTGCGCGCAACCAGTGCGGCCGCGCCATTGGGCCCGAAGCGGTCAATGATGCCGATATCGCCGACCTTCCAGAACACGCGCCCCAGCGCCATCGCAGGCCTGATGAACACTGCGGTGTAAAGCTCGTCGAAGTACCACTTGTTCAGGAGGAACCGGTAGAGCGGCCCAACTGCGCCAGTGAACGCCGCTGGCAGGCCCGGATTGGCGATATAGGCGACATAAGCAATCACAAGGCCGGTGAGCATCACACCGAACGGCGCCCACTTCACCCACTCGGGTACTTCGTGCATCGCGTGGATCAGGTGTTCGCTGAACGCGAGGCTGCCCTTCCAGAACTCGCCGCCACCTTCGCTGATGAAGGCATGGTGGAACACGAAGCCCGCCAGCACCGCACCGACCGACAGCAGTGCCAGCGGCAGCAGCATCGAGATCGGGCTCTCGTGCGGGTGATAGCCGGCAGTGCCGTCGTGCGAGGCATGACCGTGCCCATGATCGCCATGGCCATGCGCGTGGTCGTCATGTCCGTGCGCATCATGAACCGCGTGCTGGATATGCTCGGACTGCTCCCAGCGCGGCTTGCCCCAGAAGGTCAGGAACATCAGGCGCCATGAATAGAAGCTCGTCAGCAGCGCTGCAAAAATGCCCACGAAGAACGCCATCTGCGAAAGGCCCGTGCCGCGCGCATAGGCCGCCTCGAGGATAGCGTCTTTCGAATAGAAGCCCGCAAAGCCCGCCACGTCGACAATGCCGACACCGGTGATGGCCAGCGTGCCCATCATCATCGCCCAGAAGGTGAGCGGGATGTGTTTCCGAAGGCCGCCATAGTAGCGCATGTCCTGTTCATGGTGCATCGCATGGATGACTGAGCCCGCGCCAAGGAACAGCAGCGCCTTGAAGAAGGCGTGGGTGAAGAGGTGGAACATCGCCGCGCCATAAGCGCCAACGCCCGCTGCGAAGAACATGTAGCCCAGCTGCGAGCAGGTCGAGTAAGCGATCACGCGCTTGATATCGGTCTGCGTCGTGCCGACTGTCGCGGCAAAGAAGCATGTCGCCGCGCCTACCGCCGTCACGAAGCTCAGCGCCACCGGGCTCGTCTCGAACATCGGCGAAAGGCGGCAGACCATGAACACGCCCGCGGTCACCATGGTCGCGGCGTGGATCAGCGCCGAAACCGGGGTCGGGCCTTCCATCGCGTCCGGCAGCCAGGTGTGGAGGCCAAGCTGCGCCGATTTGCCCATCGCGCCGATGAACAGCAAGATGCACAGCACCGTCATCGTATCGAACCGGTAGCCCAGGAACCCGATCGTGCTTCCCGCCATGCCCGGCGCGGCGGCGAGAATCGCCGGAATCGAGACGGTGCCGAACACCAGAAAGGTGCCGAAAATGCCCATCATGAAGCCAAGGTCACCCACGCGGTTGACCACGAAGGCCTTCATCGCAGCGGCATTGGCAGAGGGCTTGCGGAACCAGAACCCGATCAGGAGGTAGGACGCAAGTCCCACCCCTTCCCAGCCGAAGAACATCTGGACGAGGTTATCCGCCGTCACCAGCATCAGCATGGCGAACGTGAACAGCGAGAGATAGGCGAAGAACCGCGGCTGATCCGGGTCCTCGTCCATATAGCCCCAGGAGTAGAGGTGGACGAGCGCCGAGACGCTGGTGATAACGACCAACATCACCGCAGTCAGCGTATCGACACGCAGCGCCCACGAAAAGTCGAGATCGCCCGAGCGCACCCACTGCAGCACTGGCACAACCGAGGCTTCAGCGCTGCCAGAGAGGAACGGGAGGAACGTCATCCAGGACAGCGCGCAGGACGCAAACAGCGCCCCCGTCGTCACGAGCTTGGCGGGCACCTTGCCGATCAGCCGGGCACCGAGCCCTGCGACCAGCGCTGCCAGCAGCGGCAGAAATACGATCAACTGGATCGGATGCACGTGGCTTACCCCTTCATCCGGTTGACGTCGTCCACGGCAATCGTGCCGCGACCACGGAAGTAGATGACGAGAATGGCAAGGCCAATCGCAGCCTCGCCTGCCGCAACGGTCAACACGAACATCGCGAAGATCTGGCCGACGAGGTCGTGCAGAAACGCGCTGAACGCGACGAAGTTGATGTTTACCGCGAGCAGGATCAGCTCGATCGACATCAGGATGATGATGACGTTCTTGCGGTTGAGGAAGATCCCCAGCACGCCGAGCACGAACAGGATCGAGCTCACGACGACATAGTGTTCAATGCCGATCACAGCGTAACCCCCTGGCCCACGGCGGGCTTCACATTAACAGTCGCCTCATCCGGGCGCCGCGCGATCTGGCGGCCCACGTTCTGGCCGCGCGTGTCGCTGCGCTGGCGGTGCGTGAGCACGATGGCCCCGATCATCGCAACAAGCAGGATGATCCCCGCCGCCTCGAACAGAAACAGATAGCGCGTGTAGAGCAGCGCGCCGATGGCAGCGGTGTTCGACAAGCCTTCAGGCGTCGCGGAAGCGCCATTTGCCACGCCCAGTTGCAGCGCGCCGGTGCGCCATGCGCCAACGCCCATCACCAGTTCGACCAGCAGCACCAACGCAATCATCACGCCAAGCGGCGCGTTCTTGATGAAGCCTGCGCGCATTTCGGAAAAGTCGATGTCGAGCATCATGACCACGAACAGGAACAGCACCGCGACTGCGCCGACGTAAACGATGACCAGCAGCATCGCGATGAATTCCGCGCCGACGAGCACCATCAGCCCCGCCCCGTTGAAGAACGCGAGGATCAGCCACAGCACCGAATGAACCGGATTGCGGGCGAGGATGGTGATCGCACCAGAGGCAACCACGAAGCTCGCAAAAAGGTAGAAGGCGAAAGCCTGTATCATGTGGCGGGCCCCCTAGCGGTACGGTGCATCGGCTTCAAGGTTAGCGGCGAGCGCACGCTCCCACTTGTCCCCGTTCGCGAGCAGCTTGGTCTTGTCGTAGAGCAGTTCCTCGCGCGTTTCGGTCGCGTACTCGAAGTTCGGCCCTTCGACGATGGCATCGACCGGGCAGGCTTCCTGGCAGAAGCCGCAGAAGATGCACTTGGTCATGTCGATATCATAGCGCGTGGTGCGGCGGCTGCCGTCCTCGCGCGGTTCCGCTTCGATGGTGATCGCCTGCGCCGGGCACACCGCCTCGCACAGCTTGCACGCGATGCAGCGCTCTTCGCCGTTGGGATAGCGGCGCAGCGCATGTTCTCCGCGAAAGCGCGGGGAGAGCGGGTTCTTCTCGAACGGGTAGTTGATCGTCGCCTTGGGCTTGAAGAGGTACTTCAAGGTCAACCAGTGCGCCTTGAGGAACTCCCACAACGTGAAGCTCTTGATGATCTGCGAGACGGTCATGCGAAATGTCCGGTGGCCATGAGGTATCCGCTGATCGCGAACACGAAGAACAACGAGAGCGGCAGGAAGATCTTCCAGCCCAGCCGCATCAGCTGGTCATAGCGGTAGCGCGGCACCGTCGCCTTGACCCAGCTGAAGATGAAGAAGAAGCCGCAGATCTTGATGATCAGCCACACGAGGCCCGGCACCAGATAGAGCACCGGAATATCCAGCGGCGGCAGATACCCGCCCCAGAACAGCGTGGCATTCAGCGTGCACATCAGGAGCACGTTGGCATATTCGCCCAGCCAGTAGAGCGCGAAGGCCATCGAGGAATATTCGGTCTGATAGCCCGCGACGAGCTCGCTTTCCGCCTCGGTCAGATCGAACGGCGCGCGCGCGGTTTCGGCCATGCCGGAGATCAGGAACATCACCCAGACCGGGAACAGCAGCGGGTTCGCGACGAAGCCGTTGATGATCCAGACATGGTCCTTCTGCGCCTTGACGATGTCGTTCAGATTGAACGAACCCGCCCAGAGCACCACGCAGATGAGGATGAAGCCGATCGAGACTTCGTAGGAGATCATCTGAGCCGAGGCTCGCATCGCGCTGAAAAACGGATATTTCGAGTTCGACGACCAGCCCGCGATCACCACCCCGTAAACCCCTAGCGACGAGATCGCGAGGACATAGAGCAGGCCGACGTTGATATCCGCCAGCACCGCGCCCGAATTGAACGGGATCACCGCCCAGGCCATCAGCGCCACGGTGAACGTGATGATCGGCGCGAGCAGGAACAGGCCCTTGTTCGCCGCCGAAGGGATGATGGTCTCCTGCAGGAACACCTTCAGCCCGTCCGCGAACGACTGGAGGATGCCGAACGGCCCCACCACGTTGGGCCCGCGCCGGAGCGCCATAGAGGCCCAAATCTTGCGGTCGGCATAGATCACCAGCGCCACCGCCAGCATCACGGGCAAGGCGATCAGCAGGATTTCGAGGACCGTGGAGAGGCCCCAAGCCGCCCCGTAGGACAGCCCCCGCGCTTCAAAAAACGGGATCATTCCGCGGCCTCCGCAAAAGTCTCGCCGTGCAGCAGTTCCGCCGAGCAGCGCTGCAACGTCGGGCTCGAACGCGCGATGGCATTCGTCAGATAGTGGTCCTTGATCGGGTAGCCCGCGATCACGCCCTCAGCCCTGGCCCCCTTCGAAGCCGCCGGCAGTGCGCCGTAGTCAGCCAGACCTTCCGCGCCCAAAGCAGGCACTTCGGCAATCATCGCCGCGCGCAGCTGGTCGAAGCTGTCGAACCCGACCGACACGCCAAGCGCATCCGTCATCGCGCGCAGGATCGTCCAGTCCTCGCGCGCATCGCCCGGCGCATAAACCGCACGCTCGGAGTACTGCACGCGGCCTTCGGTGTTGACGTAAGTGCCGTCCTTCTCGGTGAAGGCCGCCGCCGGCAGGATCACATCGGCTGCATGCGCCGCCTTGTCACCATGATGGCCAATATGCACGATCATCGAGCCTGCAAACTTGGTGTAATCCACCTCGTCCGCGCCCAGCGAAATGACCATCTTAGGCTTCGCGGCCACCAGATCACTGAGCCCACCAGCCTGCGCATAGCCCAGCATCAGCCCGCCCATGCGGCTTGCGGCCATGTGGAGCACGTTGAAACCGTTCCATTCCTCGGTCACCAGCTTGAACCGCTCGGCAAAGGCCAAGCCTGCCTCCAGCGCGCCCTTGGCCAGCCCTGCCCCGCCGATCAGGATCGCGGGCTTCTTCGCGCCCTCGAACGCCGCCACGACTTCTGCAGGCACATCGTTCAGGATCGCCGCATCGTCACCAATGAACGTCGCCGGGTACGTCGGATCCCACTTGGGACCGATCACGAAAACCTTCGCGCCCTTCTTGGCCGCCTTGCGCAGCCGCGTGTTCACCAGCGGCGCTTCATCGCGCACGTGGCTGCCCACGATCAGCACCGCGTCGGCGTCCTCGATGCCGTTCAGCGTCGAGTTGAAGGCCACCGCCGCCATGTTGCTCGCCGTGTAGGCCAACCCCGTCTGGCGGCCTTCCAGCAGGCTCGAACCCAGCGCGCGCGCCAAGGCCTTGGCCGCAAACATCGTCTCGCAATCGACCTGGTCGCCCGAAATCACCGCCACCGAAGCGCCCGGATTGATCGCGGCAATCGCATTGAATGCCTCGGGCCAGGTCGCGGCGACCAGCTTGCCATCCTTGCGCAGCCACGGTTTGTCCAAGCGCCGACGCGTCAGCCCGTCCACGACGTAGCGCGCACGGTCAGACAGCCATTCCTCGTTCACGTCATCGTTGACGCGCGGCAGGATGCGGAGCACTTCGCGGCCCCGGCTGTCGATGCGGATGTTGGAGCCAATCGCGTCGGACACGTCGATGCCCAGCGTCTTCTTCAGCTCCCAAGGCCGCGCCTCGAACGCATACGGCTTCGAAGTCAACGCGCCGACCGGGCACAGATCGATCACATTGGCCGAAAGTTCGTGCTTCGCCGCGCCTTCAAGGTACGTCGAAATCTGCATCCCCTCGCCGCGATAGAGCGCGCCGATTTCGTCCACGCCCGCTATCTCTTCCGAGAAGCGCACGCAGCGGGTGCAGTGGATGCACCGCGTCATCGTCGTCTTGATCAGCGGGCCCATGTACTTATCGGTGACCGCGCGCTTGTTCTCGTCATAGCGCGAACGCCCACGGCCATAAGCGACCGACTGGTCCTGCAGATCGCACTCGCCGCCCTGATCGCAGATCGGGCAATCGAGCGGGTGGTTGATGAGGAGGAACTCCATCACCCCTTCGCGCGCCTTCTTGACCATCTCGCTATCGGTGCGGATTTCCTGCCCTTCGGCAGCGGGCAGCGCGCACGACGCCTGCGGCTTGGGCGGCCCGGGCTTCACCTCGACGAGACACATGCGGCAGTTGCCCGCGATGGACAGCCGCTCGTGATAGCAGAAGCGGGGGATTTCCTTGCCGGCCAGCTCGCACGCCTGCAGCACCGTCGCGCCTGTGGGAACTTCGAGCTCTACGCCGTCTACTTTGAGTTTAGGCATTAAAACGCCCCCCCGGAGTATTCACCACCAAACCCAGCACCGCTTTCATCGAAACTGGAGTCATCAACGCCCTTCGGCCGCCTCCAGTTGTTATGAGGTCCGGGTTGATCGGATTGGCGACGTGGCCGAAAGACCCAGTAGGCAAAAGCCGCAAAGCCCACGGTCACCCCGGCAACTACTTCAGTAGGCGTAATGGTCACTCCGCCGCCTCCCGCTGATTTTCCGCAATCCGGCGCTCAATCTCAGGCCGGAAGTGCTTGATCAGGCCCTGGATCGGCCATGCCGCTGCATCGCCCAGCGCGCAGATGGTGTGGCCTTCCACCTGCTTGGTCACCTGCTGGAGCATGTCGATCTCTTCGACCGCCGCATCGCCGGTGCGCAGGCGTTCCATCACGCGCCACATCCAGCCGGTGCCTTCGCGGCACGGGGTGCACTGGCCGCAGCTTTCGTGCTTGTAGAAATACGAGAGGCGGGCAATCGCGCGGACGATGTCGGTGGACTTGTCCATCACGATCACCGCCGCCGTGCCGAGGCCCGAACCGACGGCCTTGAGCCCGTCGAAGTCCATCGGCGCGTCCCAGATTTCCGCCGCCGGCACCAAGGGCACCGAAGACCCGCCGGGGATCACCGCGAGCAGATTGTCGCGCCCGCCGCGAATGCCGCCGCAGTGCTTCTCGATCAGCTCGCTAAAGGGGATGCTCATTTCCTCTTCCACCACGCAGGGCCGCTCGACATGCCCGCTGATTTGGAAGAGCTTGGTGCCCTTGTTGTTGTCGCGCCCGAAGCTTGAAAACCACGCCGCGCCGCGCCGCAGGATCGTCGGCGCGACCGCGATGCTCTCGACATTATTCACCGTCGTCGGGCAGCCATAGAGCCCCGCGCCTGCCGGGAACGGCGGCTTCAGGCGGGGCTGGCCCTTCTTGCCCTCAAGGCTCTCGATCATCGCGGTCTCTTCGCCGCAGATGTAAGCGCCCGCGCCGCGGTGCACGAACACATCGAAATCATAGCCCGAACCGCAGGCGTTCTTGCCTAAGAAGCCAGCCGCATAAGCCTCAGCCACCGCAGCAAACAGCGTCTCCGCCTCGCGGATATACTCACCGCGAATGTAGATATAGGCCGCGCGCGCGCGCATCGCATAGCCTGCGACCAGCGCGCCTTCGATCAGCTTGTGCGGATCGTGGCGGATGATCTCGCGGTCCTTGCAAGAGCCGGGTTCGGACTCGTCGGCATTGATGACGAGGAAGCTCGGACGGCCATCCTTCGATTCCTTGGGCATGAACGACCACTTCATGCCGGTGGGGAAGCCCGCACCGCCGCGACCGCGCAGGCCAGAAGCCTTGATCTCGTCGATGATCACGTCTTGCCCACGCACCATCAGGGCCTTGGTGTTGTCCCAATCCCCGCGCGCTTGCGCCGCTTTCAGGTTCCACGGCTGGTAGCCGTAGAGATTGGTGAAAATGCGGTCCTTGTCGGCCAGCGACATGTTACCACTCCCCCCGGTAGTCGTGATTGGCGTCTGCCATCGCGGTCAGCGAGCTGAGCGCGCCGGCGGGCTCGACCGTGTTGCGGCCCGGCAGCTGCGTACCCGTCTTGGGCTGCTTGCCCGCCGCCAGTTCATCGAGGATGCGCGTCATGTCTGCCGCGGTCAGATCCTCGTAGTTATCGTCGTTGATCTGGACCATCGGCGCCGAGGCACAGTTGCCCATGCATTCCACTTCGGTCAGCGTGAACACGCCGTCGTCCGTCGTGTGGCCCTTCTTGAGCCCGCGCGCCTTGCACGCCGCCATGATATCGTCCGATCCGCGCAGCATGCACGGTGTCGTCCCGCAGACCTGCACGTGGAACC
>CANGJB010000052.1 GCA_947453945.1 Sphingomonadaceae bacterium
AGAGCGCGGTCGATGTGATCGGGCCTAAGATCTGCGATGACGACAAAGGCCCCGCGTCTCGCCAAAGCCTTGACGATCCCGAACCCGATTCCGCTAGCACCCCCGGTTACGAAGGCGCGCTTGTCCTGGAAGCTGCGCATGGGGCCCCCTAGCCCTGATAGACCCAGTAGCGCGGGCCAAAGCGGGCTTCGAGGTCTGCCAGCTTGGCCTTGTGGATGGCCTGGATCGCGGCGGGCGTGGTGGCTTCGTCCTCAGGCACTTCCTCAAGCCGGATGCTGGTCGGGTCCTCGTAGAGATGTTCACCGGCAAGGCGGGCGTTGTCGTCATAGGGCCAGATAAAGGCCTGCCGGCTCGAGACATGATAGAGCGCATCGGCCTTGGGCGCATCGTAGCCCATGGCCTGAAGGTCCGCACCTTTGGCGAGTTGGTGGAAGGTGATCTCATCGCAGATGCCCCAGTCGTTCACCGCAAGGCGGTCGTCCGAATGCCACAGCACCGCTTGTCCGACGCTATTATAGAAGGCCTTCACGCCTTCCTTACCTTCGATCACGGCGGGATTGGCGCCCCAGGTGACGCGGTAGACCGGATGGTCGACCATCATGTCGCTGGCGGTGATATCGTCGTAGAGGCCCGCGCCTTCCAGGTGCACGTGGCGCCAGAAGTTGAGCAGGATGGCGCGGTGGAGGGGGTTCGTCGTGGCGTTGAAGAGCGCCTCGGTGGGCTCCATGCAGGCGAATACCTCACGCTCGATGGCGTTGGTCGGCAGGGTGGCGGCGATGTTCATCGTATGCTCCGGTGGCAAAGGGTTCAGGTGCCCGGCGCGATCAGCACCTTGCACTGTTCGGTACGGCGGCGGAGCGCCTCGAACACGGTGGGGGTGCTGGCAAGCGGGATGGTTTCAGTGACAAGGAGGCGGGGCTCTGCCGCGCCCCGGTCAAGCGCATCAAGCGCGGCGTGGTATTCATGCGCCGTGAAAAACGCGGACGTGATGAGGCGCACTTCCTTTGACAGCATGGCAAAGCTGTTGAAGGTATCGGGCACAGTACACAGGCCAAGCAGCACGATGGTCCCGCGTGCGCGGACCTGCTCGACGGCTTGGGCGATCAGGCCCGGCAAGCCCACGCATTCGAATACAATGTCGGCCCTGCCGCCCAGCGCGCGCTCAGCCGAACCGAGCGGATCAGCGCGATCAGCAATGAAATCATGGGCGCCCATGCCAAGCGCGCGGGTTTTCTGCCATTCCGCCACGTCCTGCACGACAACGCGCCCTGCCCCCATGCGCCGTGCCCAGAAGGCAGCGGCAAGGCCGATGGGCCCCGCGCCGAGGATCAGCACCTTGTCGCCAATGCGCATGCCCGACATGGCCACACCGTGGAGTGCAACAGCCAGCGGCTCGATGATCGCACCATCGGCAAGGCTGGCGGATTTCGGCAGCCTTACGCACTGGTTGGGCTTCGTCAGCGCATATTCGGCATAGCCGCCGCCCTGCAGGCCGAAGCCCTCGCACCACGAGACATTGCCGGCAAGGCAGGCGGGGCATGTGCCGCAGCTCTTGAGCGGGCTGACAGCGACCAGATCGCCTTTGACGAGACCCTCTACGCCTTTGCCGATCTCGAGCACTTCGCCGGCAAATTCATGGCCGAGGATCGAGCCCACACCTTGCCCGTATGCTGCGTCTTCGGTCATGTGGAGGTCGGAGCCGCAAATCCCGCAGCGACCGACCTTGACGACCACATCGCCTTCGCCCGGCACAGGATCGGGCACGGTCTCTATCACAAGCGGCTTGTGCAGGCCCTGCATGACGGCGGCGCGCATGATTTGTGGTCCTTAGTGCGCGGTCTGGCCGCCATCGATGGCGATGGTCGCGCCATTGATGAAGCTTGCGGCATCAGAGCAGAGGTGCAGCACGGTGCCTGCAATCTCTTCGGGCTGTGCAGCGCGGCCACTGATGTTGCCGGCAAAGAACGCGGCGCGAAAATCAGGGTCATCGGCCCAGTGCTGGGTCATAGGGGTGACGACGAAGCCGGGCGCAATCGCATTCACGCGGATGTTCTTCTGCGCATACTCCACCGCCGCCGCCTTGGTGAGGCCGGAGACCGCGTGCTTCATCGCGCAATAGACGCTCATATTGGGGTCTGCGATCAGCGCGCCGACGGAGGCTGTGTTGACGATGGCTCCGCCGCCGACTTTCAGGAAGTGGCGGATTTCGGCCTGCATCGCAAAGAACACGCCCTTGAAATCGACATCGATCGCGAGGTTCATTTCCTCCGGCGTCACTTCATGGATTGGGCGCTGTGGGGGAAGCACGCCGGCGTTGTTGAACGCCGCGTCCATGCGCCCGTAGCGTTCGAGGCAGGCGGCCACGAGCGCGTCCATCGCGGCCGGATCAGTAACGTTGGCTTGGCAGAACGAGGCTTCGCCGCCCGCCTGCTTGATGATCGCGACTGTCTCTTCCGCACGAGGATCGATATCGCCGATGATGACCTTGGCGCCCGCGCCTGCAAAGGCGACGCAGGCGGCGCGGCCGATCCCGGTCGCACCGCCAGTGACGAGTACGGCCTTATCCGTGAATGTCATTCCTGCCATGCGGCTTGCTCCCCCTTGGCGACGCGCGATGAATTGCCGAGCAGGAAATCTCCCAGCACATCGACTGCGTCCGGGAAGGCTCTCTTCACACGGGCGCGCAGGTCTGCGCTGTCCTTCGAGGCGGCGACCAGCTTGGGCCATTCGGCGATATAGCGGCGCGTAAACTCAAGGCCGGATGCATCGTTCGGCGTGCCGGGCTTGTCATGACCCGCAACCACGATTTCGGGCTTGAGCGCGATGAAACCGTCGTTCGCCTCGCCCCAGGCTGCGATAGCCGCGGCATCGTGCTCGCCCATCCAGAGGTACATCTGGTTGTAAACGAGATCGCCCGGGAACAGCGCCTTGATCGAGGGAGCCCAAAGCGCGGTCGCGTGGATATGATCGCCCTGCACCGGGCCGAGCACCTTTAGCTCCTTGCCCTCAAGCAGGATCGTATCGCTCTCCAGCGCGGCGGGCGCGGTGGGGTGGCGCGGCGCATTGACGCCCAGCACAGGATACCAGCGCTTCACCTTGAAGGGGAGCGAGCGCCAGATATCCGCGGATACAACCGGATGTGCGACGATCTTGGCGTCCGGAAACGCATCCTGCAGCACTTCCATCGCGAAGAAGTGATCGGGGTGATCGTGGGTAATGAAGATCGTGGTGAGGTGCTTGCCGCTATCGAGCACCATGGCCACCACGCGGTAAGCATCGGCGCGGGTGAACGGCGCATCGACAAGGACCGCGTCCTTCTCGCCCTTGATCAGCGCGATATTGGCGAAAAGCGAGCCTTCGCTGGTGCGCAGCGTTTCGACCGTAAGCGGCTTGTCCTGCGCCTGCGCGGTGGTGGAGAGGAGCGCAGCGGCGAGCGTGAGAAGAGTTTTTCGCAGCATCACAGAATTCCCGATTTGCCTGGAGCGAGGATGTGATTGGGGTCGAGCGCGTCTTTCAGCTTGGCGTTGAACGCGCGGTTCACGGCGCCGAATTGCTGCGCAACAAGATCCATGGCGTGAACGCCGGTGCGATAGCTCGCCCAGCCCTTATCGCCGAAGCCGGTGACGAGTTCTCGGTAGCAATCGTCGGCGCGCTTTTCCTCAGCCGGGTCCGACTTGTCATAGAGCAACGCGATGATGTGGTGCAGTTCGCGGCTGCCGATGGCGAAAGCGGCGGTATAGTCGAAGCCGTATTTGCCCAGGATCTGCTTGGCGAGTTCAACCTGCCCCTGCGTCTCGCTGCCCTTGGCGGGCGCAACGGGCGCGAACCAAGCAAGCCCGCCGCCGTTCCCCCGCCAGCGCGCGAGGCCGATCTCGTCGAGATTGAGGCCGCCCTGCATAAGCGTGGCATGGTGGTGGAACCAGGGGTTTTCGCCCATCTCGGCTTCGGTCAGCACTTCACCGTCGATCGCGGCGAAGGCGGCGCGAATGATCTTCTCGCTTTCCGCAATCATCCCCTCGGTGCCGTAGAGCGCGATATAAGTGTTCCACATGCCGAGGTTGTTGGCCGAAGCCGCCTTGGCGACCGCTTCATCAGTGATCGGCCCCGCGCCGTCCCACACCTCGCTGCGGCGCTTGAACATAGCGAGCTGATAGGCTCCGCCCATCATCAGCACGACATTGGGCACGATATTGGCAATGCGCAGCGGGCGCATCGCCTCAACGATGCGGGCAACATCCTCCATCTTCTTGTGGCGGATGACGAAGGGCTTGTAGACCGGCGGCGCGGGCATCAGCCACATGCCCATCTTGGTCACGATGCCGAAGTTCGATTGGGTGAACAGGCCATCGAGATACGGCCCGTAGCCCCATTTGAACGCCTGCCACGCTGAGGGATTCTTGGTGGAGCCCATGCCGGTGCGCAGGATTTCGCCGTCTGCCAGCACGACTTCCATGCCGCACTGGACCATGAAATGCTCGCCATAAGGCGTATAGCCGACGCCGCGATCGAGCGTATTGCCAACCGGGCTGGCGATGGGGCCGACTGTGGGCACATCGATCCACAGCGGCAGATTGTTCTCGACCAGATAGTCCTTGAGCTGGCGGTAGGTCACGCCCGGCTCGACCAGCGCCGTGCACAGCTCGGGATCGACCGAGATGATGCGGTTCATGCGCTTCAGATCGAGGATCATCTGGCCGGGCGCGGCCGTGGTGGTCATGCCATAGCCCATGTTCTTGCCGGTCGAGACCGGCCAGATCGGCTGGCGGAACTGGTTGGCGATCTTGACGATGGCCTGCACCTGTTCGACGGTTTCAGGGCAAACCGCGCCCACGGGCACGTGCTTGCCATAAGGATCGGGGGTGTAGGCCTTCTTCCACGGCGTGACGGCCTCGGGATCGGCGAAGACCCATTCATCGCCTACAACCTTGCGCATGGCGGTAACCGCGCCGGCAAAATCGGCCTTCTTCACGCCCCGAGCCAACACGGCCTTCGCCTGCGTTGCGGTGCCAAGGCCAACGGCAGCGGCAGAAGCGGCGCCTGCGCCAAGCAGGCTGCGCCGGTCGAGATTGACGGTCATTGGCCGTGCTCCTTCGGATCTGCGGCGCTGGTCTGAACCCATGCAGCCAGCGCCTTGAGTTCGGCCGGCGTCACTTCGGTGGGTCGGAAGGCGGGCATGGCGTTCTGCCCGTGCCTAACCATGTACTCGACCGTTTCAGCCGGAAGCCCCCTGCCCCGGATCACCGGGCCAACGTTCTTGCCGTGGCAATAGCCGCACACCGCCGCATAGACGTGTTCGGGGCTACGCTGCGCCTGCACTTCCCCCAGCTTCTGCGCGGCTTGGGCGGATCCAGCGAGCACAAGGCCCGCGACAAGAAGACCGGCGCGCTTCACTGGTACTTCCCCAGCATCATGCCGCCATCGATCACGACGTGGCTTCCAGTCATGTAGTCCGACGCATCCGATGCCAGCAGCAAGGCCAGCGGCTTGAGCTGTTCGGTTTCCGCAACAGCTCCTAGCGGCACGATGGCATCCCATGCCTTGCGCGCGACGGGATCCTTCTTGAGCCACCCGCCGCCGATATTGGTCACGAACGGGCCCGGTGCGATGGCGTTGATGCGGATGCGGAACTCGGCGAGTTCCAGCCCCAGCGCACGGACCATGTGGAGCACGCCTGCCTTGGCCGGCATATAAGGCAGGCCGACGATAGGCTCTGTCACAAGCCCGGCGTTGGAAGCTGTCGTGATGATCGAGCCGCCGGTGCGGCCATTGGCGCGCCCGGGCTGCTTCATGATCCTGACCGCATTGCTCACGGTGTAGAACACGCCGGTGAGGTTTACGGAAATCGACTTGTCCCAGCGCGTATGATCGTAAGTATCGACCTGCCCGTCCGGGTTGCGATGCCCGGCAGGGTTCCAGAAGCCCGCGCCGGTATCGATGCCGGCGTTGGCAAAGGCGATATCGAGCCCGCCGTAGGCTTTGGCGTGTGCGTCAAAGACCGCGACCACCTGATCCCAGTCCGACACGTCGAGCCGGTCAGCGCGCGCCTCATAGCCTGCTTCGCGCAGGCGGGCAGCCTCGCGCTCAGCGCCTTCGCCGTCGATATCGGTGAGGGTAACCTGGGCGCCGGCTTCCGCCATGGCTTCGGCATAGGCGAGCCCGATACCGGAGGCGGCGCCTGTGATAAGCGCACTGCGCCCCTTGATGTCGAACCGGTCCAGAATTGCCATTGTGTTCTTATCCTCTCCTGCCGATGCGACCCTGATCAGGTCGCGGAGGCTTGTCGTTCGCGGTCCATCAGGCGCTGGAGCATCCGGCGCGCGCGCACCCCGCCGCCATCACCGTTCAGCACCAGCGGGCGCAGATCCCAGAAATCGGTGCCGCGCATCAGGCGGTGGCTATCGCGGATGAGCGGCATGTCTTCCTGCTCGAAGGCGAATTCGAGCGCGCCGCGCATCCCGGCGGTGAACTCCGCATCGCCCAACGCAAAATCGCGCGCTGTCGCCCAGAAGTAGTGCGTGGTATCTGGCGTTTCGGGCGTGAAGGCGTGAAGCGAGGGCAGGAGCGTGCACTCTTCGCGCGGGGTGCCCGGCGGTCCTGCGCGAAAATCGAAATAGAGCACGGCCGGGGCGTGCCAGACGACCCAGCCATAGAAGTCCTGCTTGACCCCAACGCGTCCGAGCATCCCGCCGATGCCTTCGGAGAGATAGTCGTCGAGCCGGATGTATTCGGCGTGGACCGTCTCGCCGTCCTGCCAGAACTTGCGATCGCCTTCGGTGAAGGCGGCTGCGACCAGCGCCGGGTGGACGAAGTTGGCGTGACTGAGGTCCAGAATGTTGTCGCTGTAGAGCTCGTAGTGCCCTTCCGCGACTGTCGCACCGCGCACCGCTTCCCAGCGTTGATCGGAGAGCCAGCTGAAATCCGGGATCAGCGCCTCATCGGCCTGCTCAGCATCGCCCATCCAGATCCACAGCAGCGCATGGCGTTCGACCAGCGGATAGACCTGAAGCTTGTTCTCAGGCAGCTGGCCGCCGGGATGCGGATTGTGGACGCAGGCGCCCGTGCCGTCGAAGCGCAGGCCGTGGTATGGGCACATCAGCGCGCCATCCACCACCTTGCCCTGCCCTAGCGGTGCAAAACGGTGCGGGCACCGTCCGCTAACGGCATTGGCCTTGCCGGTTTCATCACGAAAGAGCGCGACAGGCTCCTCGAGAAATACCCGTTGCTGCGGGGTTTCGCTGAGATCCGCGGCCCAGCTCGCGACATACCAGCAGTTGCGCAAGTATGTTCCCACCGGCGCGTTCGCGAGCTTGGGCACGGCATTCATCTGCGCTGAACCCCTAGAGATAGAGCTGCTTGTTGATCGGGATGTTGTTTTCCCGGCAGTACGTTTCGTAGTGGTTCATGAACCACCACACATCGAGTGTTTCGACATGGTTGCCATGCTCGTCAAAGAACTCGTTTGCGCCCTGCATGTGGAACAGCGCCTTCATGCCGTTCGGATCATCCGTCACAAGCGTATGCGCCGTGCCCGGCGTTTCGGTGATGAATTCGCCCGCCTTGCACACCCACGGGTACTCCAGATAGCGGAACGAGCCTTCTAGCCCGATCGCCCAGACCCGGCCGCGATGCTTGTGCGTGCCGATCACGCCCGGGCCCTTGATCCACAGGATGTTGACGTAGACGTTGTCGCGCACGTCGAACGCCAGATGGCGGATTGCGGCGTTGTCGCCGAAGGGCACCCAGGGGCTTTCGGCTTCGGTGGCACCAACATACGTGCCCTCGATGCCCTTGGCCTTGATCAGATCGCCATAGAGCTCGGGCACATCAACGATCTTGTAGGCACCCGACGGAGGTGCGGTCATGGTGGCCATGGTTGACGCCTTTTAGAGGTAGAGCTTGGGATTGATGGGAATGCCCGCTTCCCGGCAATGGGTCTCGTAGTGGTTGATGAACCACCACACGTCCGTGGTTTCAACGAACGCACCGTTGTCATCAAAGAAGTCGATCGGGCCCTGCATCCAACCAAACAGCTTCACGCCTTCGGGATGCTCGGTGACGAGCGTGTGGCTCTCACCAGGCACTTCCAGGATCAGTCCGCCGGGCGAGGCGGTCCAATCGTATTCAAGATAGCGGACGCTGCCTTCAATGCAGACCATCACGATCGTGCCGCGATGGAGGTGCGTGCCGATGGTGCCGGGGCTCTTCACCCACAGAATGTTCGAAAAGATGCCCTGGCGGACATCGAAAGCGAGATGCTTGATCGCGGCATTATCGCCGAAGGGAACCCAGGGGCTGTCCACATCGGTCTGCGCATCGATATAGCGCCCACCCGGGCTGAGCCGGGCGACGAGTTCGCGGTGGGCGAAGCCCACATCGACGATTTCCTTCTTGGACGAAGGCGGTGCAGTCATGGCATTCATGAGAAGCGCTCCTTTTGGCGGATCCCGATTAACGGATCAGAGTATCGACATAGTCGGCACCGATGCCGACGCGGTCGTAATGCTCGCGCGCGTTCTTGATATAGTCAAACACATCGAAGTGACCGGTGGTGTTGCCGTCATCGTCGAGCCACATGAGCGGGCCGGAGACGACGAAAAACACCTTCATCGGATCTTCGTGTTCATAGCAGACCAGCGTGTGGCTCTCGCCCGGAGTCTCGTAGACGAAATCGCCTGCGGTCGCGGTCCAGTCGTGTTCGAGATAGGCCCACTTGCCGCTGATCGTGTAAGCCCAGATCGGGTGCGGGTGATAGTGGCGGTTCACCAGGCCCGCCGATTTCGACATGAGCACATCGGCCCACATGTTCTTGGAGGGGCTGATCCAGACGGGCTTGGAGCTCACCGTCTCGCTGATCGGAACCCAGTAGCGTTCGTCGCCCTCGGCGATCTTGGAGAGGTAGATTTCAGGAAGGCCGCCTTCCTTGAACACCTTCTCGACCGGCTTGATGCCTTTCCAGAATTCGGAATGGGCGGTTTCTGGCACGTTGTTTCTCCGCAAAAAAAGGGGCGGGCGCGTGAGTAGCGCCCGCCCGCAAGGTGGATCAAAACTTCACGCCGACGCGCGCATACCATTCGGCCGGACGGCTGTAGGTGCCATAGATCTGGCCGCCAGCAAGCTGGGCCTGACCGGTGGTCAGGTAACGCTCGTTGGTCAGGTTGGTGCCGCCAACCGCGATATCCCAATGTTCGTTGGGCTCACGGTATGTGATGCTGCCGTTGATAACTGTCGTCGAAGGACGGTTGAGCAGGAAGGTGCCTTCCGTGTCGTTGCGCATGGAGCTGGTCCGGGTGATGTCACCCAAGAAGATCAGCTTGCCATGGCTGCCAAGGCTTGCCTCGTAACGCGGGCTGAAGTTGAGCTTCCACTTCGGCGTCTTCGGTAGGGCGGACCCAACCAGAACGCCTTGCTGAAGACCCGACGGTGCAACCTGCGCCGGCGCCAGCACTGCTGTATACTTAGCATCGGTGAAGCCGACCGAACCCGTTAGCGTCAGGCCCTCGATCGGAGCAGCCGTGGCTTCCACTTCGAAGCCCTTGATGCGTGCGTCGCCCGCGTTCTGGATGGTCGGCGAGACGCCCTGCTGGAAGTTCAGCTGGATACCCTTGTACTCGGTCAGGAACACTGCAGCGTTGATCTGCAGGTGACGATCAAGCAACTCCGACTTCACGCCCCCTTCATAGGTCGTGGCCTTTTCTGGGCCGAAACCAGGCGCATAAGGCAGCGGGTTGGACAAACGCGTCGTCCAGCCGCCGGTCTTGTAGCCCTTCGAGAAGCTGGCATAGATCATGATGTCATCGGTGGGGTGATACTGGACGCCGATCTTGGGCGAGAAGTTGTTGAACACCTTCTTCTGTACGCCCGCGATGTAGTAGCGCAGCGGCTGACCCGGATTGGGGAAGTTGTTGTCGATGCGGCACGCGTCGCTGATCGGATCAAGTGATGCGCAGTTGGGATCGCCAAACGCCTGCGCCAGCTTGTAGTTCAGGCCGTTAGCGTCGGACTGGAAGCCCTCAAAGGTCTTGTCTTCGTGGGTGTAACGCCCGCCGACGGTGATGCCGAACTGATCGCTGAACTTGTAGTCAACCTGGCCGTAGAACGCGTAGTTCTTGGTGGCGAGGTTGTTCGGACCGTCAACCTGGAGCAAGCCTTCGGCAAACGTCACGTAATCGTGCAGGTCGCCCGATTCCTTGAAGTAGTAAGCACCGAGGACATAGTTCAGCTTCTTGTCCAGCGCATTTCCGGTCAGCTGGAGTTCTTCGCTGAACTGCTTCTGGTTCATGGTGAAGCTGGTGTGCAGGAAGTTGAGGGGCGAACCGTCAAGATCCATGCCAGCAGCCCAATGCAGTTCGCGATAGGCGGTGATCGACTTGATCGACACGTTGTCGGACAAGTCGTAGTCCATGTTCAGGCTGCCGCCGCCCTGACGCAGCTTCGAGAAGTTGTTGCCGGTGGCATACGACGTATCGATGCTGTTGGTGACAAAGCGGTTGTCATAGGGCAGCCGGTTGTTGTCAGGGTTGTTGTCGGTGTTCACGCCGAAGAGCGGCGCAAGGTCGTTCACCGAATTCAGACCACCACGGCGCCCTGCGAACGCGATCGACGGCGGACCACCGATGAAGCTGTCGCACGCACCGGTCACGCCGCCAACAGTCACCTGCGGGTTGCCATCGATGGCGCAATTGTAGGTGCCGGCGAACACGGGCGCGAACGTCGTGATCACCTTGTTTGCGATCTGCGAGGTGTCGGTCTTGCTGAAATCGCCGCTGAGGGTGGCGCGGAAGGCGCCGCCCTGATTGAAGCGAAGCTTGCCGCGCAGGTTGTAGTTGTTGTCACCGCCTTCGGTGCCCTGGCCGATGTTGTGGTATCCGGCCGCCTTCATCGAGGTGATCGGATCAAAGGCGTAGTTCAGCGCACCGGGGTAAGGAATGCGGTGCATATAGCCATCACGGCGGATCGTCGAGAAGCTGAGCGACGACGAAACACCTTCGGCGAGCGGCATGTCGACAGTGCCCTTGACCGTGAACAGGCCATAGCTGCCGGTCATCGCGCTGCCCACGAAGCGGAACTTGTCGCCCGGTTCATGCGTGACGATCGAGATCGCGCCACCGATGGTGTTGCGGCCGAACAGGGTGCCCTGCGGACCCTTGAGAACTTCGACGCGGTCCACGTCGGGCAAGTCCTGGTTCGCACCGACCGAGCGGGCGAGATAGACGCCGTCGAGGTAGATGCCCACGCCTGGATCGATGTTGAACGCAAAGTCGTTGGCGCCAATGCCGCGGATATAGGCCGACAGCACCTGGCTCGAACCCGAGAAGGGGGTTCCGGCGTCCAGCGTGACGTTGGGCGAGATGTTCGACAGTGAAGCGATGCTGGAAACCGCACGCTCCTGGAGGGCCGTTGCCGTGAACGCCGAGATGGCGATTGGCACGTCCTGAACGTTCTCAGAGCGCTTCTGCGCAGTAACGACGATTTCCTCGATGCCGCCCGAAGGAGCGGCTTCTGCCTGGGCCTGCGGTGCGGACTGGGCGAAGGCCGGAGTGGCCAGCGCGGCAGCGAGCACGGCAAGCGATACCGTTGTATGTCTCATGTTGCTCTCCCTCAAAAGATGTCACTGTCCGCTTCGCCCCTCGGCGGCCGGACATGCGCATTCGAATTCGTAGACCGTTTCGGACCATGCCGCTTGCACTGGAGCGCAAGGCGATCAGGACTGAAGTGCAAGACCCCCTATTTCCGGCGCCATTCGCGAGGCGGCACACCAAAGCGCTGGCGGAATGCGCGGGCGAAATAAGCGCTGTCGTTGAAGCCAAGTTCGAAGGCGATCTCGGTGATGCTTGCCTCTGCCCCGGCGCTGAGCCGTTCGGCCGCGCGGGCAAGCCGTCGTTCAAGAATATAGGCGCTGGGGGTCGTCCCCATCCCGGCAAACAGGTTCTGGATGGTTCGCACCGAAGTGCTGCAGGCTTCCGCAAGGCCGAGCGTGCGCAGCCCCGGATCGACCAATTGCGCGTCCACCATCCCGAGCACGCGGCTGCGAAGGGCACTGTCGGCCATCGGATGCGCAGTTTCGGGGCGAGCGGCGCCGCGCATGGCCAGCGCGATCAGATCGTAGAACACCTGGCTCACCCCGTCCTGCCAATCGGGATCGGACAGGCCCTGCTGGCTCTGCCGCCACAGCGAGAGCAGGAAATCGTGGAACACCCGTGCGCCGGGGGTCGCGCCGCTCATCCGCCGGCGCAGCGCATCGTCGATCCCGGGGAAGCGTTCAGCCAGCGGCGCGCGCGGGAACTCGACAACGAGAAGCTCGTGCGCGGCAAGGTCGATCGCATAAGCCTCGTGCGGCGAGGCAATCACGAAATCACCGGCGCCTAGCGCGGTTTCGGTGCCGCTCTGGCGATGGATGCTGGAGCCGCGGCTCTGAAGATGCAGGATCAGCCGCTCATCGGCAGAATAGTGCGGATCGCGGCCCACGAACGAGGCAGTCGAGCGAGGGCGGATCATCGAGAGATCGCCGACCTGCCAGGTCCACATCTCGCCGGTGAAATTCTCGCTCGCGCTTTTCACGTAAGTGCCGCTGTAGACGCGGTCAACCAGCGCGTTCCAGTACGCGAGACGCTCGGGTGGAGCGATGCCATCGGTAGCGAATTTCTGCACTGCTGTCATGGAAGGCGCATCCTTTGCAGCAAGGTCAGGCGGGAGCGGGAGCGCGGCGGGCAACGACGCGCGGGGCGGATTCGACGAGGCCCATCGCGCAAATACCTGCGAGCACGGTAAGCACGAGCATGAGCCAGAGCGCAGCAGACAGTCCATAGCTATCCGCCAGCGCGCCGGCGAAGAACGGACTGAGCACGCCGCCGAGCACTTCGCCGGTGCCCATGACCACGCCGGTGAGCGTCGCCGTCAGCCGCGGATCGACCGATTCCGAGGGGATCGTCGCCATGAACATCGGGAACAGGCCGTTGAGGCCCCACCCGAAGAAGAAGATTACCGCCAGCACCCAGGGCGAACCGGTGTAGTACAGCCCACCAAGCGGAAGGATCACGCCGAGGAAGGCGAAGCCGATCATTACCGGGCGACGGCCCACTGCGTCCGAGATGGCAGGCACCACGAAACTGCCAAGGCCGGCCGAAAGCCCGAGCGTTGCCATGAGCCAACCCATCGTCTCGGGCGCGAAGCCGCGCACCTTGGTGAGATAGAGCGGCATGAACGCCCAGCACACGACGAGGTAGGAGACCAGCAGGACCGAGATGATCGCGCACAGCACCACGTTGCGGTGGCGGAAGGCTTCTCCAAGTGGAACCTTGGGCTTGGCGGCGTCGTGCACTTCGGCGGGCGGCTCGCGCAAGGTGAACCAGATCACCACAGCCGTGATGAGGCCCGGTGCGGCGGCGAGGTAGAAGCCTTCGCGCCAGCCATAGGTGGCGGCCACCGGCACCAGCAGCAGCGGCGCAAGGCCTGAACCAAGCAGGTTGGAACCAAGGTTCTGCGCCACGCCCATCGCCATGCCGCGCCGCTCGGGGGCGACTTCGCTGACGATCATTGAGTGGCTGACCGGCATGACGCCGCCCTCTGCAGCGCCCATCAACAGCCGCGCGCCGAGCAGCATGAAGAACGAGGACGCAAGGCCCGACGCGAACGAGCAGACGCAGAATGCCAGCGTCGCCACAACCACGACTGGCTTGCGCGAACCGAGCTTGTCGGAAATGCGCCCGACCGCCAGGCCCGAAAGCGCCCAAGTGAGCGAGAGCGCGGAGCTGAACATGCCGACTTGCGTGTTGCTGAGGTGCAGATCAGGCTGCACGAACGGCATGAGGAAATTGAGCGCGTTGCGATCAAAGAACAGGATGCCAAAGTTGAGGCTGAGCAGCCCGACAACCCAAGCCTGATAGCCGCCGCCGCGGCGCTGAGATGCGTCCACACCGGACGTGAGCGAAGCGCCGCTCACAGGAAGGGCCTCACAGGAGCAGTATGGCCATCCCAGGTCTGGGCTGCCTCAAACTGCGCGGTAAAGAGCGTGTTCATGCCCTCGGTCGCGGGGATAAGCTCGATAAAACCAGACGAGGCCGCATCGGCACTTTCCAGATAGGCGACTGAGCCGCCGGTGGGCACCGGCGCGCGGAAAGCCAGAGTATGGCCGCGCTCGAGGTAGCTGGGCAGTGCGGCATCGACATCGGCAAACGCCACGCCAAAGTGATGGAAGCCGAAACCGCGCGCCTCGATCGTTTCACGGTAGACCGAAGGCTCAGCGTCGAGCGGCTGGATCAGTTCGATCTGCATGTGCCCGGCAAAGCCCATCGCAATGGCCACGTCTGCGGTGGAAGTCTGGCCACGATAGACCTGTCCCTCGCCCAGGAAGTGATCGAGCAGGAAGAACGGCCCCGCGCCAAAATCGCGCTGGAACTGCGTGATCGCGGCATGGATGTCCGCAACGACAAACGCGGTTTGCACCACGCCCCCGATGCGCTGTCCAAAACCCAATGCCTGCGCCATGCCTTGCCTTCCTCTACCCTCATGCCCGCCGTTTGCCCGGCTGGGCTTTTTAGTGGAGGCCCCCTGGGAGCCTATACTCTAAAGCGTAATCACGACCTTGCCGAACAGTGCGCTTGATGCCTGATAGCGATAGGCATCCAGCGCCTGTTCAATCTTGAACGCGCGGTCAACCACCGGCTTGATCGTATACGTGTCGATGAATGTGTTGAGACGTGCCGCCATCCCGCGCGAGCCGACAAAGATCCCGCGAATGCTACCGCCCTTGAACATCAGCGCGTGCGGGTTGGTATCGCCCTCCCGCGTGAGCACGCCGATCAGCGCGATCTCGCCTCCGAAGCCCACTGCGGTGATGCTCTGCTTCAACGTGCCGGCACCGCCGACCTCGACCACGTGATCGACGCCGCCACCGGCCAGATCGGCCGCAGCTGTGCCCCATTCGGGCACACCGCGGTAGTTGATCGTCTTGTCCGCGCCAAGCGCCGCCACCCGGGCTAGCTTCTCGTCCGACGAACTCGTCGCGATGACCTGCGCACCGGCTGCCTTGGCGATTTGCAGCGCGAGCAGCGAGACGCCGCCGGTGCCGAGCACCAGCACGCTTTCACCAGCCCGCACCGGGTGCGGCCCTTCCATCAGCGCGTTCCACGCCGTGACACCCGCGCAGGGCAAGCAAGCTGCTTCCTCGAACGACAAACTCTGCGCCAGCGGAACAACACCGTGCTCGGGCAAGACCACAAGATCCTGCAGCATCCCCGGCGCAGGCGGCGCGCCAAGCGCAGGACCCGCGCCCGGATTGGGCGGCCCATCGAGCCAGTTTTGGAAGAAAGTTCCGGCAACGCGGTCGCCCGGCTTGACCGAAGTGACCCCTGCCCCAACCGCGACGACTTCGCCTGCACCATCGGAAAGTGGCACCGTATCCACCGCCACCGTTCCGCCCATGTAAAAACCGAGCGGAATGATCTGATCGCGAAAATTCAGAGAGCAGGCGCGCACGCGGACGAGAACTTCGCCAGGGCCGGCCTGCGGTTCGGGCGCATCACGCAGGGCCATATCGTCCAGCGACGACGCGCCCGCCTTGATTACCCACTGCCGCATGCTTTGTGCCTCCTATGATCCCGCGATGGATAGTCGCACAGGCCGCCGCCGATTTAATCAGCAAGACAAACAGATTTCACAGCGTGCAATTGTAAGCACCGACCAGCCATGAAAGGCGGTTCATGCCGTCACGCCCGGCCCCGAAAGAATTACTCACTGATCTGCAAGCGCCTGCCCGATGGCCTTGGCAGTCTGATGCAGCGCATCGAGATGCCGGTGCATCACCGCCTCATCCGTACCGCGCTTGGCCGGCCAAGTGAGGTTAAGCGTGGCGACAGGTGCACCGCGCGCCGTGATCGCCACCGCCATAGAGCGCCGGCCATCCCGCAGCACAAGCTGCTTCGAACGATCCGGCCAAGGGTGCAGCGGTTCACGCAGTGCATAGCCGCGCTCACGCGTCTCCTGGAGGATCACGCGCAAGTCCTCCTCGCTGCTGAGCGCCGCATCTTTCGGGCGCAGGCGCGCGATGATCGCCTCACGTTCGCTGTCGTCGCAGGCGGCAAGATAGGCGCGGCCGGTGGCGGTATGAATGTAAGACAGCTTCACGCCAACCGGCCCGAGAATGGCGGAATCGAGCCGGAAAAGCGGGCTGTTCGTCTCGAGGATTTCCATGTGATCTAGCCGGGGCACGCCAAGCACGGAAGGCCACGCCACCTTGGTCGAGAGCGCCTTCATATAGGGTGAGGCGATTTCGGCGATGTGCTCCACCGCACTGCCCGTGCCGCGCGCCGCAGCACCGACATGCGGCAGATAGGCCCCATCGGCAAGGCGTTGCCAGATCAGCCCCTTGCGTCCCAGCGTCAGCAGCATGCGCAGCAATGTGGCCTTCGATAGGTGCAGCGACTGGTGGAGTTCATGCAGGCTCACGCCCCGGCGTGTCTGCACCTCGAGCAGCACATCTAGCCCGCGCTCCAGCGCGCGCACTGTCTTTACCTTGCGTTCCAGCATTGTCTCTTCCCGGTGCTTCATTCGCCGGGAAGGACCGGCTGGCCCGTCAGCGTGTTTCACCTTATGCAACGCGCCCATTGCATAGCGGCGTGCATTGTCAACCGCGATGTCGCACTCTTGAGTCCGGGAAACGAGGATAGCCATGGCTGAAACCACACTGCCGAGCGTCATGCTCATCATCACGCAGGATACCAAGGAAGAAGAAGCGCGCTTCGTTCGCGCGGCGCTTGAGGCGGCAGGTGTGCGCATCGTCCACCTCGATCCGAGTGTCCGCCGTACAGTCGGCGGCGCGGAGATTTCGCCCGAGGCCGTGGCGCAGGCTGCCGGCATGACGATCGAAGAGGTCCGCGCGCTGGGCCATGAAGGCAAGTGCCAGGATGCGATGATCCGTGGCTCCATCGCCGCCGCCCACGCCTGGAACGCGAAGGATCCGATTTCCGGCATTCTCGCCGTCGGCGGCTCGATGGGCTCGGCACTGGCCGGGGCGCTTATGCAGAGCTTCCCCTTTGGCCTGCCTCGCCTGATCGTCTCGACGATGGCCTCCGGCTTCACCAAGCCCTACATGGGCGTGCAGGACATCGCGATGATGAACGCGGTGACCGATATCTCCGGGCTCAATTCGATCAGCCGCGACGTGTTCCGCAATGCCGCGCATGCGGTGGCCGGAATGGCCAAGGGCTATGACCCCAAGGCAGCGGCGGAAAGGCCGCTGGTCCTCATCACCACGCTTGGCACCACCGAAGCCAGCATTCGCCGCATCCGCGAGGCGTTGGAAAGCGATGGCTGCGAAGTCATGGTATTCCACTCCTCGGGTGCTGGCGGGCCAACGCTCGACGGGCTGGCAGCGGGCAAGGACGTGGCGCTGGTGCTTGATCTCTCGCAGACCGAGATCCTTGACCACATCTTTGGCGGTCTTGCCGATACCGGCCCGGATCGCGGGCGTCCGGCGCTGCTCAAGGGCATCCCGACGATCCTCGCGCCGGGCAATGCCGATTTCATCATCGGCGGGCCGATTGATGCCTCGCGCGCACAGTTCCCCGGGCGGCGCTATCATGAGCACAACCCGCAGCTGACCGCGGTGCGCACCACGTTCGAGGATCTCAAGAAGCTGGCCGATCACCTCGCGGCCAATGTGCGCGATGCCAAGGGACCGGTGCGGGTGTTCACGCCGCTCCATGGCTTTTCCAACCACGACAGCCCGGCTGGGCACCTGATGGACACGAGCGTGCCGCCGCCGTTTGCCGCATACCTGCGCGAGGTCATGCCGGCCGAAGTACCGGTGACGGCCATCGACGCCCATTTCAACGACACCGCCTTTTCGGACGCCATCATCGCCGCTTCGCGCGAGATGCTTGCCGCCGCCAAAGCCTGACCGGACATTTTTGCATGAATGACGACCTGCCGCTGAATGCCGAAGACATCGCCGAGATTGCGGCGATCATCGAGGCTTCACCCTACCGCGAGCTTGATCTTTCAACGCGCCGCTTCCGGCTGCGCCTTGCGCGCGCTGATGGGGCTGAATCCGGTATGACGCAGGAGTGGCAATGGGCCGGCAGCGCGCCCGAAGCCGCTGCTGAAGTGGCAGTGCATGCGGCCGATCCCGATGCCGTGCCGGCCCCGCTGCCCGGCACGTTCTACCACGCACCGCAACCCGGCGCGCCGCCGTTCATCGCGGTGGGAGACACGGTCGGGCCGGAAACGGTCGTCGGCATTGTCGAGACAATGAAGCTGATGAACCCGGTTCATGCCGGGCGCGCAGGGACCGTGGCCGAAGTGATCGTCGCCAATGCCACCATGGTCGCCAAGGGCCAGTCCCTGATCCGGCTCGCCTGAGCCAGAGCCGAGGACACAACCATGATCCGCCGTCTGTTCATTGCCAATCGCGGCGAAATCGCGCTGCGCGTCATCCGCACCGCCAAAGCCATGGGGATCACCACGGTGCTGGGCGTATCCAGCGCCGATGCTGCCTCCCTCCCCGCGCTCATGGCGGACGAGACGGTGCTGCTCGGCCCCGGCCCGTCCTCGCAAAGCTACCTCGCCATCGACAAGGTGGTGGCCGCAATGATCGCCGCAAATTGCGATGCGGTGCACCCGGGCTATGGCTTCCTCTCTGAAAACGCGGCGTTTGCGCGGGCCGTGGCAGAGGCGGGCATCCGCTTCGTCGGTCCCGGGATTACGACGCTGGAAGGCATGGGCGACAAGCTTGCGGCACGCGCTCTCGCGCTGGAGGCGGGCCTTCCTGTCCTTCCCGGCGGCGAGGCGGCAACGCGCGAGGCGGTCCATGCCCGTGCTGCCGAAATCGGCTACCCGCTGCTTCTGAAAGCCGTGGCGGGCGGCGGCGGCAAGGGCATGCGCCGCGTAGACCGCGCCGAAGACCTCGATACCGTGCTCGATATGGCAAAGGCCGAAGCACAGGCGGCGTTCGGCAATGCGGCCGTCTATGTCGAGCGGTTCGTCGCCAAGGGGCGGCACGTCGAAGTGCAGCTCTTGGGCGATGGCACGCACGCGATCCATCTCGGCACCCGAGATTGCTCGATCCAGCGCCGCTTTCAGAAACTGGTGGAAGAGGCCCCTGCCCCGGCAATGCCCGAAGCGGCGCGCGCCGGCATCGAAGAGGCAGCGGTGCGCCTTGCGCGCCATATCGGCTATTGCGGCGCGGGGACGGCGGAATTCCTCGTCGATGCGACCGACTTTTCATTCTACTTCCTTGAGCTCAACGCCCGCATCCAGGTTGAGCATCCCGTTACTGAAGCGATCACCGGAGTGGACCTTGTCGAGCAGCAATTGCTCGTGGCCTCGGGCAAGGCGCTGACGCTCACGCAGGCTATGGTGCGCCCGGTGGGCCATGCCATTGAAGTGCGCATCAATGCCGAGGATCCGGACGCTGATTTCCGCCCGGCCCCGGGCCGGATTTCAAGGGCCGCATGGCCTGCCGGCCCCGGCATTCGTGTCGATACCCATATCGCCGCCGGGGGCGAAGTCCCCCCGTTCTACGATTCGCTCCTTGGCAAGCTGATCGTCCACGGCGCGAGCCGCGAGGAAGCAGTGGCGCGGCTGCAAGCGGCGCTGCGGCGCATTGCAATCGAAGGCGTGCCCACAACCGCCGGGCTCCATGCCCGCATTGCTGCCGATCCGCGCTTTGCGGCGGGCGGCGTCGATACCGGCTTTCTGACAGGACTTTCTGCATGAGCACGCTCAGGCTGGTCGATGTGACCATGCGCGATGGCAACCAGAGCCTGTGGGGCGCCACGGGGCTCAACACCGCGCATATGCTGCAGGCGGCAGCACTCACCGAAGCCTGCGGGTTCCGCGCTATCGACTTCACTTCGTCGAGCCACATGGCCGTCGCGGTGCGCTATTTCCAGAACAACCCGTGGGAACGGCTCCGGCGCATGGCGGCGGCAATGCCGACGACGCCCTTGCAGTTCATCACGACGGGCTTGCGCTTTATTGCGTGGCAGCAAGCGGACCCTGAGTTCATGCGGCTTGTCTACCGTGCGCTGCAAGTGAACGGCGTCGGGCGCTTCGTGCTGCTTGATCCGATGCACGAAGTGCCTGCGGTGGTTGAGGCAGCGCGGCTGGTGAAGGAGGAAGGCGACGCGGAAGTGATGTGCGCGCTCACCTTCACGCTCTCTGAAATCCACACCGACAAATTCTACGCCGATTTTGCGCGCGCGGTGGGCCAGAGCCCCGATATCGACCTGTTCTATATCAAGGACCCTTCGGGCCTGCTTTCGCTCGACCGGGTGCGCACGTTGGCGCCTGCCGTGCGCGCGGCAATCGGCAATCGTCCGCTCGAAATCCATGCCCACACCACGATCGGTCAGGGCATGCTCTCCAGCCTTGAGGCGGCCAAGCTCGGCATTTCGGCGATCCATGTCGGCGTCGGCCCCGGGGGCGATGGCTCCTCGCTTCCGGAAGCGAACCGGATGCTGGCGAACCTTGAGGAAGCGG
Source organism: Sphingomonadaceae bacterium (assembly GCA_947453945.1). Classification (GTDB taxonomy): domain Bacteria; phylum Pseudomonadota; class Alphaproteobacteria; order Sphingomonadales; family Sphingomonadaceae; genus Novosphingobium. The sequence continues at coordinate 20,479 of CANGJB010000052.1, forward strand.
GCCACACCGTGGACATCGACCGCGCGGCGCTCGCGCGGCTGACTTCCTACTGGAACCGCGTGGCTCTGGCGGAAAATTTGCCCGCCGGCCGCCCGCAGAACTTCGATGCCAGCTTCCTCAGGCACCAAATCGCCGGCGGCGTGATGACCACGACTGCGCGGCAGCTGGAGGAACTTGGCCTTTCAGACCGCCTGCCCGCCGTGATCGCCGAAACCGAACAAGTGCGCGCCGAGCTTGGCTATCCGATCATGGTCACGCCCTTCCCGCAAATGGTCAT
>CANGJB010000053.1 GCA_947453945.1 Sphingomonadaceae bacterium
GCGATCGGCAGCAAGCCGGGCGCGCCGCCGCCCAGCAGCCCGCGGGTGCCGCGCGTGGTGCCCGCTCCGCCCCCGCCGCCAGCCGGACCTGGCCAGGGCTGAGGGCATGGCGCTGATCACCCAAATCCTCGGCCTACACTGGGGCTGGATGGCGCTGGGCGTGGCGCTGGCCATCGCCGAGCTGGTCGCGCCGGGCTATTTTCTCATCTGGCTCGCAGCGGCAGCGCTTGTCACCGGGGTGGTGGCGGCGGCCATGCCGGTGGGTATCGAGGCCGAGATCGTGCTCTTCGCCGTGCTGTGCGCACTGGCGCTCGCGGCGGGGCGGCGCTGGGTTTTGCGGCATCCGGTGGTCAGCGCCGATCCCATGCTCAATGACCGGGGCGGGCAGCTCGTGGGCCAGAGCGTTGTTGTAACGCATGTGATCGATGGCGGCAGCGGGCGCGTGCGCCACGGCGATACCGAATGGCTGGCGCGTGGTCCTGATGCGCAGCCGGGCACGAGGATGCGGGTCGTCGGTGCGGACGGAACAGTGCTGGTGGTCGAGCACTTGCACTGATCCTTGCCCGGTATGGAAACATGCCTCCAAAGCCGGCTTGCCGAGCGCCGCGCGGCTTCCCATATTCCGGGCCAGCGAAGGAGATCCGTTCCATGCCCGACAAGATGAACCTGACCGATGCCGAATGGCGCGAGCGGCTTTCGCCCGAGCAATACCAGGTGCTGCGCCAGGGCGGCACCGAGCGCGCCTTCACCGGCAAGTACGAGAAGAACAAGCTGACCGGCCAGTATCACTGTGCCGGCTGCGGCGCGCCGCTGTTTGAATCGGCCACCAAGTACGAAAGCGGTTCGGGCTGGCCCAGCTTCACTGCTCCGGTCGAGCCCGAAGCGGTCGACGAGCACAGCGACGTTAGCCACGGCATGACCCGCACCGAAGTGCGCTGCGCGCGCTGCGACGGGCATCTCGGCCATGTCTTCCCCGATGGCCCAGGACCTACCGGCCTGCGCTATTGCCTGAACAGCGCGGCGCTCGATTTCACGCCGGAAGACTGAAAAAACACGGTTTCGAGCTTGTCCCCGGTGCAATCGTACCTTCCGGGTTAACCCTGTGTTCCAAATCGCCTATGCATCAGGCGCGGAAGAAACGCGCACCCGTCATCACGGCGGGCGCCGCCGCATGTGGGAGCTGACGCAAAGCTGATGGCCAGACGGGATTTGCCCAACCGTTCGAACTTGGGCCGCTCCGGATCGGAGCGCTCGTCCTCGCGGCGCCGACCTGATCCGGAGGAGCGTTCGTTCCTCGGTCGCTGGCTGCGCCGCCTGCTCGTGTGGGGCGCGGCGCTGACCTTGCTGGGCGCGATGGCACTGGCGGTGGCGGTGCTCGTGACCGAGCGCTCGCTGCCCAGCTACGAACGGATGAAATCGTCCCAGACCGGGCAGACCATCGTCGTACGCGCCAGCGACGGGTCTGAAATCGTGACGCTGGGGCCAAGCTATGGGCGCTGGGTGCCCTATGAGCGCATTCCCAAGACGCTTACGGACGCGATGATCTCGGTCGAGGACCGGCGTTTTCGCGATCACTGGGGCGTCGATCCCATCGGCATCCTGCGCTCGCTCATGGTGCGCGTTCAGTCCGGGCACTGGCGGCAGGGCGGCTCGACCATCACCCAGCAGCTGGCGCGCAACATCTTCCTCAACAACAGCCGCACCTTCGATCGCAAGATCCGGGAGGCGCTGCTGGCGATGGCGATCGAGCAAAAGTTCACCAAGGACCAGGTGCTCGAGCTCTATCTCAACAAGGTCTATTTCGGTGGCGGTGCCTATGGCGTCGATTCTGCCGCACGCAAGTTTTTCGGCCATTCGGGCGAACAGCTAAGCCTTGCCGAGGCGGCGATCATCGCGGGCCTGGTCAAGGCGCCTTCGCACTACTCACCCACTGCCGATGCCGTCGCCGCGGTCGACCGCGCCAAGGTGGTCGTGCAGACCATGCAGGAAGCCGGCAAGATCACTCCGGCCGAAGCTGCCGCGACCGATTTCAAGACGGTCAAGCTCGCCGCCGAGCAGGGCCAGAATTCGGCGCGCTACTTCACTGATTGGGTGCTGCCGCAGCTCGATCTGCTGCTGCCCGAAAACGATCGGCCGATCGAGGTGTGGACCACGCTCGATCCCGCTTCGCAGCACGCCGCGACCGATGCGATCCAGGCCAATGTGCCCAAAGGCGCGCAAGGGGCGCTCGTCAGCCTCGACCGCGACGGGGCCGTGCTGGCGATGGTCGGCGGCACCGATTACGTGACCTCGAACTACAACCGCGCGGTCAATGCGGTGCGCCAGCCGGGTTCGGCGTGGAAGCTCTTCGTCTATCTCGCAGCGTTGGAGGCGGGATATACGCCCGATGCCAAAGTGAAGGACGAACCCGTTACCATCGACGGCTGGAGCCCGCGCAATTCCGGCGGGACTTATGCTGGCGAGATCGACGTGCGCAGCGCCTTTGCCTATTCGAAGAATACCGTGGCGGCGCAGCTCGGCAACGAAGTCGGCTTCGGGGCAGTTGCCCAGATGGCGCGCCGCTTTGGCATCACCACGCCGATCAATACGCTGCCCTCGATGGTGCTCGGCTCGTCCGACGTGCGCGTGATCGATATGGTGCGCGCCTTTGCCGCGGTTCAGGCGCGGGGCAACGCGATTTCCCCCTACGGCATCCGCAAGATCACCTCGACCGAGGGTGAGGTGCTCTACAGCCACCGGGCCGATCCGGTGCAGCAACTGGTGCCGAACTACGTCGCGGCGGGGATAACCGATCTCCTGCAGTCGGCGGTCAGCATCGGCACAGGCCGTGCCGCGCAGATCGGCCGCCCGGTTGCGGGCAAGACCGGTACGACGAGCTCGAACAAGGACGGCTGGTTCCTCGGCTTTTCGAGCGGGATCACCACCGGTGTGTGGATGGGCCGCGATGATGCGCATCCGGTGCCGGGTCTGCAGGGCGGCACGGCGCCTGCGCGCGCCTTTGCCGCCTACATGAAGATCGCGACGGCCAAGCGTCCGCCGGAGAAGTTCGATACCGATCTCAAGCTGCCGCAATGGCAGCTGGAGCCCGACGACGAGGTGATGCAGGCCAATCCGGATGGCTATTTCTATGCCGATCCTGATGGTAACATCGTTGAGCCCGGCGCCCAAAATGGGGGGCAGAACGGGGCCCAGAACCGCGCGCCGTTCGGCAATGACGCGGGGCCTGCGGGCGAACAGGGTGTGCCGGTGCCGGAAGGGCCGCCGGCGGCGGGCGATGATTTCCTTAGTCGCGCAACCGGCAAGCAGGCCGATGGCCCGCGCCCGCGTCCGAAACCGGTGCAGAGCCCCAAGCCGATCTAGGAACTATTACCCCGCAGGTTATTGAAGCCGCCGCGCGGGTCTGCGACATTCGCGCTGTGGATATGAGCCTTGAGGGATTCCCGCGCTTGCTGCGCGAATGGCGCCAGAAACGGCGCTGGTCTCAGCTCGATCTCGCGCTGACATCGGGCGTGTCGCAGCGCCACATCAGCTTCCTCGAATCCGCACGGGCCAATCCCAGCCGGGCGATGATCCTGCAATTGAGCGAAGCGCTGGACGTGCCGCTGCGGACACGCAACCTGTGGCTGACAGCGGCGGGCTTCGCTCCGATCTACCGCACCCGCGCGCTCGATGATCCGCAGATGGCGCAAGTCATGGGCGCGGTGCGGATGATGCTGCGCGCGCATGAACCCTACCCCGCGCTGGCGCTCGATCGGGCATGGAACGTGCTGATCGCCAATCGCCCGTTTGAGGCGCTAACCGCACTGCTCGGCGCCGATATCTGGGCGCGCGTGGGAGAACCGGGTGCGGAACACCCGCGCAATCTGATGCGCTTGTTCTTCCACCCCTGTGGCATTCGCGCGCTGGTGGCTAATTGGTCGGCGGTCGGCCCGCTGCTGTGGCAACGCGCGATGCGGGAGGCCCAGGCCGCCGGCGGGACGGACATGCTTGCCGTGCTCGACAGCCTCGCCCCGTTTCAGGAGCCGGAGATCCTGTGGTCAGCGATGGAGAGCGCGCTGCTGCCGGTCGTGCCCTTCTCGCTTGCGGTGGGAGAGCGCCAGATCTCGCTCTTCGCGGTGATCGCCACGTTCGGCACGGCGCAGGATGTGACGACCGATGAACTGCGCCTCGAAACGCTGTTTCCTGCCGACGCGGAAACCGAGGCGCTGTTTCGCCAGATGCCCTTGCCGCCAGTGCCGGAAGATGCTCCGCAATAACCTGCGAAGTAATTGATTCAATTCACTCTCCTGCGCATCTTCCGCCATCTGAAAGCACAGGAGAGAGCAGGATCATGGAGCCCATCGCAATCATCAAGGCCTTCCTCAAGGCCATGGAGCCGCTCGATTACGATACCGCGCTTGGCCATGTGGCTGAGACCTGCACCTATACCAATCCGCCGCCGATCGGCACGGTGACCGGCCCCGCAGGCGTGCGCGCGGTGCTGGAGCCTTTCTTTGCGCCGACGCTGGAAAACGAGTTCCGCGTTCTGCGCGAGCTGGCCTCTGGCCCTGTCGTGATGCTCGAACGGCTGGACCGGCATCGGCTTGCGGACAAGTGGGTGGAGCTGCCGGTGACCGGCGTGTTCGAGGTGCACCATGGGCGGATTACGTATTGGCGCGATTATTTCGACGCAGCGACGATCCTTTCGCAGTGGCCCATCGCTTGATCTGAAACGCGAAGGGGCTGGCGAACATGTGTCCGCCAGCCCCCATGCTTGCCGAAAGGCGTGCGATCAGCGGATGCGGATCGGCAGGTAGATCGCAGGCTGGCCGCGCCGCTGAATGCGCAGGAGCACAGCCTCGCGGTTCTCGGTCTTGGCCTGGCGGACAATCGCTTCCAGATCGGCAGCGGTCGCCACCGGCTTGTAGTTCGCCGACAGCACGATGTCGCCGCGCTGCAAGCCCTTGGCTGCTGCATCCGCCGAATCGTCGACTGCGGTGATCACCACGCCCTTGGTATCTTCCGTCGCGCCGAGCTGACGGGCGATCTGCGGGGTGAGCGGGATCGCTGCGATGCCGAGTGCCTGCTGAACCACCGGGCCGGCGGGCTTGCTCGGCTTGGCCTGATCACCGAAGCCGTCCCCCTGCTGCGCATCGGGATCGAAGGTTTGCTGGGCGAGCTCTTCCTCGCTCGGCCGCTTGCCGACCACCGCCTGCACCGTCAGGCGCTGGCCATTGCGGATGAGGTCGATCGGGATGCGCTTGCCGGGCGCGGTGTTCGCCACGATGAATGAAAGCGTCTGGTCCGGCGTCACATCCTTGCTATCAACCCGCACGACCACGTCGCCCGGCTGCATCCCGGCCTTGGCGGCACCCTGATTGGGTTCGACAGACTGGATGAATTCGCCGCGATTCTTGGCAAGGCCAAGGCTGGAGGCGAGATCGTCGGAAAGCTGCTGGATGCGCACACCCAGATAGCCGCGCTCGATGGCCTGGCCATTGCGCAGCTTTTCCACGATGGGGGCCGCGATTTCAGCCGGAATGGCGAAACCGATGCCGACGCTGCCGCCGGTGGGCGAGAAGATGGCGTTGTTGATGCCGATCACGTTGCCGGCCATGTCGAACATCGGCCCGCCCGAATTGCCCCGGTTGATCGAGGCGTCGGTCTGGAGATAGCGGTCATAGGCAGAGCCTGAGCCGGTGTTGCGATAGACCGCCGAGATGATGCCGCTGGTCACCGTGCCGCCAAGCCCGAACGGATTGCCGATGGCGATGATCCAGTCACCCACGCGGGCGTGGCGCGAATCGCCGAACTTCACGAACGGGAAGGGCTTGGTGCCGGTGATCTTGAGCACGGCCAGATCGGATGCTGCATCGCGGCCGACAAGCTTGGCCGGATAATCGGTGCCGTCGGTCATGGTGACGGTGATCGATTCGATCTCGCCCTGCCCTTCGGCGGTGATCACGTGGTTGTTGGTGACGATATAGCCATCGGCCGAGACGACGAAGCCCGAACCGAGCGACTGCGCCTCGCGCGTCTGGGGCTGTCCGCCACCCTGACCGCCCTGGCCGCCGCCAAACAGATCGCTGAACGGCGTGCCCGCGAATGGGTTGTTGTTCTGCACCTTCACGCGCTGGCGGGTCGAGATGTTGACCACGGCCGGCTGAAGCTGCTGGGTAAGGTCAGCAAAGCTGGCCGGGGCGCCGCCGCGCGGCACCACCGATTGCATCTGCGCCGAATCATTCTGCGCCACCTGGGCCCCTGCCGGGAAGCCAGTGGTCAGGGTCAGCGCGCTGCCGGCGAGGAGCAGCGCCGTAGTTACTCCGTAAGCGTATCGCACGTGGCAATTCCTCTTCATCTCAGCGGCGGCGGTCGGAGTGATCCGGGGAGCCTGGGTGCCTGGTTCCCGTTCCGGTTGTCGCGCGCCCTGCTTTCACATCCAAGCGCCTGAACCGGAATTGAATAACACGTTCGGCCAGATCCGGGCGCGGTTACTTCACGCCCTTGAACTGGCGCAGATAGGCATTCTCGGGCGAAAGCACGACCGAGGTGCTGCTGTCCTTCTGCGTGAAGGTGTAGTCGTAGCTCTTCATGGCCCGGTAGAAATCGTAGAAGTCCGGGTCCTTTCCGAAGCTCTCGGCATAGACCTTGGCGGCCGTCGCTTCAGCGGTGGCCTGGATGATCTGCGCGTTCTTCTGCCCTCCGGCACGGATCGTGGCCGCCTCCTGCTGGCGCGAGGTGATCATGCGGGTGAAGGCCGATTCCAGCGGGGCACCATCGGGCAGGTCCGCCCGCTTGATCCGCACGTCGATCACTTGCGCGCCGTATTCGCGCGCCTCGCGGTCAAGCCCCTTGCGGATATTGACCATGGCCTGCCCGCGATCCGCCGTCAGCAGCGAGCCGAAGGTGCGCTTGCCCAGTTCCTGACGCAGTACCGAATTGAGAATCGGCTGGAGCTGTTCGGCCACTTTGCTCACCGTGCCGGCGGTCTCGTACATCTTGACCGGGTCGATCACGCGGAAGCGCGCATAGGCATCGACCTCAAGCCGGCGCTGGTCTGCGGAGGTGACCTGCTGGCGTTCCAGATCGACATCGAGCACGCGCTTGTCGATCCGCACGACCTGTTCGATGAAGGGGATGCGCAGCACGATGCCCGCGCCCGTCTGGCCGAACTCGGTCTGGGGGCGGAAGCGGTTGACCACGCGGTTGGGTTCACCCAGCCGCACGATCACGGCCTGCTCCTGCTCTCCCACCACGGTCACACAGCTGACGAGAGCGATGAGGGCAACGGCGACCGCGATGATCACGGCCTTCTGTTCCTGCCACAGGCGGATCAGGGTCTGTTCCATCTCAGCGGCGCTCCCCGGAAGTGGCCGAAGGTTCGGGCAGCGGGGTCTGCTTCATCGCTGGCAGCGGCAGATAGGGCATGACACCCGAGGTTTCGATGATCACCTTGTCGGTCTTGCTCAGCACCCGCTCCATTGTTTCATAGTACATGCGCCGCCGGGTCACTTCGGGGGCGAGCTTGTACTCGGCATAGACCTTGTCGAACGAGGTTGCCTCACCCTGCGCGCGCTGGGTGATTTGCTGGGCATAGGCCTCGGCACGGTTGATATCGCTCTGCGCGTCCTGCTGCGCGGCAAGCACTTCCTTGAAAGCATCGACCACCTTGGCTGGCGGATCGGTCTTTTTGATTTCCACGCCCTGGATCTTCACGCCAGAACGATAGGCATCGAGAATGCGCTGCATCCGCTCGCGAACGTTCGATTCAATCGAGGCGCGGCCGGAGCCCATTGCGTCGTTCAGCGTCACTTCCGCGATGGACTGACGCATTGCCGCTTCGGCCACTTCCTTCACCGTCGCACCGGGTTCGGCGAGCTGGAAGGTGTAGAGCTTGAGATCCTTGATGTTCCAGCGGACGAGATAGGTCAGATCCACGAGGTTCTGATCGCCTGTCAGCATCAGCCGTTCGCCATCGCCTTCGGGGATCGAATCGCGGCGGATCGAGGTGACGTCTTCCACCGAGACCGCCTGGATCGGCCAGGGCAAAGTGAACGAAACGCCGGAATCGATGGTGTGGCTATAAGCGCCGAAGGTGGTGACCACGCCCTTTTCCTGCGGGGAGACACGGTGCACCATCGTGGCGCCAAGCCAGATCAGCGCGACCGCGCCCACTGCGATAGGTGCCCACGAACCACCGCCGGGGCGCTGTGGCAGACGGAAGCCGGGGCCATTGCCGCCGCCACCTCCGCCGCCGCGGCGCTTGAACAGGTCTTCAAGGGTCTGCCCGCGGCGCGCCTCGGGGGAAGAAGGCGGCAGCCATGGATTGCGCGGACCATTGCCGCGCGGCGGGGGCGCGCTTTCGGGCGCAGGGCCTTCGCCCTCATCGCCGCTTCCAGCACCAGACCCAGCGCTTTCGCCCTGCTCCTCGCTGCCCGGTTCCCCGCTTCCGGGTTCGCCATTGGCGCTACCGCCCCAAGGGCTTTTCCTGCCGGCCATCGCAAGGCCGATCCGCGACATTCGTCCAACGAAAGAAATCATGAGAAGACTATAGGTACGCTCTGCGGTTAAAAACAGTGTCTCCCTGCCAAAATTCCTCTGCTAGGGGGCGTCCGTTGGGGCAAGCGCTCCCTTTGTATGGGATAACGGCATTGAGCCTGGATCAAACAGCGCTGCAGCAGGCAGTGCGCATGGCCGCCGGAGCGCGGTTGCAGACGGCAAAGGCGGAGGGCGAAACCGCCTCCATCATCCTTGAGGTGAGCGGGCTCGACGCAGCGGGCCGCGCCGCGCTGGAAGCCAAAGTGCGCGAGGCGGCGCAGGCTGCCGGCGCCGCCGAAGTGCGCGTTGGGATGACCGCAGAGCGCGTGAACCGGCGCATCATCGCGGTGGGTTCGGGCAAGGGCGGCGTGGGCAAATCGACGCTTTCGGCCAATCTCGCGGTCGCCATGGCGCGGCTTGGGCGCAAGGTGGGCCTTGTCGATGCTGATATCTACGGCCCCTCGCAGCCGCGCCTGCTGGCGACAGAGGGCCGCAAGCCTGAGGCGGAAGGCCAGAAGCTGCATCCGGTGCAAAGCCCGTGGGGCGTGCCGATGCTGTCTATGGGTCACCTCGTCCAGCCCGGGCAGGCCATCGCCTGGCGCGGGCCGATGGCGGGCAATGCGCTGGGCCAGCTGATCGATGCGCATTGGGGCGATGCGGAAATCCTCGTGGTCGACCTGCCGCCGGGCACGGGCGACGTGCAGCTCACCATGCTGCAGAAACACAAGCCGGCGGGCGCGGTGATCGTCTCGACGCCGCAGGACTTGGCGCTGATGGATGCGGCGCGCGCGATCCGGCTGTTCGAACAAGGCCAGGTACCGCTGGTCGGCATGGTCGAGAACATGGCGGGCTATGTCTGCCCGCATTGCGGCGGGACGAGCGATCCCTTCGGCACGGGCGGCGCGGAGACGGCGGCAAAGGCCATGGGCCTGCCGTTCCTTGGCCGCGTGCCGCTCAATCTGGCGATTCGGCAGAAAAGCGATGCGGGTGAGCCGCCGGCGGCGGGCGAGGGGCCCGAGGCCGATATCTTCGCCGGGATCGCACGCGGCGTGCTCGCGTGGTTGGACGCGCAGCAGGGATGAGGCTCACGCGTCGCGGGCTGCTGATCGGCGCCGGCGGGGCGGGCGCGCTGCTCGTGGCTTTCGGGCTGGCGCCGCGCCGCTATGCCAGCGTGCTGGTGGCGGGGCCGGGCGAACATGTGTTCGACAGCTTCATCCGCCTCGCCGCCGATGGTGCGATCAGCGTGGCCGTGCCGGTGTGCGAGATGGGCCAGGGCATAGCCACGCTGCTGGCGCAGATCGTCGCGGTCGAACTGGGCGCAGATTGGACGCGGGTGGGCGTGGAACCCGCGCCTGCCAGCCCGGTCTATGGCGATCTGGTGCTCGCGGCACGCTGGGCGCCCTTGTGGCAACCGCGCCTGCTCCCCGCGCTGGCAGACAGCCCGGATGATTGGCTGGCGCGCATCCATGCTGAACGCGAGCCGATGATGATCACGGCAGAGGGCACCGCCCTCGCGGCGTTCGAGCCGCCTTTGCGCGCGGCGGCGGCGGGCCTGCGCGCCATGCTGCTGCAGGCGGCGGCGGCGCGCTGGAATGTCCGCTGGGAAACCTGCGACACGGCCGGGCACTTCGTGGTGAACGGCAAGCAGCGGATCGGATTTGCGGCGCTGATCGCAGACGCGCTGGCCTATGATCCGCCCGATCCGCCGGCCTTGCGCGCCGAGCCTGCGCGCGAGCGCCCGGGCCAGTTCCCGGAAGGTGCGCGGCCGCGTTTCCCCCGGCTCGATCTGCCGGCGAAGATCGATGGCAGCTTCGTGTTTGCCGGTGACGTGCGGCTCCCCGGCATGGTCCACGCCGCGATTGTCCACGGGCCGCAGGGCGATACCGTGTTGTCGAGCTACGACCGCAAGGCTGCGGGCAAAGTGCCGGGCGTGGTCGGCGTGGTCCATGCAAAGCGCTGGATCGCTGCGGCGGCCAAGACCTGGCATGCGGCGCACAAGGCCGTGCTGGCGATGGAGCCGCGCTTCCGTGCGGCGGGGCGGATCGCGGATTCCTCGGCGCTGGAAAACCGGATCGATAGCGCCCTGCGCAAGGGCGCAGCCACTCGCGTGATGGCCGATGGCGATCCCGATGCCTTGCTCGCCAAACCCAGCCTCACCGCGCGCTATGATGTGGAGCCCGCGCTCCATGCGCCGCTCGAAACCGCGACCGCCACCGCGCGGCTGACGGGCGACAAGCTGGAAATCTGGCTCGCCACGCAGGCGCCCGAACTGGTGCGGCGGCAGGCCGCGCGGGCAGCGGGTGTGTCGCGGCGCAATGTCGTCGTTTATCCGATGCACGCGGGCGGCAGTTTTGATGCACGGCTTGATGCGCGCATCGCGGTAGAGGCGGCGATGATTGCCAAGGCACTGGGTCGGCCGGTGCAGCTCATGTGGTCGCGCTGGGAGGAATCGCTGGCGGGCTATCCGCGCACCCCGGTTTCGGCGCTGCTGTCCGCGTCTATCGGGCCGGATAAGCGCCAGCTGCTCGGCTGGCGCACGCGCATGGCCTTGCCCGCCACCGCGATCGAGGCGGGCGCGCGGCTGCTGGACGGGCTTGACGCCGTGGACGCTCAAGCGGCGGCCAAGGACCGTGCCGATCCGCTGGCGTGCGAAGGCGCGATGCCGCTCTATGCGATCCCCGAACGCGCGGTCGATCATGTGCCGGTAGCCCTGCCGCTGCCCACCGCGCGCTATCGCGGCAATGCCCACGGCTACGGTGCGTTTTTCACCGAATGCTTCATCGATGAATGCGCGCATTTCGGCGGGGCAGAGCCTTTGTCCTACCGCATCGGGATGCTGGGCGGGCAGCCGCGTCTGGCTGCCTGTCTGGTCGGTGCGGCGCGGATGGCGATGTGGGGCGGCGGCGCGGATGCGTCCGGACAAGGGATTGCCTGCCACCGCATGGATCTGGCCGCGCCCGAAGGGCAGCGCAGCGGCTTCATCGCTGTTGTCGCGACAGCGCGGCAGGAGGCGGGCGCCATCCGGGTCGATCAGCTTTCGGCGTGGGTCGATATCGGGCGGATCGTGAATATGGACGTCGCGCGCCAGCAGATCGAAGGCGGGATGCTGTTTGCACTGGCGCAGGCAATCGGCGGCAGCACGGCCTATGCCGGCGGCCTGCCGACGGCCGGGCGCCTCTCGCAGCTGGGCCTGCCGCTGCTTGCTGATTGCCCGAAGGTTGATATTGCCTTTGCGGATTCGGACGAGCAACCGTTCGATCCCGGCGAACTTGCGACCGCCGCGGTTGCACCGGCCATTGCCAACGCGCTGTTTTCTGCCACAGGACTGCGCTTCCGCCGCCTTCCTCTGCTTTCCGAAGGGCTCTGACCAGCGCCATGGACTTACCTGCCGACCACCCCCGGATCCTGACCGGCAAGATCGGGGTGCTCCTGGTCAACCTCGGCACGCCTGACGCGCCCGACGAATCGTCGGTGCGGCGCTACCTTGCAGAGTTCCTTTCGGACCGCCGCGTGGTCGAGATTCCCCAGATCTTCTGGCAACCGATCCTGCGCGGACTGGTGCTGCGCACGCGGCCGCGCAAGTCGGCGCATGCCTATAGCCAGGTGTGGACCGAGGAAGGCTCGCCGCTGGCGTTTCACACTGCCGCGCAGGCCCGTGCGCTGCAGGCGCGGTTCGTTGAAGGCGGGCTGGGTGATCGCGTGATCGTGCGCCACGCGATGCGCTATCAGAAGCCCGCGATGGCGGCCGAGCTCGACAAGCTCCTGGCAGACGGATGCGAGCGCATTCTCGTTGCGCCGCTCTATCCGCAGTATTCGGGGGCGACGACCGGGAGCGCGCTTGATGCCGTGGCGGCCTGGATCAAGGACCGCCGCCGCCTCTCTGCGCTGCGCACTTTGCCGCCCTATTTCGACGATCCACTTACCATCACGGCGCTGCACACGGATCTGGCCGCCCAGATCACTGCACTCGATTTCGCGCCCGAGCTCCTTGTGCTCAGCTTCCACGGGATGCCCGAGCGCACGCTTCGCCTGGGCGATCCCTATCACTGCCACTGCCAGAAGACTGCGCGCCTGCTGAGTGAGGCATTCGCGGCTTCGCATCCCGATTTGCGGGTCGCCACCAGCTTCCAGTCGCGCTTCGGGCGCGCCAAGTGGCTGGAACCTGCGACAGATGACGTGATCAAGGTTCAGGCCACCAACGGCGTGCGCCGCATGGTTGTCGCCGCGCCCGGCTTCTCGTCCGATTGCCTCGAAACGATCGAGGAACTGGGCATTCGCGGGCGCGAGGATTTCGAGGCGGCCGGCGGCACGCATTTTGCCGCGCTGACCTGCCTCAACACCAGCGAGCCGGGCATGGCCATGATCGAGGCGCTGATCCGCAGGGAACTCGCAGGCTGGATTTAAGACTGCTTAAATTGACTTTGCTTACAGGCGTGTCATTAACCGATCGGTTAAGGGCGCAATCAGGAGCAAGGCATGGCCAGTCTCGCAGCTAACCATCCGCAAGCGATCCGTCCGCAGGACGTGCAGAGCGAGCGCGGCAATCCCCACTGGGTTCGTCTGAAGGACGAGCGCGAGCTCGACTCGATTCCCGGTGAGGATGGCTGGCCGGTTCTCGGCACCACCTTCAAGCTGCTCGCCGATCCGATCGGCTACGGCAACCGCATGCGGGCAAAGTACGGCGACGTCTACCGCACGCGCAGCTTCGGGCGGCGGCAGGTCACGCTCATCGGGCCCGAGGCCAACGAGCTCGTGCTATTCGACCGAGAGAAGATCTTCTCGTCCGAACAGGGCTGGGGCCCGGTGCTCAACATGCTGTTCCCGCGCGGGCTGATGCTGATGGATTTCACCGCGCACCGCGCTGATCGCCGCGCCTTGTCGATTGCCTTCAAGCCTGAGCCGATGCGCCACTACTGCGCCGCGCTCAACGCCGATATCGCGCGCGGTGTTGAGGCCTGGGGCGAGGGTGAGCGCAAGTTCTACCCCGCGATCAAGGCGCTCACGCTGGAAACGGCCGCCACGAGCTTCCTTGGCCTGCCGCTCGGTCCGGAAGCGGACACGCTCAACAAGGCCTTCGTCGACATGGTGCAGGCCTCGGTCGCGCCGGTCCGCCGCCCGCTGCCGTTCACGGCGATGGGCAAGGGCTATGCCGGGCGCAAGCTGATGGTGGAGTACTTCACCCGCCTTGTGCGCGAGCGGCGCGCGAACCCCGGGCAGGACATGTTCAGCCAGTTTGCCATGGCGCGGCGCGATGATGATCCGGCGGCCGATCTGCTGCCCGAGGACGTGGTGGTCGATCATATGATCTTCCTGATGATGGCCGCGCACGACACGATCACCAGTTCTTTCACCACGCTGATCTGGCAGCTCGCGAAGAATCCCGAATGGCAGGACAAGCTACGCGCCGAGGCCCGTGCTGCGGCTGGCGGCGATGGGGTCGCGCTCGCCTACGATGCGCTCGGCAAGATGGAGCTGGCCGATATGGCCATGAAGGAAGCCTTGCGGATCATGCCGCCGGTGCCTTCCACGCCGCGCCGCGCGATGCGGGACTTCACGTTCGGCGGATACCGGTTTCCCGCCGGCACCAATGTCGGCGTCAGCGCCGCGGCCGTCCATGCCGATCCGGCGCACTGGCCCGAACCGGAGCGCTTCGATCCCCTGCGCTTCACGCCTGAAGCGGTTGCGGCGCGGCACAAATATGCCTGGATCCCGTATGGCGGCGGCGCGCACATGTGCCTCGGCCTGCATTTTGCAACGATGCAGACCAAGCTGCTGGTGCACCATATCCTCACCCGCTATCGCATCACGGCAGCGCCCGGCTATGCGCCGGCTTGGCAGGCATGGCCGATACCCAAGCCGCGCGATGGCCTGCAGGTGCAGTTTAGCCGCCTCACCTGACCACCGGTTCGCCTCAGGTGGTTGACGATTCGGCATGCCGCAGTTAAGGGCCGCGCTTTCCGTCAGAGTCTGCCAAGGCTGTGCCGGTACCATCGGATTACCTGCCGCCCGCACCTTTTGCGGTTCCGGCTTTTGAAACAGGACAGACATGGCCAATACGCCGCAAGCCCGTAAGCGCATCCGCCGCAACGCCAACCGTGCCGAGATCAACGGCAACCGCCTCTCGCGCATCCGCACCTTCGTGAAGAAGGTGGAGGCCGCGATCGCTGGCGGTGACAAGGCTGCTGCAGCCGATGCCCTTCACGCTGCCCAGCCGGAACTGGCACGCGGCGTGGCGCGCGGCGTGCTCCACAAGAACACCGTTGCCCGCAAGATGTCGCGCCTGTCGAAGCGAGTCGCCTCGCTCTGATTCGTTACGTTGACCCTCCGGGGTCGCGGACTACGTACATAAACGGAACGCGGCTGGTGCCCTTGGCGCCGGCCGCGTTTTGTTTCGTCCCTGTGACAGCGCGGCATGCCCCGCCTTGAAACCAATTTGTCACGCGTGAGTCGCAGATTTCCGCCGATTCGCAGGTGCTTGTTAGAAAATAGCAATGATTTCAATTATTTGATTGATTTCCGCCACGTTTGCTACGTCAAGATTCTTTATTTCAGTTTTTTTGCGATCCAGCGCTTGCGAATCTCTCCACAAGGCCAATAGACAAGACTTCTCGAAGCGTTGCGGAGCCTGCCTCAGCAGGATCGGCGGTGTGTCCGGGGTCACGACATTCGCAAGTTTCATGGCCGGAAGCGGGGGTGCTTTCCGGCGAGGGGTATTTTTGTGCCTGCGGCGGGGGGTGCTGCGGCAGGCCATGGGGTGAGGGCAGCGACGCGTGAAGATTGATGAATTCCCAGGCGGCGGTGTGCGGGGCACCGCAGCCCAGACGGCAGAAGTCGTTTCGGGCAGAAAAGGTAAAGAGAGCGCAATGATCGAGGACCAGGAAGCGCTCGATCTTGCAGCAGATTGGGCCGATATCAGCCAGGGCCTGAAGAAGGATCTGGGGCCCCAGCTCCACAGCCAGTGGATCAAGCCGATTCAGGTTGGCACCTTCTGCAAGGAAACCGGCACGCTCGACTTGTTCCTGCCGACCGAGTTCTCGGCCAACTGGGTGGCGGATCGCTTTGCCGACCGGCTCTCTCTGGCGTGGAAGATCGCGCGTTCCGAAGTGCGCCAGGTGCGCATTACTGTCCACCCGCGCCGCCGCGCCATGCCCGAACTGCGCATGGGCGGGCTTGCCGCGAACGATACCAGCCCGCTCTCTCCGATGCAGCGTCAGGCTGCCGTCTCGCTCAGCGCCGATACTGCGGTGACCGGGCTTGACCCCTCTCTCACGTTTGCGGAATTCGTCTCCGGCTCGGCCAACGTGCTCGCAGTCAATGCGGCGCAGCGCATGGCAGCACTCGAAACGCCGCAGTTCTCGCCGCTCTACCTCAAGGGCTCGACCGGGCAGGGCAAGACCCACCTGCTCCACGCCATTGGCCATGCCTATGCCGCCGCCCGCCCGGGCGCGCGCATTTTCTACTGCTCGGCCGAGCGCTTCATGATCGAGTTCGTGCAGGCCATGCGCTCGAACGAAATGCTGGAATTCAAGGCACGGCTGCGCGGGTTCGACCTGCTGCTGGTTGATGATATCCAGTTCATCATCGGCAAGGCCAGCACGCAGGAGGAATTCCTCCACACGATCGACGCCCTGATGAGCGCGGGCAAGCGCCTCGTCGTCGCCGCCGACCGCGCGCCTCAGGCTCTGGACGGGGTCGAGCAGCGCCTGCTCTCGCGCCTCTCGATGGGCCTCGTCGCCGATATCCAGCCGGCCGATATCGATTTGCGCCGCAAGATCCTCGAACATCGTCTCGGGCGCTTCACTGCCACGCACGTGCCGGCGGACGTGATCGAGTTCCTGGCGCGCACCATCAACCGCAACGTGCGCGAGCTGGTCGGCGGGCTCAACAAGCTCATCGCCTATGCCCAGCTCACCGGCCAGCCTGTTTCGCTCCAGCTGGCCGAGGAACAGCTCACCGATATCCTCTCGGCGAATCGTCGCCGCATCACGATCGACGAGATCCAGCGGATGGTCTGCCAGTTCTACCGTGTCGACCGCACGGAAATGGCTAGCAAGCGCCGCGCCCGCGCGGTTGTGCGCCCACGCCAAGTGGCGATGTACCTCGCCAAAGTGCTCACGCCGCGCTCCTATCCGGAAATCGGGCGCAAGTTCGGCGGGCGCGATCACTCGACCGTGATCCACGCCGTCCGCCTGATCGAGGAACTGCGCACGCGTGATGCCGATATGGACGGCGATGTGCGCACGCTGCTGCGGCAGCTTGAGGATTAAGGGATAGGTGCGAGGGCCATTGCCCTCGCGCTCCCATTAATCGGTGCTAGGCGGCTGCCTTGTGCATCCCCGGCGAAGCCGGAGAAATTGAGACCGCTTCGCGGCTCGAGCGCAACAGATAGATCATGCACCAATGACCGGGAGCGCGAGGGCGATGGCCCTCGCATTTCCTTGTCTTTGTCCCTAACTTCTCTCCCATGAATCCCGACCGCCTAGACCGCTTCGCCCGCCATATCGTCCTTCCCGAAGTGGGCGGTGCCGGGCAGGCGAAACTTGTGGCCAGCCATGTCGTGCTCGTCGGCCTTGGCGGCATCGGCAGTCCGGCACTGCAATATCTGGCGGGCGCGGGGATCGGGCGGCTGACGCTGATCGACGACGATGTGGTCGATGCCTCGAACCTCCAGCGCCAGACGATCTTTGCCACTGCTGACATTGGCCGGCCCAAGGCCGAAGCGGCGGCAGCTTGGCTCAAGGCGTTCGATCCGGCCTTGGCGGGCACGGCGCATGTAACGCGGCTCACGCGGGCCAATGCGGCCGAGCTAATCGCGGGCGCGGATGTGGTGCTCGACGGCTGCGACAATTTCGCCACGCGGCTTGCGGTGTCGGATGCCTGCGTCGCGGCGGGCGTGCCGCTGACGAGTGCGGCGCTGGGGCGGTTTCAGGGGCAAGTGGCAAGCTTTGCCGGGCACCGTGGGGCCCAAGCCTGCTATCGCTGCTTTGTCGGCGATGCCTTCGATGCCGAGGATTGCGACAGCTGTGCCGATACGGGCGTGCTGGGCGCGATGGTGGGCATGGTCGGCGCGTTCGGCGCGATGGCGGCGATGCGCGTCCTTCTGGAAGGCGTTTCCACGCTGGGTGATCCGCAGTGGGGGCAGGTGCATGTGCTTGATGGGCTGAAACCGTCGCTGCGCACGATGCGGATCGCCAAGGATCCGGAATGCCGCGCTTGCGGGTCAGCTTCCTAGCAGTTCTTCCACCCAGTCCGGCACGATCTCGCTCGCGGGGCCAAGACGGGTTTCGTCGAACCACGCCGATCCTTGCGAACGTTCGAGATTGAGCTCCAGCGTCTTGGCGCCGAGGTCATTTGCCGTCCGCACGAAGCCGGCGGCGGGATAGACTGCGCCCGATGTGCCGATCGAGACGAACAAGTCCGCCTCACGCAGCGCGCCGAAAATCTCGTCCATGCGATAGGGCACTTCGCCGAACCAGACGACATCGGGGCGCAGGGATGGCGCGGTGCAGCCCGGGCAGGGCGGGCGGTGGATCAGCGGGCCGGTCCAGCGGTGGCGGGCATCGCAGGCGGTGCACCAAACGGTGAGATGTTCGCCGTGCATGTGGATCACCGATAGCGAACCACCGCGCTCGTGCAGATCATCGACATTCTGGGTGACCAGCGTGACCGTGCCGCCGGGCACTTTCTTCGGCCATTCGCGCTCCAGCCGCCCAAGCGCATGGTGTGCGGGATTGGGCTCCTTGGTCTGGATCGCCTCGCGCCGCATGTCATAGAAGCGCAGCACGAGACCGGGATCACGCACGAAGCCTTCGGGCGTAGCGACGTCTTCCACGCGGTGCTGCTCCCATAGGCCCCCGGCGCTGCGGAAAGTGTCGATCCCGCTTTCGGCGGAGACCCCGGCCCCTGTCAGGATGACGATGTTGCGAATGGTCTGCATCACGGCCATGAAGCACGCCAGACACGAGGTGAGCAAGAATGATCGCTGGGGCACGCATAGGCATTATCGGCAGCGCAGGGCGCATGGGGCAGGCGCTAGTGGACGCGATTGCGGCGGCGGGCCACCAGCACGCGGGCGGGATCGATCACGGCGGCGATCTCGTGGCGCTGGCGCAGGCCTCTGACGTGCTCGTCGATTTCTCCGCTCCCGCCGCGCTGGAGTTCAATCTCGATGCGGCGATCCATGCCGGCGTGCCGATCGTGGTCGGCACAACGGGATTGGCCGAGCGGCACCACTGGCTGATCGATGCTGCGGCGGTAAGTGTGCCCGTGCTCCAGACGGGCAACACTTCGCTCGGCGTGACGCTGCTGGCCCATCTGGTCCGTGAGGCGGCCACGCGGCTGGGTGAGGACTGGGATATCGAGATCGTCGAGACGCACCACCGCATGAAAGTCGATGCGCCTTCGGGCACCGCGCTCCTGCTGGGTGAGGCGGCGGCAGCGGGGCGCGGGGTGCGGCTGGACGAGGCATCCGTGCGCGGGCGTGATGGGGTGACCGGCGCGCGGGAGGCCGGGACGATCGGCTTTGCCGCCTTGCGCGGTGGCAGCGTCGCGGGCGATCACACCGTGCACTTTCTGGCCGACAACGAGCGCCTCTCGCTCTCGCACCTGGCCGAGAACCGGGCGATCTTTGCGCGCGGCGCCGTGCGTGCAGGCGCGTGGCTGATCGGCAAGGAGCCGGGGCGCTACACGATGCCCGAGGTTCTCGGGCTTTGAAGCGAGACGCAATCTTCGAGTTCTTCCGGCGTCTGGCCGAGGCCAATCCCTCGCCCGAGACCGAGCTGGAATACGGCAATGTCTATCAGCTGCTCGTCGCCGTCACGCTTTCGGCGCAGGCGACCGACGTGGGGGTGAACAAGGCCACGCGCGCGCTGTTTGCGCGGGTGAAGACCCCGGAGCAGATGCTCGAATTGGGCGAAGAGGGCCTCAAGGCGCACATCAAGACCATTGGGCTGTTCAACAGCAAGGCCAAGAACGTGATCGCCATGGCCGAGATTTTGGTGCGCGAGCATGGCGGCGAAGTGCCCAGCGACCGCGATGCGCTCACCGCGCTGCCGGGCGTCGGGCGCAAGACGGCCAATGTCGTGCTCAATTGCGCGTTCGGTGCGGAGACTTTCGCGGTCGATACGCACATCTTTCGCCTCGGCAACCGTACCGGCCTTGCCAAGGGCAAGACCCCGCTGGCGGTGGAGAAGCAGCTGGAGAAGCGGGTGCCGCAGCCGTTCCGCGTGGGTTCGCACCACTGGATGATCCTGCACGGGCGCTACATCTGCAAAGCGCGCACGCCGGAGTGCTGGCGCTGCCCGGTGGTTGACCTTTGCGGCTTTAAGGCGAAGATTCCGGAGAAGGGGGCGAAACCCGCGACTCACAAGCGGGCAGCCAAGGAGACCTTGCCATGAGTGCTTGCCGATCTGCCGCCTTCCTGACCGCCAGTGCTGCTGCCGTGCTCGTGCTGGGGGGCTGTGCGCCCCGGCCCGGTGCTACTTCGGGCAGCAACGGCCATGCCGCCAATATCCCCGCCGCCACGGTCACCGGCCCTGCGGTCAGCTGCATCCCGATCACCTCGATCCGGGAGAGTGTTGTCCGAGATGACTGGACCATCGATTTCCGGATCAGCGGCACCAAGTGGTATCGCAACACGCTGCCAAACCGCTGCAACTCACTCGGGTTCGAGCGGGCCTTTTCCTATCAGACGTCGCTCTCGCAGCTCTGCAACGTCGATATCATCACGGTCTTTTCGAACGGGGGCGGCCCGCGCGGCCCGCTGGGCTCGTGCGGGCTGGGGATGTTCCAGCCGGTGACGCTCGACAAGGCTCCGGCGAAGTAGCGCTTCCGCCTCAGGCCTCCGGATCGAGGTGCAGCCCCCGGCGGCCGTGTTCTGCCGTGTCGTGCGGGGGCAGGGCCTCGGGCGCATCCGGGTCCAGCGGCACTTGCAGCATGCCCTCCCACTTGGTGATGACCGACGTTGCAACCGCGTTGCCGACCACGTTGGTGGCAGTGCGGCCCATGTCGAGGAAGGTATCGACGCCGAGCAGAAGC
>CANGJB010000054.1 GCA_947453945.1 Sphingomonadaceae bacterium
CCGCTCCCACCTTCAGCAGCGCTGCCACGAGCGCGGATGGCCTCAAGGTCATCCTCACCTACAACGAGGCGCTGAACGCCACCACGGCGGCCAAGACGGCCTTCGCGGTGAAGGTCGCCGGTACTGCTGCGACCGTGAACAGCGTTGCCGTCAACGGCTCCACCGTCGAGCTGACACTGGCGACAGCCGTGGCGCAAGGTCAGGCGGTTACGGTCGGCTACACTGCGCCCACCGCCAATGCCGCGACCTCCAATGCCGCAGTACAGGATACCGCTGGCAACGATGCGGCAACCCTCGCCGCCACCACGGGCGTCACCAACAACAGCACGGTCGACAAGACCGCCCCCACGGTTTCCTCGATCGCTTACGGCACCAATGACGGTGCCCTGGCGCTGGGTGAGACGGTGACGCTGAGCGTGACCCTGAGCGAGGCGGTCAACGTCACCGGCACGCCGAGCCTTGCGCTCGCCAACGGTGGAACCGCCTCCTACACCGGCGGCACCGGCACCAGCACGCTGACCTTCAGCTACACACCAGCCGCAGGCCAGACCACCGCAGACCTCGCGACCGCTTCAAGTGCTGCACTCACCGGAACGATCAAGGATCTGGCGGGCAACGCCGTCACTGCCGCTGGCTTCAACAACGTCAACCCCAGCGGCACGCTCGCAGTGGACGTCACGGCGCCCACAGTCTCGACCTTCGCACCCACGGACGGCGCGACAGGCGTAGCGGTTGCCAGCAACATCGTCCTGACCTTTTCGGAGAGCGTCGCCAAGGGCGCAGGCACCATCACCCTGCGCTCGGGCTCTGCGACCGGCACGATTGTCGAGAGCTTCGATGCTGCGAGCAGCAGCCGCATTACGGCCTCAGGCTCGACCCTGACCATCGACCCGACCAGCGACCTTGCTGCCAACACGCAGTACTTCGTGGTGCTCACCTCGGGCACGGTCAAGGACGCCGCTGGCAACGCTTACGCCGGCACCTCCACATACGATTTTACCACGGCAAGCGCGGGTAATGTCATAGCAGGTACGGCTTCAGCCGACACGCTCACCGGCACTGCTGGCGTCGACATCATGACCGGCCTTGCTGCGGCGGATATTCTGACCGGTGCCGGCGGCATTGATAAGATGGACGGGGGGCAAGATGGCGACATCTACATCATTGCAGCCGCGACCGAGCACACCGCCGCCGAGATCGCCGATACCGGAACCAGCGGTACTGATGAGGTGCGCTTCACAGCCACCACGGCCGGAACTCTTACGCTCTATGCGGGCGACACGGGGCTGGAAAAGGCCGTGATCGGTACAGGCACTGCGTCGGCTGCCGTCACGACCGGGACCACGGCCAACAACATCGACGCCGCCGCGCTCACTTACGGCATCACGCTCGTCGGTAACGCCGGGGCCAATGCTCTCACAGGTGGCAGCGGTAACGACACGCTGACCGGCAATGGCGGTGTCGATACGTTCAACGTCACCGCAGGTACCGACACGATTACGGACCTTGGCAATGGCGGCGCGGACATCCTCAATGTCTCGGCAGGCGCCACTGTCAACGCTACCACCAGTGCCGCCTGGACGGCCTCTGCTTCGACCGTGAACCACGGCACGGTGAACATCAGCACGAGCGGCCTTGCAGTCGATCTCTCGGCAGTCACCGCAACCACGACCGGGAACTATGGCTACCATGTCACCAATACGGGCGCCGCAGCCACATTCACCGGCTCAGCGCTCGATGACTGGCTGACCGGCGGGACCGGGAACGATACTCTCCTTGGCGGTAATGGCGCAGATCAACTGCGCGGCGGCGCGGGCAATGACACCCTGACCGGCGGTGCGGGGGCTGACTTCTTCATTTTCGACACCACGCCCAGTGCGACGACGAACAAGGACACGATCACCGACTTCGTATCCGGCACCGATAAGCTCGAGTTCAGCAAGGCCATCTTCACTGGCCTGTCGAGCGCGGCCTTGGGCGGCCTCACATCCGATGCATTCTGGTCCGGCTCAAGCGTCACGGCAGCGCACGATGCCACCGACAGGTTCGTCTACAACACGGCAACCGGGGCCTTGTATTACGACGCTGATGGCATCGGCGGTACAGCCGCAATCCAAGTGGCCCTGCTTGGCACTTCCACCCATCCGACCTTGGTATATTCCGACATCATGCTTTTGGCGTAGCACTACTTGGGCCAGCTTCTGATTTGAGAAGCAGGTTGGGCGCCAGCCGCGCCAGCGCAAGGCTCGGCGAGCGGTTCATTAGGACGGCCAACGGCTGCCTATTCCCTCGCTGGCAGGCTGTTTCGGCAGTGCTCCCAAACCCCCCATTGACCTACTTGAGCCGGAGCGACTGCAAGAAGGAGATAGCTGTCGGGCGTTCTATGAAAGGTGCAATAACTGCAGTTAGGAGGAATGGCAGGTATCGGGCCTTTGGCATTAGCCACAATCAAGGTAATCCGCTGACTGTGCGGGGGCCTGAACCGCCTCACCGCCACTCATGCACGCCTAGGCCCCCAACCGTTATGCGCACGTCCCTGTACATCAAGGCGGCGGAAGCTTGCCTCAATCAAATTACCTGCAATCCTTGCATACGCACCTAACTGCAGTCGATCATGCGTGATGCTGTGGCGCAGGTGCCAGCGGATTTTTAGTGGAAGGTCCGGGTAACCACACGTCTGCTCGGTCACCAAAAAATTCTGGGCGTGGCACAGTTTGGCGTACATCACGTCGAAGCATCATCGCCTCGGCTGGATGCAACGGTGGCGGTGGCATTTAGAAAACACCTCCCGCCACACAATGCGCGATAATACATCAGCACAATATCAATTCTAAGTAAAATTACGTTCAGTTTTTTCTTAGTGAATATCGGAGAATATGTACATCTCCCGATATGTTCAGGTTTATGTCAACGAACCCTTCACCATTTTTAATTTTTGGAACGTCTACCTCAACAACTCCATACACCTCTTTTCCCGCTGAAAGAGTCTGCCGCGACAGGTAATTTTCATTGAGATAATTTATTTTTTCACGCGAGTTTTTGTTGGCACCGACCAGAACCAATGCACCGACCCCAACAGATGCCGCAGTCCCCGCGGTAAGAATGGCGCCGTCGGTGTGGCGTTCAATGTAGTTGTAGGTGTGGCCATAATTATCAGTCGCCGTACCAGTGGACGTGCGTTGAGAGGCGGCCACTGTAGCGAGGACGCCGGCCGTGGCACCGAGGATCGCAAAAAACTTCTTCGTATCGCGTGCTCTCTTGATCCCTCTTATGAGTTCATCCCGACTATAAATTTTGATCGCAGAGCCGTCGGCATCGTGCACTGTGATCTGCTCGACACCGAAATCGACGGCGGCGTCGGATAGGTTTTTGTAATCGATAAGGAAAAAAAGCTTCCCGCCATCATATTGAAGATATTTGGCCGCAACTTTTCCGTGCGGCTGAGTGGATTCAAATAGCCCAACACCTCGATCCCATGAAACTGTCTGAGCGGCGCTGGGAACCGGCTGCGCGTCATAGGATGTCGTCGCCGTCGCCGCCACCGGCGCCAGCGCAACGATTGAAGCAGCGACACACATAGCTGCAGTCTTCATCTTACCGAACGTCATCCCCGAACCCCCTAGTTCCGCTTGCTGGCCGCCTTGGCCCAGCACCTCAAGACCCATCAAACGTCCCCAAAATGGGGACATCAACTTGGTCATATACGCACTGTCCCGATTTTGGGAATTGGGATTCTTTCGTGCACCGAAAATGGGTAGCCTCGCCCTATTATCGGGCCATCATTGATACCGTGAAGGCGGCACGGCTGGAGGCCGGCATCTCGCAGCGGCAAATGGCTCAGCGGCTGGGTAAGCCGCCGTCATTCGTGAACAAGATCGAACTGATCGAGCGCCGCATCGACCTTCTGGAGTTCATCGCCTTCGCAAACGCCATGGGGATACCGCCAGCCGTGCTGATGGACCGGCTGGTGCAAGCGTTGCCGGAGACGTTCGAGATTTAGCTCTTGGCAGCTTTCGCAAACTGCGGATACGGGGTGGTGATGGCCCTTAGTCGCGCTAGGTTCGTCCTATGAGTTGCAAATCCATCATAGCCGCCACCGCGTTTGTCGTCGCGAGCTGCTGCTTCAGCGGTGCATCGGCTGCTCCGGCGAAAAGGGTGCGTTCAGCCCCGGCACGGGCGGTAGTACTGCAAGATAACGTTCTCTCAGCTTACTTTCGCAACGACGTCCCCACCCTGACCGCGATGGCTGAAGCAGGAAATGCCGCCGCACAGCACAACCTCGGCGTGATGTACGACAACGGCACAGGCGTGGCGCAGGACTACGCTGCTGCTGTCAGCTGGTACCGCAAGGCTGCGGACCAAGGGTATGCCCAAGCGCAGTACAACCTCGGCGTGATGCACTACAACGGCCAAGGCGTGTCGCAGGACTACGCTGCCGCTGTCAGCTGGTACCGAAGGGCCGCAGACCAAGGGTATGCCGCCGCACAGAACAACCTCGGCTTGATGTACGCCAAGGGCCAAGGCGTGTCGCAGGACTACGCTGCCGCTGTCAGCTGGTACCGAAGGGCCGCAGACCAAGGGGATGCCCAAGCACAGAACAACCTCGGCTTGATGTACGCCAAGGGCCAAGGCGTGTCGCAGGACTACGCTGCCGCTGCCGGTTGGTTCCGCAAGGCTGCGGACCAAGGGTATGGCCAAGCGCAGTACAACCTCGGCGTGATGCACTACAACGGCCAAGGCGTGTCGCAGGACTACGCTGCCGCTGCCGGTTGGTTCCGCAAGGCTGCGGACCAAGGGTATGCCAAAGCGCAGTACAACCTCGGCTTGATGTACGCCAAGGGCCAAGGCGTGCCGCAAGACTACGTGCAGGCACATAAGTGGTTGAACCTTGGTGCAACGTCAGGAGATGCGGATGCCGTGAAGAGCCGCGACTTAGTGGCCTCCATGATGGCACCAGCGCAAATCGCTGAAGCGCAGCGGCTCGCTAGCGCATGGCGGAAGAGGTAGAATTTCCGCCCATCGCGCGGCGGCGCTCTCACACCGGAGACATCCTCTGGCCTGATCGTGTCACCGCTTCTAAATCGCAATGCTGGCCAGCGCTTCCTCGGCATCGTCGCGAACCAAATGGCCGTAGTGCTTTTCGATCATGGCAACGCTCGTACCCGACAACTGGGCTACAGTCAGGATTGGCAGGCGTGCGCGAATCAGATCCGTGATCACGCTATGCCGCAAGGTATAAGCCGTCGCAGCATGGGGAAGCCCCGCGGCCGTTACCGCGTCCTTGATGGGGTACTTCCATGCATCCTTGTTCCATTCCCGGCCGCCAGAGCGAGCAAAGATAGGCGCGCTCGGAAGCTTGCCCTTCACCTGCATTTCAAAAAAGTCGGCAGCCATCGGTGGGACGGTAAGTTGGCGCGGCTTGCCGTTCTTGTCCTTTCCGACGGTGATCGCACGGGTGTGGGCGGCGCAGATGCGGGCCTGTTTAAGATCAACCGCTTGACTGGTGTTTTGTCATTCAAGTCCGCGCCGAACTTCGAGACCCCCGCGGACGCAGGCCATGACAACGTCTACGACGTGATCGTGCAAGCATCAGATGGCTCGCGAACCGATCAGCAGGCCATTTCCGTAACTGTCAGCGATGTGGTCAACGAACTGCTGGCAGGCACCTCCAATGCAGACACATTGACTGGCGCCGGCGGGAACGACACGCTCAAAAGAGGGGGGGGGCAACGACACGCTCGCTGGCGGAGCCGGCAATGACCTGCTCGATGGAGGGAAAGGCGCTGACCATATGGACGGTGGTGCAGGCAACGACACTTACATCGTAGACAATGCCGGTGATGTCGTCGTCGAACAGGCGGGCAACGGTATCGATACGATCAAGGCAAGCCTGAGCTTGGCGCTTTCGGGCAATGTCGAAAACCTTATGTTCACCGGCACGGCGGATCTTAGCGCCCGCGGCAATGATTTTGCCAACACCATCGTAGGGAATAGCGGTTCAAATGCATTGTTTGGAGGCGGCGGTGCGGATGCACTCAATGGGCGTGCTGGAAACGACACGCTTTCTGGGGGCGAGGGCAAAGACGCCCTGACGGGCGGCGCTGGTCAAGACTTCTTCGTTTTTGACACAACACCGGACGCGGCAAACGTGGATAAGATTACCGATTTCAGTTTCGGAGATGGCGATAAAATCCAGATCAGCCAGAGTGTGTTTACAGGCTTCACGCATCTCGGCGCGCTGGCGGCTGGCGAGTTCTATTCCGCTGCTGGTGCAACGGGTGCACACGATGCCTCGGACCGCGTGATCTACAACACGACCACGGGGAAGCTCTACTACGACCCTGACGGGCAAGGCGGCCTACCAGCCGTGCAATTCGCCATCATGGGATCGAGCAGCCATCCGATGCTGATCTATAGCGACATCCAAATTATCGCGTAAGCTGCATGATCATCCGGGATCCAGCGGGTACCGCGTTGAGCCTTGGTGATGTCCCCGTGATGTCACAGGTCTAAGTGTTCAGTGGGATGAAGGGGGTGTTTTTAAGTAAGTATTTGAAATAATTGGTCGGGACGAGAGGATTCGAACCTCCGACCCCCACACCCCCAGTGTGATGCGCTACCAGGCTGCGCTACGTCCCGACCGGAAGGCGGGCCTATAGGCAGGCCCGGGGGGGATGGCAAGGCTTCTTGATTGGCGATTGTGGCGACCTGCGCGAAACGGCACGCTGCTCCCCGCGCAAAGTTGCCTAAGGCATGCCAAACTGCTAGCGCGCCAGCCGATACTGGCCAGACCGGGCTTGTGGCTTGCCGCTTGCCGGGACCACTGCGCCAGACCAGCCCTTGCGAAAGTTTTTGACCTGCCATGAACGGTCCTGCTCTTCTCCACATGCTTGCCGCCGCCGCGCCCGCCACTGCGGCGTCCGAACCGCCGGCCTACCTTCAGTTCCTGCCGCTCGTGGCCATGGCGGCGATCTTCTATTTCCTGATCCTGCGCCCGCAGATGCGCCGCCAGAAGGATCAGCAGACGAAGATCGCGGGCATCAAGAAGGGCGATCAGGTGGTGACCGCAGGCGGCCTCATCGCCAAGGTCATCAAGGTCGATGATCAGACTGTCGATCTTGAGCTAGGCACCAATGTCCGCGTGCGTGCGGTGCGCGCGACGATCGGCGATGTGCTGCCGCCGGCAGGGTCTGCTCCCGCCAACGATTGATAATGTCTGCCGCGCGGCCGGTTGGGACCGGACCGGCGCGGGGCACTCCCATCAGGAAGACTTGTCTCGATGCTTGAATTTCCGCGCTGGAAGGTGATCTGGCTCTGGGTGATCACGCTTGTGGCTGCGGCCGCCGCGATCCCCTCGGTAACCTCGACCATGGGCATCGCGCTCCCGGCCGGGATCTACGCGCCCAGGGTCAATCTCGGACTCG
This sequence comes from Sphingomonadaceae bacterium, assembly GCA_947453945.1. Classification (GTDB taxonomy): domain Bacteria; phylum Pseudomonadota; class Alphaproteobacteria; order Sphingomonadales; family Sphingomonadaceae; genus Novosphingobium. Next base: position 7,425 of record CANGJB010000054.1, read on the forward strand.
ATCTTGCGGGCGGCAGCCACATCCTGCTCGAGGCCGATCCCAGCCAGGTGCGCCAGCAGCGCATCGAGGGCATGGACGAATCGGTCCGCAACAAGCTCAAGCTGGCCGGCGGCGATATCCGCATCAGCGACATTTCCATCCGTGATGGCGCGCTGACCTTCCTCGTCGAAGATCCGGGCAAGGTTGACGCGGTGCGCGAGGCGATCCTGCCGCTGACCAATGGCGCAGGCCTCACCGGCGCGCGCGACTGGACGATCAATGTGGTCGACGGCAATCGCTTCGTGCTGACCCCGACACCCGAAGGCATCGATCAGGCCGTGGCGCAGGCCATGGAAACCGCGGTCGAAGTGGTGCGCAAGCGTATCGACGCGCTGGGCACGCGCGAGCCGACGATCATCCGTTCGGGCCCCAACCGCATCGTGGTGCAAGTGCCGGGCCTGCAGGACCCGCAGGCGCTCAAGAACCTCCTCGGCCAGACCGCCAAGCTCGAGTTCAAGCTGGTTGATACGGGCGCGTTGCAAAGCGACATCCAGCGCGGCGTGGCGCCTCCGGGCAGCGAAATCGTGCCGTATGCGCAGGGCAAGGACGGCGGGCCGGTCGGCTCCATTGCGGTCAAGCGCCTCGGCGGCATTCGCGGTGATCAGCTGACCAACGCGCAGGTTACCAACAACCAGCAGACCAACGAGCCGCAAGTCGCGATCACCTTCAACACCGAAGGCGGCGCGCGCTTTGCCAAGCTGACGACGCAGAACGTCAACAAGCCCTTTGCGATCATCCTCGATGGCAAAGTGCTGTCTGCGCCCAACATCAATGAGCCGATCCTGGGCGGTAGCGCGGTCATTTCCGGCAACTTCACCTCGCAGGCAGCGAGCAATCTTGCGATTTCGCTGCGTTCGGGTGCGCTGCCGGTCGATCTCAAGGTTGTCGAGGAGCGCACTGTCGGGCCGGATCTCGGCGCGGATTCGATCCGCAAGGGCATGATCGCGATGGCGGTCGGCACGCTGGCGCTGATGACCTTCATTCTCGTCACTTACGGCCGTTTCGGCGTCTATGCCTGCATCGCGCTGGTGTTCAACGTGCTGATGATCCTGGGCGTGATGGCGCTGATCGGCACCACGCTGACGCTGCCGGGCATTGCCGGTTTCGTGCTGACGATCGGCGCGGCGGTTGACGCCAACGTCCTGATCAACGAGCGCATCCGCGAGGAGCGGCACCGCGGGCGGCGCGTGTTCCAGGCGGTTGAGACCGGTTACAAGGAAGCCAGCCGCGCGATCTTCGATGCCAATATCACCAACGTGATCGCGGCGATGTCGATGGCGGCATTCGGCACCGGGCCAGTGCGCGGGTTTGCCATCGTGCTCCTGATCGGCATCGCGACCTCGGTGTTCACCGCGGTGACCATGACCCGCATGTGGGTCGCCCAGTGGCTGCGCCGCGCGCGGCCCACCGAAATCGCGCTCTAAGGAACCGGCACCATGAAGCTCCTCAAGCTCGTTCCCGACAACACGAACATCAAGTTCCTGCGCTGGCGCGTGCCGTTCTACGTGATCAGTCTGCTGCTCATGGCAGCCAGCCTCAGCCTCGTGTTCACCAAGGGCCTCAACCTCGGCGTCGATTTCATCGGCGGCCAGATGATCCGCGTAACCTTCACGCAAGGCGCGGAGGCACCGGTCGCGGCGCTGCGCGGGGAGATCGAGACGCTAGGATATGGCGAGCCGATCATCCAGCGTTACGGCAAGCCCAACGAAATCTCGATCCGCATGAAGCTGCCGGCGGGCGCGGACCATGACAGCGGGCTGTCCGACAAGATGGCGCGCACCATCACTGCCGATATCAAGGCCAAGCACGCCGATGCGCGGGTAGACGGCGTGGATTCGGTTTCGGGTAAGGTTTCGGGCGAGCTGTGGCACAGCGCGGTGCTGTCGCTTGGCCTCGCGGCGCTGGCGGTGGCGGCCTATATCTGGTTGCGCTTCGAATGGCAGTTCGGTGTGGGCGCGCTGCTAAGCCTGGTGCATGACGTAACGCTGACGCTGGGTATGTTCGCGGTAACGCAGATCGAGTTCGACCTGACCATCGTTGCGGCACTGCTCACGCTCATCGGCTATTCGCTCAACGATACGATCGTGGTCTATGACCGAATTCGCGAAAACCTGAAGAAATACCGCAAGATGCCGATGCCCGAGCTGCTCGACCTCTCGGTGAACGAGACGCTGGCGCGCACGATCGCGACATCGCTTTCGATGCTGATCACCCTGATCGCCTTGCTGCTGCTGGGCCCCGGCGTGATCTTCGGCTTCACGGCGGCGATCACGCTGGGCATCTTCGTCGGCACCTACAGCTCGATCTATATGGCCGCGCCCATCCTGATCTGGCTGAAGGTCACCTCGAAGAGCTTCGTGCCGACCGAAAGCGCGCTCGACAAGCAGGAGCGGATGGCGCGCGAAGGGGTTTGAGGGTTACTCCCTCAACCGCCTGAAACGGCCTTTTCGTAGATCGCGGCCAGCGCGGCGGCGTTGGCATCCCAGCTGAAGCGGGCGGCGCGGGCGGCTGTTTCGGCTTGGCTTGGCGGCGCGGCAAGCAGATCGGCGACCGCTGCGGCGATGGCGGCTGGGCTGCGTTCTGCCAAGCGGCCGGCAGCTGGTCGGTCCACCACTTCAGGCGCGCCGCCGACCGGGGGAATGACCAGCGGCGTGCCGCAGGCCAGCGCCTCGATCCACGCATTGGCAAGGCCCTCGCGCTCTGATGGCAGCACCATAACATCGGCGGCGCTGAGCAGCGCGGGCAGCACTTCGTGGCTGACGGCGCCGAGGAAGTGCACCCGGCTGGCAACGCCATGCGCGGCGGCGCGGGCGCGCAAGAGCGCTTCATCGGGCCCGGTGCCGGCGAGCGCGAGCTGGATATCGCCGGGAAGGCTGGTCAGCGCCTCGATCGCGAGGGCCTGACCTTTGATCGGGATCAGCGCACCGACGCACACGGCGAGGCGCTCGCCCGTGCGCAAGGGCAAGGCGGGAAGGCTGGCGGCAAGCCTTTCGCGGGCCTCAGCGCGCGGGAGCGGTTGGAAGCGCGCGTGATCGAGCCCGGTGTAGTGGACAGTGATCCCGGACGGCGGAGCGAGGCCGAGCGCCTCCATATCGCGCGCGAGCGCCTGCGACACGGCGAGCACGGCTGCAGCGTCCCTCGCGGCGGGGCGCATCTGCGCCAAGGCGGCGGGGCGCTCACCCCAAAGGTGGATGTCCGAGCCGCGCGCCTTGATCGCATGGGGCAAGCCGAGCGCTGCGGCGACGCGCGCTGCGGCTGGGCCATCGGGATAGAAGAACTGCGCATCGACCAGATCAAACGGCGCTGCGGCATGGAGCCAGCGGGCCAATGGCAGCACGGCACGGGCAATGGCCCGCGGGTTCAAGCGGCCGGAAATGCCCGGAATCAACAGGAAACGGCAGCGGTGGACGGCAATCGGGCCGCCCGTTTCCTCATGCTGCAGAATCGCGGCGAGCTGGCGATAGCGGCCCATCGCGCTGAACGGCGCGGGCGGCAGGCCGATGGGATTGATGACGGTGACATCCCAATCCCCGCGCGCGGCCAGCGCTTCCATCTGCCGCGCGACAAAGCGGCCGAAGCCCGGGCGGGTCGGCGCAGGAAACAGCGTCGAAATAGACAGCAGGCGGCGCTTCACGGGCACGGGGCTGATGCCGTCAGAGCGAGCGGATCAGCAGTTCGGCCACACCGAGCCAAGCCGGATGATCGATCACCACCTGGCGCTGGCCAGCGCCAGGTGGGAGCAGCGCAACGCGGTCGCCATCACGGTCGATCATGCGGCCGAAGGCAAAGCGGCCGCCGGGGCGGGGCGCCAGCACATCGCGGTTGAGCGCGCGGCCGAAATCGGCGGGGCCGACCTGCCGCAGCCAGACCTGATCGCCCGCGCGGTATTCCCCGGTGCTTGCTTCCACCGTCATCACCACCAGCTGGGCCGAACCCGGGCCGACCGGAAACACGGCGGACATCGGCTTGGCCAGCGCTTCGGCGCCACTGGCGGCAAGGCGGGCGATGATCTGGGGCTCGGTCTCAGCTTCGGCCTTCACAAGCAGCTGGGGATCGACTTCGAGCGCGGCGGCGATGCGGTTCATCCAGCCCAGCGAAAGCGAGCGCATGCCCGTTTCCAGCCGGCCGATGGTTTGTGCCGTGGTCGGCGGCGCGCAGCGCGCGGCGACATCGGCCAAGGTGAGGCCCTTTTGTCGTCGGATATCGCGGATGCGGTTGATCATGATCGGCGCACTCTTTGGGCCTGTTCTTCGCTTTTACAGCTTTTGTGCGCTGCGACAAGTTTTGTGCTTTCCTACAAGCGCGGTTGTCCTGCATGTTCCATTTATGTTCTTTGGAGGAGGCGTCATGGCGCAGTTTCTGGTGAATCGTGAACTGACTGAGGAAGGCCCGCGGCGGCTGGACGGCGTGCGACCCGGTGAAGGCGCGGTGCGCACGGTCAGGGTCAATCTGGCCGAGTCGCCGCTGACCTGGCTCCATGCGCGGGGGCATCTCGATGACCGGCAGTTCGCCGCAGGCGAGCGGCTGCGCGCGGATTGGGAGCGGGCGGAATTGGCGCCGTCTGTCACCATGCGCTGGGATCCGGTGCGGATCGCGGGCGGCGAGCAGGGCTTGACGAAAAGCGAGCGCCAACTGGCAGCGCGGCGGCGGTTTGACGGGGCCATCGCGGCGGCGGGGCCGGGGCTTTCCGATATCCTGTGGCGTGTGGTCTGCGCGGGTGAAGGCGTGCCGGTGGCGGAAAAGGCGCTGGCTTGGCCCGCGCGCAGCGGCAAGCTGGTGCTCGAACTGGCGCTTGACCGGGTGGCGGCGTTCTATGGCCTGAGCTAGTATAGGAGCGGGGCGCGAAAGGCATATTGCCCGCCGCTGCCGATCATGCGACGTCCTGTTTTTGCATAAGAAACAGACGGAGCGCGCACAGTGGAACGACGGGAATTTCTGGCGGGAGCCGGGGCAGCAGCAGCTGCGTGGGGTCTGACCTGGCCGGCATCTGCGCTGGCCGCCGGAAGCGCGGACGCAGACTTTGCCGCGTTGGTCGACCGCCTGTTCTACGACAACCTGCTGCTCACCCCGACCAATGCCACCGGGCTCGGGCTTGATACAGGGGTGCGCGGCGGGCTGCGCTACCGGCTGGATGACAATTCGCCAGCCGGCAGGGAGGCCAGCCAGGCGTTTGACCGGGCGTCGCTCGCCAAAGTCCGTGCGGTGGATGTCGCCGCGCTGAGCCCGGCGGCACGGCGCAACCGCGATGTGATCGCCTATATGTTCGAGCAGCGGCTGGCGGGTGCGCCTTTCGGCATCGAAAGCGTGCAGCAGCCCTATCCGATCACCCAGCAGCAGGGCATCTATTTCGATATTCCGGACTTTCTCGACAGCCGCCATCCGGTCGAGACACTGACCGATGCCGAGGCCTATCTCTCAAGGCTCCACGCCCTCAGCTTTGCGCTGGACGAGAACACCGCCGAGCAGCGGGGGCAGGCCGCGCGCGGGGTGATTGCGCCGGGCTGGTCGCTCGATCTGGCGCTGGGGCAGATGGGCAAGCTGCGTAGCGCAGCGCCCGAGGCCAATCCGCTGGTCCGATCGCTGACAGCGCGCACGAGCAATCCCAAGTTTGCCAACAACTGGGCGGGCGATTGGCGCGCGCGGGCGGCGAAGATCGTGAAGGACGAAGTCTATCCGGCGCTTGATCGGCAGATTGCGCTGCTGAAGGGCCTGCGCGCGAAGACCCCGGCGGGCGACGGCGCGTGGCGGATGCGGCGGGGCGATGAAATCTATGCCGCCGCGCTGGCGCAAGCGACCACGACCAAGTTGACGCCCGAGCAGGTCCACAAGATCGGGCTGGAACAGGTGGCCGATATCACCGGCAAGCTCGACGCGATCCTGAAGGGCGCGGGCTATACCAAGGGCACGGTGGGCGAGCGGCTGACGGCGCTTAACCATGCGCCCGATCAGCTTTATCCCGATAGTGATGCGGGGCGCGCAGACCTCATCGCCTCGCTCAATGCCGGGATCGCGGCGATGGCGAAGAAGCTGCCGCAGGCCTTTGCGAACTATCCCAGCGAGCCGCTGGAAATCCGCCGCGTGCCGGTGGAGATCCAGGACGGGGCTTCGAACGGCTATTACTACAGCGCCAGCCTCGATGGTTCGCGCCCGGCGATCTACTGGATCAACCTCAAGTCGGTGGGTGACTGGCCGCGCTATTCGCTGCCTTCGCTGACCTATCACGAGGGCATTCCGGGGCACCACTTGCAAGGCGGCTACACCCAGAAGGGCGGCGCGCTGCCGATGTATCTCAAGGACTATTTCCTTTCGGCGCATGGCGAGGGCTGGGCGCTCTATGCCGAGCAGATGGCGGACGAACTGGGTGGGTACACCGCGCTGGAGCGTGCCGGGTATCTGCAATCGTTCCTGTTCCGCGCGGCGCGGCTGGTGGTCGATACCGGCATCCACCACTACCGCTGGAGCCGCGAGAAGGCGACCGCCTACATGGTCGCCACCACCGGCTTTGCGCAGGCGCGCAGCCAGCGCGAGGTGGAGCGCTATTGCGTGCTGATCGGGCAGGCGTGCAGCTACAAGATCGGCCATACCGCGTGGGTTGCCGCGCGAACGAAGGCGCAGGCCGCGCTTGGGGACAAGTTCAGCTTGCCGTGGTTCCATGGGATACTGGAGGAAGGCACGATGCCGCTTTTCATGCTGGAAAAGCGGATTGAGGAGCGGACGGCGGAGCGGCTCGCGGCGGGGTGATGTGGGCGTCTGCTAGTTTGGGAAGAGGACATTTCTGCCAACACCCTCTCCGTCGCCCCGTGCTTGACACGGGGCTTGGCTTCCCTCGCAACCTCGCGTTTGGCATGAGAGAGCGATGGAGAAAGGCGGCTGGGTCTACATCATGGCGAACCGCTATCGCGGGGGGACGTATGTCGGCGTCACGTCCGATCTGATCCGGCGGGTTTGGCAACATCGTGAGGGGCTTGGCTCGATCCACGTAAAGGACTTCGGAAAGACCAGGCTCGTCTACGCCGAACGGCACGAGGAAATCGAACCAGCCATCGCACGGGAAAAGCTCGTCAAAAAAATGGCGCCGGGAATGGAAATTTGCGCTGATTGAGGCAGGCAATCCCGATTGGCTCGACCTTTGGGATCAGTGGTACCCGGCAGAATGCGGGCCGTTGGGCAACGCTGGAAGGTAGCCAAGCCCCGTGTCAAGCACGGGGCGACGTTGGGTTTTCGGTGGCGATTTGATGCGCCATGATGGCTGGAAGTGGTGGGAAGCGGACTCAATCAGGTAAGGGAAGACTGTAGAAGACATCGCGCAGAGATTGATTGCGTTGAGCATTCCTCTCGGCATCACACCCAAAATCAATCAAAGTGTGTTCATCAGTCGAGGGACCGATCCAGCGAACATACATTGCCCCCGCGTGGAGTCGAAATGGCACGTCCGGAGGGCACCTCGCGCGCAAAAATTTTCGCGCGCTTACCTCACTGAACGCCACAGCCTTCGCGCGGTAAGGCTCAAGCTTGGTCAGGAAACTCCGGAAGTCCTGCTGTGGCAGCTTAAATGCCCCACTCCTTCCAACTGGCTCGGGCGCACTGATGTGAAAATGCCCATCACCAGATGGATTAATCCGCACGTCAGTTGCAACCGGGCCTGAATACCGCAGTTCGATCTGCTCAATTTTCGGCGCGGCGGTAACGCCACATCCGTTTAGGCAAAAGGCAACTAGGGGGACAAATAGCCATCGCACGATGGCATCGTGTCACGGCACAGAAAGGTCCGCAAGTGGGGCGTTTGCAGTCCTTATGACCGCACCCAACGTCGTTAGCCCTCCACCATCTCCGCCAATTCCAGCCAGCGCTCTTCCCCTGCGTCCTTCTCCGCGCGCACCTTATCAAGCGCGGCAGTCAGCGCTGCGAAGCGGGCGGGGTTCTTGGTGTAGAGGTCGGGGTCGGCCAGCGCGGCTTCGTCGCGGGCGATGGCTTTTTCCAGCTCGGCGATGCGATCCGGAAGGATCTCGTAGTCGCGCTGGTCCTTGTAGGTGAGCTTGGCCTTCTTGGGCGGTGGGGGTGGCGGCGGCGCGGCGGCGGGTTTGTCTGTCGTTTCGCGCGCCACCGGCTTTCCGGCGAGGCGCTGCTTGCGCTGCTTTTCCCAATCGGCATAGCCGCCCGCGACGACATCGACTTTGCCCGAGCCGTCCATGCCGAGCGTGATCGTGACGGTGCGATCAAGGAAATCGCGGTCGTGGCTGACGATGAGGACGGTGCCGTCGTAGTCCGAGATCACTTCCTGCAGCAGGTCGAGCGTTTCGAGATCGAGGTCGTTGGTCGGCTCGTCGAGCACGAGGAGGTTCGAGGGGCGGGCGAATTCGCGCGCCAGCAGCAGACGCGAGCGTTCGCCGCCCGAGAGCGTGCCGACGCGGGCTTCGACCATGCCGGGATCGAACAGGAAGTCCTTGAGATAGCCGTGGATGTGCTTGCGCACCCCCTGCACGTCGATCCAGTCGCTGCCTTCGGCCACCACATCGCGGATGCGCTTTTCGGGCGACATCAGGCTGCGCTGCTGGTCGATCACGACGGGGGTGAGCGTTTTGGCCAGCGTGACGGTGCCGCTGTCCGGCTCCAGTTCGCCGGTGAGGAGCTTCAGAAGCGTCGTCTTGCCTGCGCCGTTCGCGCCGACGAGGCCGATGCGGTCCTTGCGGGTGATGCGCAGGGAGAAGTCCTTGACGATCACCCGTTCGCCGAAGCGCTTGGTGATCTTGTCCGCCACGATCACCGCCTTGCTCTTGGCATCGTCGCTCGCGAGGGAGAGCTTGGCCGCGCCTTGCGGGCTGAGCATCGCGGCGCGGGTGGCGCGCATTTCCCAGAGCTTTTCGAGCCGGCCCATGTTGCGCTTGCGCCGCGCGGTGACGCCGCGTTCAAGCCAGTGGGCCTCGATCTTGAGCTTGGCGTCGAGCTTGTCGGCCGCGCGGGCTTCCTCGGCGTAGGCGGCTTCCATCCACGCTTCATAGCCGCCGAAGCCGATCTCGCGGCGGCGGAGCGAGCCGCGATCAAGCCACAAGGTGGCCTTGGTCAGGCGTTCGAGGAAGGTACGGTCATGGCTGATGACGACGAAGGCGCCATTGTAGCGTTGCAGCCACGATTCCAGCCATTCGATGGCGGCAAGATCGAGGTGGTTGGTCGGTTCATCCAGCAGCAGGAGATCGGGCTCGCTGGCGAGCGCGCGGGCGAGGGCTGCGCGGCGGCGTTCACCGCCCGAGGCGCTGTCTGCTTTGCGGGAAAGATCAATGCCGAGCTGGCCTGCGATGGATTCGACTTCGTGGCGCGGCGGGGCGTCCTTGCCCGAAAGCGCGAAGTCCATCAGGGTTTCAAAGCCAGTGAAAAACGGGTCCTGCTCCAGCGTCACGATGCGCGTGCCCGGCTGGACCGAGCGCGTGCCCTTGTCGCCTTCCACTTCGCCCGAAAGGAGCTTCAGCAGCGTGGTTTTCCCCGCGCCGTTGCGGCCGATCAGGGCGAGACGGTCACGCGGGCCGATCTGCATGTCCAGATCCCTGAACAGCCAGCTTGTGCCCTGGTTTAGGCCGAGGCCTTCCCAGCTGAGGATTGGTGCTGCTGCCATGATGGGCCGCGCTTAGCCGGGGCTGGCCCGTTGGTCCAGTATCCGCAAAAGGCTGCATGGCACTGGCCTGCATGATCTGCCATATTGTTATGCGGGAATGGCGGGCCTTGGGGGGAACGCAGCCCGGTTTGCGTTCACAAGCTATTCAAAGGCCGCCGTCTATGCCGCTTCGCATCATGCGTTGGACCACTTCTCTGCTCGCCCTTGGCCTCCTCGTTTCGTTCGCCCCCGTCGCAGATGCGCAGCAGCGCGCTGACGAGCAGGGTGAAGCGCGCCGGGATTTGCGCAACGGCAATGTGCGTTCGTTGCGCGAGATCGAAGCGCGCGTGCTGCCGACCAAGCGCGGAATGCAGTACCTTGGCCCGGAGTATGACCCGACCGCGATGGCCTATCGCCTGAAGTTCATTCAAGGCGGCCGCGTGGTGTTCGTCGATGTCGATGCGCGCACTGGCCAGATCCTGGGCGAATCGCACTGATTGAGCCGGGCGCACGGGACATCTGATTTCCCCGGCCTTGCCGTTACCCTAACGCCCCGTTCCTTGACCGTTCAGGTTTGTCGCTCCATCAGGTCAGTTCATGATTGGTCCCGCCCAAAGCGGGCGCAGCAAGGGGCAAGTAATGCGCATCCTGATCGTCGAGGACGAACCCACCCTGGGCAAGCAGCTCAAGTCGACGCTCGAAGCCAATGGGTATGCGGTCGATCTTTCGGTCGATGGCGAGGACGGCCATTTCATGGGCTCGACCGAGGATTACGATGCGGTGGTGCTCGATCTGGGCTTGCCGGAGATCGACGGGCTCACGGTGCTGGGCATGTGGCGCAAGGAAGGCCGCACGTTTCCGGTGCTGGTGCTGACCGCTCGGGATAGCTGGTCGGACAAGGTGGCCGGTCTCGATGCAGGCGCGGATGATTATCTCGCCAAGCCGTTCCAGAGCGAGGAACTGATCGCCCGCCTGCGCGCGCTGATCCGCCGTGCCTCGGGCAATTCCTCGTCCGAACTGATCGCGGGCGGCGTGCGGCTAGATACGCGTTCGGGCCGTGTGACGCTGGATGGCGAGCCGGTGAAGCTGACCGCGCAGGAATACAAACTGCTGTCCTACCTGCTCCATCACAAGGGCAAGGTGGTGAGCCGGACCGAGCTGATCGAACATATCTACGATCAGGATTTCGACCGCGATTCCAACACCATCGAAGTGTTTGTCACGCGCATCCGCAAGAAGCTGGGGCCAGACGTGATCACGACGATCCGCGGGCTGGGCTATAGCCTCGACGATCCGGCGCTGCCCGGTCGCGGCTGATCGGCTGAGGCATAGCGCTCGTGGAACACGCCGTGATCGACCCGAGCGAGGCCGTGAAACCAGCCGAAGCGCCGCCTGCAACTGCGCCGCACACCGGATCGCTCTCGCGCCGGATGCTGCTGATTGCGGTGGCGTGGATCTCAGTGCTCTTGCTGGGCGGGGGGCTAGCGCTCGACCGGACGATGACCGGCCTTGCCACGAGCAACTTCGACAACCAGCTTGGTTACATGCTCACTGCGATGGTGGGATCGGCCGAGATCGGGCCGGACGGCGAGGTGTTCTTCAACCGCGCGCTGGGCGATCAGCGGTTCCTTGAGCCGAACAGCGGGCTTTACTGGCAGATTTCGGGCAAGGGGCACGAAGATTTCCCCTCGCGTTCGCTGTGGGACCGCACGCTCAAGCTCAAGGGCGACCACTTTGACGGCAACCCGCATGTTTATGACAGCGACCAGTTTGAGGGTGAACCGCTTCGGTTAATCGAGCGCACGGTGATCCTGCCGGGCAGCCCGATCACCTGGCAATTCGCCGTGGCCGAAAGCCGGGGCGAGCTCGACGCGCAGATCCGGCGGATTCGGGCGATCCTGATCTGGTCGTTCGTGGTGCTGGCGCTGGGCCTGATCGGCATGGCGGCCTTGCAGACCTATTACGGCCTTGGCCCCTTGCGCCGCGTGCGCCAGGCCATTGCCGACATGCGCGGCGGACAGGCGCGGCGGGTGGACGAGCCGCTGCCGCTCGAAGTTCAGCCGCTGGTCGAGGAAATCAACGCGCTGCTGGAGCATTCCGAGCGGCAGGCTGAAGAAGCGCGCACCCATGCCGGCAATCTGGCCCATGCGCTCAAAACCCCGCTGACCGTGGTGATGAACGCGGCGACCGCGAAGGCGGAGGACTTGTCCGACACGGTGATCCGGGAAGCGGCGGTGATGCGCCGGCAGGTCGATCACCATCTGGCGCGCGCTCGTGCTGTGGGGCGCCGCGCGACGGGGCTTGCCCGCGCCAGCGTGGGCGAAAGCGCAGAAGCGGTGGAGCGCGCGGTGGTGCGGCTTTACCCGCAAGTGCGCTTCGATATGGACGGCAACCGCGAGGCCAATGTGGCGATCGAGCGGCAGGACCTTGATGAAATCCTCGGCAACCTGATTGAGAACGCGGCCAAATACGGCGGCGGATCGGTGTTCGTGACGATCGACGCGGTGCCCGATGATCCCAAGACCTGCGAGATCTGGATCGAGGACGACGGCATGGGCATCCCGGATGAGGCGCGCGACAAGCTCTTTGCGCGGGGCGCGCGGCTTGATACCGGCAAGCCCGGCACCGGCCTTGGCCTTGCCATCGTGCGCGACGTGGCGGAGCTTTATGGCGGTTCGATCACGCTCGGCGAGAGCGAGGATCTGGGCGGGCTTATGGCGGTGCTGCGCCTGCCAAGGTCGGCGGGGAAGTAGGCTCTAGGCCCGCGGATGCGCGTTCCGGTAGACGTCGAGCAAAGTCGCCGCATCCACTTTCGTGTAGATTTGCGTCGAGGACAGGCTGGCGTGGCCGAGCAACTCCTGCAAGCTCCTGAGGTCTGCGCCCGCGCCCAGCAGGTGCGTGGCGAAGCTGTGGCGCAGCGCGTGGGGCGTGGCGGTGGCGGGCAGGCCCAGCACCACGCGCGCGCGGGCAACGGCGCGCTGGATCATGGCTTGCGCGAGCGGGCCGCCCTTGGCGCCGCGAAACAGCGGTTCATTGCGCCCGAGCGGCCAGGGGACCTTCGCGGCATACTCCTCCACCGCCGCCTTCACGATGGGCAGGATCGGCACGACGCGCTGGCGGCCGCCTTTGCCGGTGACGGTGAGTGCGTCCCCTAGTGGCAGCGCGGCAGCAGTCAGCGAGAGCGCCTCGGCAATGCGCAGGCCTGCGCCGTAGAGCAGGAGGAGCACGGCGCGGTCGCGTGCGCCGATCCACGGTTCGGCGCCTTCGTCAGCCACCATGGCGGCGAGATTGACGGCATCGTCCGGCGTGACGGGGCGGGGCAGGCCCTTCTTGATGCGCGGGCCCCGGACGCGCGGCGGCGGGGAGGCGGCATCGCCGGCCTGCGTGCGGGCGAAGGCGAGAAAGGC
>CANGJB010000055.1 GCA_947453945.1 Sphingomonadaceae bacterium
AACCGCGCTTGAGGAGTCGTCCATGGTCCCCCGTTATGCCCGCCCCGCGATGACCGCGATCTGGGAGCCGGAGGCGCGCTATCGCATCTGGTTCGAGATAGAGGCCCACGCCACCGAGAAGCTGGGCGAGCTCGGCGTCGTACCACCATCCGCCGCCAAGGCGCTGTGGGACTGGTGGGCCACCAATCCCAAGATCGACGTCGCCGCGATCGACGCGATCGAGGCGGTGACCAAGCACGATGTCATCGCGTTCCTCGATTGGGTCGCGCAGCAGGTCGGCCCCGAAGCGCGCTTCATGCACCAGGGCATGACCAGTTCGGATGTGCTCGATACCACGCTTTCGGTGCAACTCGCGCAGGCCGCCGATCTCCTCATCGCGGATATCGACGCGCTGCTGGCCGCCATCAAGCGCCGCGCCGAAGAGCACAAGTACACCCCCACCATCGGCCGCAGCCACGGCATCCACGCCGAACCGACCACCTTCGGCGTCAAGCTGGCGCAGGCCTATGCCGAGTTTGCGCGCTGCCGCGTGCGCCTCGTCGCGGCGCGGGCGGAGATCGCCACGTGCGCCATTTCCGGCGCGGTCGGCACCTTCGCCAATATCGATCCCGCGGTCGAAGCCCATGTCGCCGAAAAGCTTGGCCTTGAGGTCGAGCCCGTTTCCACGCAGGTCATCCCGCGTGATCGGCACGCGATGTTCTTCGCGGTGCTGGGTGTCATCGCCAGCAGCATCGAGCGCCTCGCCACCGAAGTGCGCCACTTGCAACGCACCGAAGTGCTGGAGGCGGAGGAATACTTCTCGCCCGGTCAGAAGGGCTCCTCCGCCATGCCGCACAAGCGCAACCCCGTGCTGACCGAAAACCTCACCGGCCTCGCCCGCGTCGTGCGCTCCGCCGTCACCCCCGCGCTCGAAAACGTCGCGCTGTGGCACGAGCGCGATATCTCGCACTCCTCGGTAGAGCGCTACATCGGCCCGGACGCGACGATCACGCTCGATTTCGCGCTGGGCCGCCTCACCGGCGTGATCGACAAGCTGCTGATCTATCCCGAGCGGATGCAGAAGAACCTCGATCGCATGGGCGGCCTCGTCCACTCGCAGCGCGTGCTGCTGGCGCTAACGCAGGCTGGCCTCACGCGTGACGATTCCTACCGCCTCGTCCAGCGCAATGCCATGCAGGTCTGGCAGTCAGACGGCCAGCTTTCGCTGCTCGAACTCCTGAAGGCCGATCCCGAAGTTAGCGCGGTGATGAGCGCCAAGGACCTCGAGGACAAGTTCAACCTCGATTACCACTTCAAGGGCGTGGACACGATCTTCGCGCGGGTATTCGGCGAATAAGGCAGGACTCGCCTTCCCCGCCAAAGCGCCCTAGCATGGGCCCAACGCGGGGGAGGCTGGGGACAAAGCCTGATGAAAGTGTTTCGCTCGATCCTGTGGCTCGTGATCGTGGCCGCGCTGGCCGCTTTTTCAGCCGCCAACTGGCAGCCGGTCGAACTGCATGTGTGGCAGGGCCTCGTGCTCGATACCAAGCTGCCCGCGCTGGTCGTCGGCGCGTTCCTACTCGGCTTCGTGCCGCTGTGGCTTGTTCATCGCGCGATGCGCTGGCGGCTGCAGCGCCGCATCGCCGCGCTCGAAACCTCGCTTGCCGGTTCGGCATCCCTTTCCTCCACGCAGCTTGATGCTGCCAGCAAACGAGCATCCGAAGCCCCATGAGCAATCCCGTCTATCTCGCGCTCGATCTGCCCCGCCTTGATGCCGGGCTCGCGCTGGTCCAGAAGGTCAGGGGCCATATCGGCGGGGTGAAGCTCGGCCTCGAATTCTTCTGTGCGCACGGGCACCACGGCGTCCACGAAGTCGCCAAGCTCGGCCTGCCGATCTTCCTCGATCTCAAGCTGCACGACATTCCGAACACTGTCGCCGCCGCCATGCAGTCGATCCACGTGCTCGAACCTGCCATCGTGACGATCCACGCCGCCGGCGGGCGCGCAATGATGGAAGACGCCAAGGCTGCAGCGGGCGAACATTGCAAGGTCGTCGCCGTCACCGTGCTCACCAGCCTCGATGATGATGATCTCGCCTCGGTAGGCGTTTCCGCCAATGCCCACGATCAGGCGCTGCGCCTTGCCGACCTTGCGCAGGAAGCGGGCCTCGACGGCATCGTCTGCTCGGGCCACGAAGTCGGCGCGATCCACAAGCGCTGGAAGAACGGCTACTTTGTCGTCCCCGGCCTGCGTCCTGATACGGGCCACACGGCCGATCAGAAGCGCATCGTCACGCCCGCCGCCGCGCGCCGCGATGGCGCCAGCGTCCTTGTCATCGGCCGCCCGATCAGCCGCGCCGAAGATCCCGTCGCCGCCGCGCGCGCCATCGAAGCCACGCTCTGAGCCCTGCCAAGATGACGATTGCCTACCGCATCGCGCAAGGCGCAGACGCGCCCGCGCTGCGCGCGCTCATCGAAAGCGGCTACCGGGGTGACAGCTCCCGCCGCGGCTGGACCAGCGAAGCCGATCTTCTGGAAGGCGATCGCACCACGCCCGAAGAAATCGCCGCGATGATCGCCGCGCCCGAAAAGCGCGTGCTGCTCGCCGAACGCGATGGCGCGCTGATCGGCACGGTGACGATCACCGATCTGGGCGCGGGCCGCGCCTATCTGGGGCTGCTGTGTGTCGATCCCGCCGTGCAGGCAGCCGGGCTGGGCCGCGCGCTGATCACGCGGGCCGAGGAACTGGCGGCAGGCGACTTTGCCGCGCGCGCCATGGAAATGACCGTGATCGATGCGCGCGCAGAGCTGATCGCCTACTACGAGCGGCGCGGCTACACCCGCACCGGCGAACTGCGACCCTTCCCGCTGCCGATGGATGTGCCCTTCAAGATGGTCGTGCTGGAGAAACCGCTCACCTGAAGGCCGGCTGCAATCCCGGTTCAGCCCCGCGAAAGCCGCCGCCGTACATTGGCATAGGCATATTCTGAAGGGGACCAACCGATGACCAGCACTTCTACCTCGCTCCTGATGGCCGCCGCGCTGGCTGCCGCCGGGGCCGCCTCGCCCGCGATGGCGCAGGCCGTTTCGCCCGGCCCGGTCGTCGCCCCCGGCAACGCCGTGCTCACGCTCAGCGCCGATGGCCGCAGCACCCGCACGCCCGATCTCGCCGTCTTCAGCGCGGGCGTCACCACGCAGGCCAAGACCGCTTCTGCCGCCCTGTCCGAAAACGCCGAGCGCATGAACGCGGTGATCACGGCGCTCAAGGCCTCCGGCATTGCCGAGCGCGATATCCAGACCAGCAATCTTTCGGTGAACCCGGTCTATGGCCAGCCGCGCACCGATGCGAACGGCAACATGACCGGCGACCCGGTGATTATCGGCTATCAGGCCACCAATCAGGTCGAGGTCAAGCAGCGCAAGATCGGCAATTACGGCAAGACTATCGACACGCTGGTGAATGCCGGGGCCAATCAGGTCAGCGGTCCCTCGTTCCAGCTCGACAATCCCGATGCCGCCAGCGACGAGGCCCGGCTCGAAGCCATGAAAAAGGCCCGCGCCCGCGCCGAGCTCTATGCCAAGGCTGCGGGGCTGACGGTCAAGCGCATCCTCACGATCAGCGAAAGCGGCGGCTACAGCCCGCAGCCGATGGTGATGTATGCCCGCGCCGAATCCATGATGGCAAAGTCCGCCCCCAGCCCGGTCGCCGCCGACGAAGTGCAGGTCGGCGCGAACGTGACGGTGACCTTCGAACTCGGGCAGTAAGCTTGGCGCGGCCCCGGCGCTAGGCTGCGTCCATACCCAATGCCTCGTCACCCGCGAGCGCAGCGAAGCAATCCAGAGCGGCACGCGCAACCGCTCTGGATTGCTTCGTCGCTCCGCTCCTCGCAATGACGAAGCGGTGGACAGACGGCACATCCAGCCCCTATCCGAGAGCCCATGCCCGCCCCCGAAATCAAGATCTGCGGCCTCACCACCCCAGCCGCGCTCGATGCCACTATCGCCGCGCGCGCGGATTATGCCGGCCTCGTGATCTTCCCCCCCAGCCCCCGCCACCTCGCGCTCGCCGATGCCGCCGCGCTGGGCGCGCGCGCCGCTGGCCGGATCAAGCTCGTCGGCCTGTTCGTCGATGCAGCGGAAAGCCTGATCGCCGATGTGGTCGCCGCAGCATCGCTCGATGTGATCCAGCTCCACGGCAAGGAAGACCCCGCGCGCGTCGCCGCAATCCGCGCCGCCTTCGGCAAGCCGGTGTGGAAAGCCATGGCCGTTTCCAGCGCTGAAGATATCGCCCGCGCCGAAACTTTCGCGGGCGCCGCCGATCTCGTCCTGTTCGATGCAAAGCCCCCCAAGGGCGCGGCGCTGCCCGGTGGCCTCGGCCTCGTGTTCGATTGGACTCTGCTTGCCGGATACAAAGGCGCAGTGCCGTGGGGCCTCGCGGGCGGCCTCTCCCCCGCCAATGTGGCCGAAGCGGTGCGCGGGACCAAGGCCCCGCTGGTAGATGTCTCCTCCGGCGTAGAAAGCGCACCCGGCGTGAAGGACGAAACGCTCATCAAGCAGTTCTGCCGCGAAGCCCGCGCCGTTTGACTACCCTTTAGCCCGCGAATCTGGACAAGCGCGCGCCCCTCTGCCAAGCGATGCGCCATGAACGCGCCCATCCCCAACAGCTTCCGCAACCAGCCTGACGCACAGGGCCACTTCGGCCAGTTCGGCGGCCGCTACGTTGCCGAAACGCTGATGCCGCTGATCCTTGATCTGGAAGCAGAATATCGCAAGGCCAAGGCAGACCCCGCCTTCCAGGCCGAGTTCGATGATCTGCTCGAACACTATGTCGGCCGCCCCAGCCCGCTCTATTTCGCGCCCCGGCTGACGGAGGAACTCGGCGGCGCACAAGTCTGGTTCAAGCGCGACGAGCTCAATCACACCGGCGCGCACAAGATCAACAACTGCATCGGCCAGATCCTGCTTGCCATCCGCATGGGCAAGACGCGGATCATCGCCGAGACCGGCGCGGGCCAGCACGGCGTCGCCACCGCCACCGTCTGCGCGCGCTTCGGCCTGCCTTGCGTGATCTTCATGGGCGCGACCGACGTGGCGCGCCAGGCGCCCAACGTGTTCCGCATGAAGCTCCTCGGCGCCGAAGTCGTCCCCGTCACCGCCGGTGCCGCCACGCTCAAGGACGCGATGAACGAGGCGCTGCGCGATTGGGTCGCGAACGTCCACAACACCTTCTACATCATCGGCACCGCCGCCGGCCCGCACCCCTATCCAGAACTCGTGCGCGATTTCCAGAGCGTGATCGGCAAGGAAGCGCGCGCCCAGATGCTGAGCCGCGTCGGCCGCCTGCCCGATCTGCTCGTCGCCGCGATCGGCGGGGGCAGCAACTCGATCGGCCTGTTCCACCCCTTCCTCGATGATCCCAGCGTGAAAATGCTCGGCGTCGAAGCCGCAGGTCACGGGCTCGACCAGCTCCACGCCGCCAGCCTCGCCGGCGGCCGCCCCGGCGTGCTCCACGGCAACAAGACCTATCTGCTGCAGGACGAGGACGGCCAGATCCTCGAAGGCCACTCGATCTCGGCGGGCCTCGATTATCCCGGCATCGGCCCCGAACACGCCTGGCTCAAGGAAAATGGCCGCGTGGAGTACACCTCGGTGACCGACACCGAAGCGCTCGATGGCTTCCAGCTGCTCTGCCGCACCGAAGGCATCATCCCCGCGCTGGAGCCCGCCCACGCCATCGCGGCGGTCAAGAAGATCGCACCGACCATGGACAAGGACGCGATCATCCTCGCCAACCTGTGCGGACGCGGCGACAAGGACATCTTCTCGGTCGCCGAGCATCTGGGGGTCGAGCTTTGAGCCGCCTTTCTGCCGCCTTCGCCAAGGGCCACCCCGCCCTCGTCTGCTTCGTCACTGCCGGTGATCCGACGCCCGCCGCCACGCCCGCGATCCTCGATGCGCTCGTCGAAGGCGGCGCCGATGTGATTGAGCTCGGCATGCCGTTTACCGATCCGATGGCCGACGGCCCGGCGATCCAGCGCGCCAATCTGCGCAGCCTCGCTGCCGGCACCAAGACCGCCGACATCCTGCAGATGGCCACCGATTTCCGCGCGCGCCATCCGGACGTGCCGCTGGTCCTCATGGGCTATGCCAACCCGATGATCACGCGCGGCCCCGAATGGTTTGCTGCAGCAGCCGCCAAGGCCGGGGTCGACGGGGTGATCTGCGTCGATATCCCGCCCGAGGAAGACGGCGAGCTTGGCCCGAACTTGCGCGCACACGGCATCTCGCCGATCCGCCTCGCCACCCCCCCGACAGACGCCGCGCGGCTCCCCGCCGTGCTCGAAGGCTCCTCGGGCTTTCTCTACTACGTCTCGGTCGCGGGCATCACCGGCAAGCAGTCCGCCGCGCTCGCCTCCATCGAAGAGGCCGTCACCCGCATCAAGCAGACGGCGCAGATCCCCGTAGCCGTCGGCTTCGGCGTGCGCACGCCTGAGCAAGCCGGCCCCATCGCCCGCGTGGCAGACGGCGTCGTGGTCGGCTCGGCCCTGATCGACATCATCGCCGAACACGGCGAAAACGCTGCAGGCCCGGTCCGTGAACTCGTCACCGCACTTGCAAACGCAGTCCACAATGCGAGAAAGGTAGAAGCATGAGCTGGCTAACCCGCGTCCGCAATTCGCTGCCCTTCTCGCCCAAGCGCGACACGCCGGACAATCTCTGGATCAAGTGCCCTTCGTGCAGCGAAATGCTGTTCACGAAGGAATATGAGGAGAACCTCTCGGTCTGCCCGCGCTGCGATCATCACGGCCGCATCGGCGCGACCGAGCGCCTCACCCAGCTGCTCGACGCCGGTTTTGAGATCCTGCCCGCGCCCAAGGTCCGCGAAGACCCGCTCAAGTTCCGCGATACCAAGCGCTATACCGACCGGCTCAAGGCCGCCCGCGCCGCCAACCCGCTGCCCGATGCGCTTACTGCCGCTGTCGGCAAGATCGATGGCCACAAGGCCGTCGTCGGCGTGCAGGATTTCGGCTTCATGGGCGGCTCGATGGGCATGGCCGTGGGCGATGCCTTCATCGCCGCGACTGAAGCCGCCATCGCCAACAAGTGCCCCTTCATTGCCGTGACGGCGGCAGGCGGCGCGCGCATGCAGGAAGGCATCCTCAGCCTCATGCAGATGCCGCGCACCACGGTTGCCATCAGCCGGATGCGCGCGGCGGGCCTGCCCTATATCGTCGTCCTCACCGATCCCACGACCGGCGGCGTCACGGCGAGCTATGCCATGCTCGGCGATATCCAGATCGCTGAGCCCGGCGCGCTCATCGGCTTTGCCGGCCAGCGCGTTATTCAGGACACGATCCGCGAAAAGCTCCCCGAAGGCTTCCAGCGCGCCGAATATCTCCACGCGCACGGCATGATCGACATGGTCATCAGTCGCCACATGCTGAAGGCCACTTTGGCGCGTACCATCGGCTACCTGATGGCCGCGCAGGCCGCCTGAGGCCTTACCCTCCCCATTTTCACAAAGTGCAAATGGGGAGGTGGCAGCCCGAAGGGCTGACGGAGGGGTAAACCTTGCGCGACTTCGCCATTTCCGAAAACCCGCGCGTGCAGGCGCAACTGGACCGCCTCGGCGCGCTCTCGCTCCCGCAAGGCCGCCTCGGCCTCGATACGGTGCGCGATATCTGCGCGCGCCTCGGCGATCCGCAGCGCCGCCTGCCCCCGGTGTTCCACGTCGCGGGCACCAACGGCAAAGGCTCGACCTGCGCCTACTTGCGCGCCATCCTCGAAGCGCAAGGGCTCACGGTCCACACCGCCACCAAGCCGCATCTGGTGCGCTACAACGAGCGCATCCGCGTCGCGGGCCACCTGATCAGGGACGATAGCCTCGCCGATCTCCTCGAGCGCGTCCTCGATGCCTCGGCAGACCTCGGCCCCAGCTTCTTCGAAGTCACCACTGTCGCCACCTTCCTCGCCTTCGCCGAAACGCCCGCAGACGCCTGCGTGATCGAAACCGGCCTCGGCGGGCGGCTCGATGCCACCAACGTGCTGGAAAACCCCGCCGTCTGCGGCATCGCCACCTTGGGCATCGATCACGAGTCTTTCCTGCTCGTCCCCGAAGCCGGCACTCCCGAAGACCCCCTCGCCCGCATCGCCTTCGAAAAAGCCAGCATCGCCAAGCCCGGCGCTCCGCTCGTGGTGCAAAGCTACGCCGCCAGCCCCCTCGCCAGCGTCCTCGCCACGGCGAACTGCATAGGCGCGCCTGTCCACTTGCGCGGGCGTGATTGGTTTGCCGACATGGGTGCAACCATCGCCTACCGCGATGCGCAAGGCACGCTCGAACTGCCCCTGCCAGCGCTGGCAGGCGCGCATCAGGCCGATAACGCCGCGCTCGCCGTCGCCATGCTGCGCCACCAGAGCATAGTCCAGGTCAGCCCCGAAGCCATAGCGACCGGCATCCGCGCCGCCCGCTGGCCCGCCCGCCTCCAGCGCCTCGGCACCGGCCCCCTCACCGCGCTCGCCGGCCAGCGCACCGTCTGGCTCGACGGCGGCCACAACCCGGACGCCGGGCTCGCCATCGCCCGCCATTTCGCAGACTCAGCGCCGCTCCACCTCGTCATGGGTATGCTGACAAGCAAGGACCCCAGCGCCATCCTGCGCCCGCTGGAAGGCCGTCTTGCCTCGGTCTCCATCGTCCCCGCCCCAGGCCACGATGCGCACACGCCGCAAGACTTCGCGCCCTTCACCGCGCTGCCCGTGGCAAGCTTCGCCGATGTCGCGCAGGCCCTCGCCGCGCTGCCGCCCGAAGGCGATGTGCTGATCGCCGGCTCGCTCTATCTCGCGGGCGATGTGC
This sequence comes from Sphingomonadaceae bacterium, assembly GCA_947453945.1. Lineage (GTDB taxonomy): Bacteria > Pseudomonadota > Alphaproteobacteria > Sphingomonadales > Sphingomonadaceae > Novosphingobium. Next base: position 8,830 of record CANGJB010000055.1, read on the forward strand.
TTAGGCGGAACGACGAAGCGCCCGATTGAGGGCTAACGACGCCAACCAAGCAATGCCAAGACGGCAGGCATCCCAACAATGCCCGTCACGATAATGAGCATGCCGAGTCCGACATTGACCCAGAGCCCAATTCTGATTCTTCGGTTCGACGGCTTCGGCGGATATGCCTTGAGTGCGCGATATTCTTCGAAGTAGCGTTCCGGCGCACCAGCTTCGATCGCGGCGACACGCTCTGCCCAATACTTATGCGATAGATAAGGCAATCTGCGTTTGCCAAACAATGCCAATAGGCTGGCCGTCAGCACAAGTGTTCCAGTGAATACCTTAAAGTAGTCCATCAGAACCTCGCCGTTTGGTGGTTTCTAACGCGTATCCCGCACGGCCTCAAGCCTCCGGCGCAACCACCACCCGCCGGCTCACCCGCACCCATTCCAGACACACGAACAGCACCGCCACAAGCCCCGCAGCCGCCGTCCAGCGGAACACCATGGCATAGCCGTAGAGATCGAACGCCTCCCCCGCGATCCCGCGCCCCAGCGATCCGATCAGGAACGTCAGCGATGACATCAGCGCATATTGCACCGCCGTGTAGCGCTTCGAAACGATCCCTGAGAGATAAGCCACGAACGCCGCCCCCGCGATGCCGGTGGAAATGTTCTCGAAGCTGATCGCCAGCAGCAGCCGGATCATGCGCGGATCAAAGCCGAACAGGCCAAACAGTGCGTGAAGCCCCACCGCCTTGCCCACAGCATCGATATGCACCGCGCCTTCGGCCAGGTCCGCGTAAACGAAATTGCCCAGCATCGGCAGCACCGCGCCGATCAGGATCGTCGGCATCCGCCCCAGCCGCAGGAACAGGTATCCGCCCAGGCTGATCCCCGCGATCGTCATGAAGATGCCGAAGACCTTGGAGGCAAAGGCCACCTCGTCCTTCGAATAGTGCAGGAAATCGAGGTAGAACGGGAAGGCGAAGCTGGACCACACGTTATAGCACAGCGTGTAAGTCAGGATCATGCCGATCACCACCAGCACGCCCCAGCCCAGCCGCGCGACAAGCTCTGCCAGCGGCGCGATCAGCGCGACATAGAGGTGGTTTGCCGCCGTCCGCGCGGGCGATGTGCGCAGGTCGGGCGCGGTCAGCACCGCCTGCCCCCGCGTGCGCAGGCTATTGGTCACCGCCGCCACCAGCAGCGGCACCGCCACTGTCGCCAGCACGATCAGCGGCCCGAACTCGCGGGTGAAATCGCCCACGGAGGGGTGCTTCTCCCCCGGCCCCAGCGGGCTCAGCATCACGATCATGAAGCGCATGATCGTGCCGATGGCCCAGGCCCAGCTCGTCCCCACGATCAGCAGCGCCAGCCCGCGCGCGCGCGGCGTCAGCTCGCCCGGCTGCGCCAGCGCGGCGTGGAGCGTGCCCTGCTCGGGCCTTGGCGTATCGGGCGCGCGCAGTGTCACCACGCCGATCAGCGCGATCAGTACTGCCATAATGAGATAGACCAGCGGCCATGACATCCGCCCCGCCAAGACCAGCGCCAGCGCGCCGCCGACAATCGAGGCGATCCGGTATCCGAACTGGTAGATCGAGGAGAGCAGCTCGACCGGCGTATCCGCGTCCGCCACATCGATCCGCCAGGCATCCACCGCCACGTCCTGCGTTGCAGACGCCAGCGCGGCCAGAAACGCGAAGAGCGCGAACGTGCCGATGGCCTTGGCCGGATCGGTCAGCGCAAGGCCCACAAAGCCCATGACCATCACGATCTGGCAAAGCAGAATCCAGCTCTTGCGCCGCCCCAGCGCTTCCAGCCCGGGCAGCGCCATGCGGTCCACCAGCGGCGACCACAGGAACTTGAACGAATAGGAAAGGCCGATCCACGAGAGCACGCCGATGGTGGCGAGATCGATCTTCACTTCGCCCAGCCACGCATTCAGCGTGCCCAGCAGCAGCGCATACGGCAGCCCTGAGGAAAACCCGAAGCCCAGCATCGTGGCGGATTTGCGCGAGCGCAGCGCAATCATCAGCAAACGGAAACCCTTGGGGCGCGGCGGTTTTTCCGCTTCTGCCTGCTGCGCAGTCGATGCCATGCGAAACCCTTGTCCCCGCTTCCAAATTCCCCTGCATGCTAAGCGCCAAATTGCGCTATGCCTAGCACCGGAGAGACACGAAATCGGGGAAGAGCCGCGAAATGGCCACCACTGAAAGCATGGCACGGCCCACCGATGGCCAGCTCGCGCTTGCCCGGCTGGTTGCCGCAGGCGCGGGCCGCAAGGCGGATGCCATCACCCATGTCCCCGCCAGCGTCTACACCGATCCGGCGCACTGGGCGCGTGAGAAGGCGGCGCTGTTCGGCCGCTTGCCGCAAATCCTCGCCCCGTCCGCGCTGCTGCCTGAGCCCGGCATGGCCGTGCCCCACGATGCCACCGGCCGCCCCCTGCTCCTCACGCGCGATGCCGCTGGCCGCGCGCATGTGTTCATGAACGTCTGCCGCCACCGGGGCACGCGGCTGGTCGAAGGCGGCGAAGTCCAGTGCACCAAGCGCCTCGTATGCCCCTATCATGCATGGACTTACGGCACGGACGGCAAGCTCCTCGCGCTGCCCCGGCCCGATACCTTCCCCGCGCTCGACCAGTCCGCGCACGGCCTTGTCGAACTCCCCAGCCTCGAAGCCGGCGGCCTGATCTGGTTCGCGCCGGTCGAAGCCGATTTCAGCCAGGCCACCGAGATCAGCGCCGATTTCGCCGCAGCGGGCCTTGGCGGGCACCACCTCTACGCCCGCCGCACGCACCGGGTCGCCTCCAACTGGAAGCTGATCATGGATGCGTTCCTTGAAAGCTACCACGTCCAGCGCCTCCATGCCCGCACCATCGCCCCCTATTTCAAGGACGGGGTAACTGCGGGCGACGAGATCGGCCCGCACATGCGCTCGCTGGTCGGCCGCGTGACCGAGCTTGAAGGCCTCGATCTGGCCGACTGGCAGGCCCTGCGCCGCGTCGCCACCTTCGCCTATCAGCTCTTCCCCGCCACCGTGATCGTGATCAGCCCGGACTATGTGAACCTCATGACCGTCATGCCGCAGGCGCACGATCTCACGCTGGTGGAGGATTTCATGCTGATCGCCGAAGCCCCCGCCACTGAAAAGGCCGAAGATCACTGGCGCCGCAGCTGGGATCTGCTCGACGGCCAAGTGTTCGGCGCCGAGGATTTCCGCGCCGCGGAGCTTGGCCAGCAGGGCCTTGCCACTGGCGCCGTGCCCCAGCTCACCCTCGGCACACTGGAAGGCGGGATCCGCCGCTTCCACGAAATCTGCCAGCGCGAAATCGCCACACACGAAGCCCCCGAACACGAAGCAGGGTGACGGGACGCCCTCCTCGGCGTAAGGGGCAGAATATGGCATTCCCCCCCAAAGACAGGAGCGGCCGACCGGGACGGCCCGCGGCTCCTAACACCGCAGGCACCGGCTCGCGCCGCAACCCCGCGGCTCCCCATTCAAATCAGGCGGCCCCCTACAAGATCCCCAAGCCGCGCCTGCCCAAGGCCGCCGCTGTTCCGCAGACCCGCGCGCCCGCCGATGATGGCACGGAGCGCGAGGGCGACCGCATCGCGAAGCTCCTCGCCCGCGCCGGCGTCGCCAGCCGCCGCGAGATCGAGCGCTACATCACCGAAGGGCGCATCGCGCTCGATGGCGAAGTGATCACCACGCCCGCCACGATCCTCAAGAACCTGCGCGGCGTCACGGTCGACGGCAATCCCGTCGCCGCGCCTGAACCGCCGCGTCTGTTCATGTTCCACAAGCCCTCGGGCCTCATCACGGCAGAGCGCGATCCCACCGGGCGCCCCACGATCTACACCGCGCTGCGCAATGCGCTGCCCGAAGGCGCGGGCCGCGTGATGCCGGTCGGCCGGCTCGATATCAACACCGAGGGGCTGCTCCTCCTCACCAACGATGGCGAACTGAAGCGCGCGATGGAGCTGCCCGCCAATGGCGTGCCCCGCACCTACCGCGCGCGCACGTTCGGCTCGGTCACGCAGCTGCAGCTCGATGATCTGATGCAGGGGATCGAAATCGAAGGCATCCTCTACGGCCCGATCAACGCCAACATGGAACGCAGCGCGGGCCGCAACAAGTGGATCGAGCTGACCCTCACCGAAGGCAAGAACCGCGAAGTGCGCCGCGTGCTCGAGCATCTCGGCCTCGAAGTCTCGCGCCTCCTGCGCCTGCGCTATGGCCCTTTCGATCTGGGCGAATTGCCGCGCGGCGGCGCCGAGGAAGTGCCGCAAGTTGTGGTCGAGCGCTTCCGCAAGGGCCTCGCCGGCGATCACGCCACCCGCGTGCAGCAGGCCGTCCACGCCGGAAAGGCCTATGCCCCCCGCGCGCCGAAACCCGCTGAGGAGGCCGCAAAGCCTGCCAGGCCCGCAAGGCCGGCCCGCCCGCAGCGCGAACCCGAGCGGCCTTCGCGCCTGCGCGCCGAACCCGAGCGCTCACCGCGCGAACGTCCCGTGCGCGTTCGGCCATCGGCCGATGCCGGCCAGCTTGTCGCCAAGCCTTCGGCGCCCAGGTCCGCCGCCAAGACCTACCCTAACCGGCCTTATGCCAAGGCTCCGACAGAAGCGCCCTCGCCCGGTCCCGATGCCCGCGCGCCCAGCAAGACCCTGCGAAGCTCGCCCAAAAAGCCCGGTGGGCGGCCCGGAGCCAAGCGCTGATGCTCAGGATCATTGCCGGCACCTGGCGCGGCCGCAAACTCTCGGCCCCGGCGGGCGAAACCACGCGCCCCACGGCTGATCGCACGCGCGAGACGCTGTTCTCGATGCTCAACAGCCGCCTCGGCAGCTTCGAGGAGCTGACCGTGGCGGATCTCTTCGCAGGCTCGGGCGCGCTCGGGCTCGAAGCGCTGTCACGCGGGGCGGCCAAGGCCGTGTTCGTGGAGCAGGACCCCGCCGCGATCCGCGCGCTGCGCGCCAATATCGCCGCGCTCCATGCGCAGGCCCAGTGCGACGTGCGGGCGGCGTCCGTCCTCGCGCTTGGCCCCGCGCCCGCGCCGCTCGATGTGGTGACGCTAGATCCGCCTTATGGCTCGGGCGCAGGCGCGGTCGCCATCGAGCGGCTGCTGCGCCTCGGCTGGATCGGCCCCGGCACCTGGGTCAGCCTCGAAACCCACGCCGACGAACCCGCCGGCGTGCGCGGCCTGACCGTGGATGCCGAACGCAAAGTCGGCAAGGCCCGCCTCACCCTGCTGCGCGCGGGCGAATAACGCCGCTTCTTCCCTCCCCATTTTTGCCGCAGGCACAAATGGGGAGGTGGCTCGCGAAGCGAGACGGAAGGGTAACGTCTCTATTCGCCGCGCGGCGCCATCAGCACGCCCACCAGCGTCACCACCCCCGCCGCCGTGAGCACAAGCCCGGTCCACAAGACCCCGCCCTGCGCCGCCAGCCATGCCGCACCCAACGGGGCCAGCGCTCCGCCCACGATGCCGCCCAGATTGAACGCCAGCGAAATCCCGGTGTAGCGCACCTCAACCGGATAGAGCGAAGGCAGCCACGCGCCGATCGGGCCATAGCACAGCCCCATCACGAACAGCGCAGCAGAGAGCGTCAGGAACAGCACTGGCAGCGATCCCGCCGCAAGGCCGCTGCCAAAGCCGAGGCCGACCAGCCCCGTCAGCGCCGCGCCCACTGCCATGACCCGGCGCGGCGAAGTGGCATCAGACCACCAGCCCGAAACCAGAATGCCGATGGCAAAGACCACATCCGCGCCCAGCTGGATCGCCAGCACCGTCTCACGCGGGAAGCCAAGTTCGCGCGTGGCATAACCAAGCGCGAATGTCGTCGCGAGGTAGAACAGCGCGAAACACGCGATCACACCCATTGTGCCCGCCAGCACTGCGCCGGGATGATCGGCCAGCAGCCGCCCGAGCGGCACGCGCGGCGGCGGCGCGGCCTCCATCGCCTCGCGAAAGGCCGGGGTCTCGCCAATGCGCAGCCGGATCCACAGCCCCAGGATCACCAGCAGCGAGCTCGCCACGAAGGGCACACGCCAGCCCCAGCTGAGGAAGTCCGCCTCAGACAGGCCAAGCCCCAGAGCCAAAAACAGCCCATTGGCAAACAGGAACCCCAGCGGCGCGCCCAGCGGGGCGGCAATTCCGAAACGGGCCTCCATGCCCTTTGGTGCATTTTCGACCGCGAGGAGCGAGGCACCGCCCCATTCGCCGCCAAGGCCAAAGCCCTGACCAAAACGCAGCAGGCACAGCAGCGCCGGCGCGGCCCAGCCGGCCACGGCATAGCTTGGCAGGAATGCGACGAGAAATGTCGAGATGCCCATCATCAGCAGCGAGGCGACGAGCGTCGATTTGCGTCCGATCCGGTCTCCGAAATGGCCGAAGGCCACGGCGCCCACCGGCCGCGCAAAAAACGCTATTCCAAAGGTCATTAGTGTCAGCAGCGTTTGCGCCGCAGGGCTTTCCGCCGGGAAGAACAAGGGCCCGATCACCAGCGCGGCGGCGGTGCCGAAGATGTAGAAATCGTAGAACTCGACTGCCGTGCCGACAAGGCTGGCCAGGAGCACCCGCGCATGAACCACGAACGGATTCGCCGAAGCGGTTTGCACAGGCATCATATCCTTAATTCTCCCCCCACACAGCAAGGTTAAAAAAGCATCACTGCCCCCCCGGATACTCTGCCGCTATGGCAGCGCAAACCTGCCGTCAATCATGTCTGCTTAACCGCTATGGCAACGTGTGAATTGCACTGTCGGAGGCGCAAGAGACGATGTCTGATTGGTTCGAGAAACAGGCACCCATCCGCGCCAAGTTCATGGCCATGCTCTGGGTCCATCTTGCCCTCGTCGCCTGTGCCGGCCTTGGCACAGCGCTGGCGCTGGCAGGGCATGGCATGGCCGCGTTTCTTGCGCCTGCCGCGGCCCTTGTGCTCACCGCCGCCGTAGTCCTGTGGGCGCGGCGCAAGATCTGCGATCCCTATGTCAGCACTGTGGTGCGCACCGAAGCGCTCGCAGCGGGCGATCTCGATAGCCCGATTGACCACACCGATTATCGTGATTGCGTCGGCCGCCTCTCCCGCGCGCTTGGCGTGTTCCGAGATCAGGGCATCGCGCTGCGCGAGGCGACCCGCATCGAGCGCGAGGTCGTCTCGGGGGAACTCACCCGTGCGATGGCCGAACTGGCGCGCGGCAATCTGGCCTACCGCATCCAGACACCCTTCCCCGGCGAGACCGAACGCCTGCGCGAGGATTTCAACGCGGCACTCGCCGTGCTGGCCGGCGCAATGGGCGATGTCGCCGGGTCCGCGACTTCGATCGATACCGGCGCGGCTGAAATCCGCGCGGCCTCTGATGATCTGGCCACCCGCACCGAACAGCAGGCCGCCCGGCTCGAAGAAGCGAGCGCGGCCATGACCCAGGTCACCGCGCTCGTCGGCGAAAACGCCGGCCGCACCGCAGAAATCGGCCGCGCCGTATCGGAAGCCAGCAGCGAGGCAGCCAGCGGCGGCAGCGTTGTCGAACGCGCGGTTGAGGCGATGAACGCGATCCAGCAATCCTCGCAGGGCGTCGCCCAGATCATCAACGTGATCGACGGCATCGCCTTCCAGACCAATCTCCTCGCGCTCAACGCCGGTGTAGAGGCCGCCCGCGCCGGCGAGGCGGGGCGCGGCTTCGCCGTCGTCGCCACCGAAGTGCGCGCGCTCGCCCAGCGTTCGGCAGATGCGGCGCGCGAGATCGGCCAGCTCATCACCTCGTCCACCGGCCACGTCGAACGCGGGGTCCAGCTGGTCGGTGATACCGGCGAAGTGCTGCGCCAGATCGTCAGCCGCGTCGGCGAAGTGAGCGTGCTGGTCGAAGGGATTTCGGATTCCGCCCAGCGCCAGTCAGCCATGCTGGCCGATGTCGCATCAACCGTGACCGAGCTTGACCGCATGACCCAACAGAACGCAGCGATGGTGGAGCAGAGCACCGCCGCCGCCCGCACGCTGGCCGGCGTGGCGCAGCAACTCAGCGCCCAGACCGCGCGGTTTCAAACCGGGTCGGGCCGCAGCGCTCCGGCAACGCCAATCCGCGCCATATCCCTCGCGCCGGTGCGAATGGCCGCGCCGCTTCCGGTCCGCGGTAATCTTGCGCTCAGTGCTCCCCCTGAAGCGGAATGGGCAGAATTCTGATCCCGTCATCCCGCCGCCCGGTAAGGGGAAATGCGGTATCCGGCTCAGTCGCTTCGTCAAACCTTCGGTCTATGCTCTGTTCGTTGAAAAGATGCAGGATTTCCCATGCTCGAGTGGTTCGAAAAACGTGCGCCGATCCGGCAGAAATTTAATGCCCTTCTGGTCATCCACACCGGGCTCGTCGCCCTGTCCTGCATCGGCACGCTGCTCGCGCTAGGCGGTGGCCGGCTCCTGCCGCTCCTGTTCGGCGGCGCAGCGCTGGCGCTCACGGTCGTCACCGTGCTCACCGCCAAGCACCACATCTGCACGCCCTACATCGGCACGGTCGTTCGCACTGAAGCGCTCGCGGCCGGCGATCTCGATAGCCTGATCGAACGCACCGACTATCTCGATTGCGTCGGCCGCCTGTCCCGCGCGATGGGCGTGTTCCGCGATCAGGCGGTGGCGCTGCGCCGCACTTCGGCCGAACGTGAAGTCATGGTCGGCCAGCTCACCACCGCGATGGGCGAACTGGCACGCGGCAATGTAGCCTATCGCATCGCCGCGCCCTTCCCGGGCGAATCCGAACAATTGCGCAGCGATTTTAACGCCGCGCTGGCCCAGCTGGCGGATACGATGCGGCAAGTGGTATATTCCACCCACGCCATCGATACCGGAGCGGCGGAAATCCGCACCGCTTCCGATGATCTGGCCTCCCGCACCGAACAGCAGGCCGCCCGGCTCGAGCAAGCGAGCGCGGCCATGAACCAGGTCACCGCGCTGGTCGGCGAAAGCGCAGCCCGCGCGGCCGAGATCAACCGCGCCGTCTCCGAAGCCCACGGCGAGGCCGCCAGCGGCGGCAGTGTCGTCGAACGCGCGGTCGAGGCGATGAACGCGATCCAGCAATCCTCGCAGGGCGTCGCGCAGATCATCAGCGTGATCGATGGCATCGCCTTCCAAACCAACCTGCTCGCGCTCAACGCCGGGGTCGAAGCGGCCCGCGCTGGCGAGGCGGGGCGCGGCTTTGCGGTCGTCGCCACCGAAGTGCGCGCGCTGGCCCAGCGCAGCGCCGATGCTGCGCGCGAGATCGGCCAGCTGATCACCGCGTCGAACACACAGGTCGAACGCGGCGTCGAACTCGTCGGCGAAACGGGCGAAGTCCTGCGCCAGATTGTCAGCAGCGTTGGCGGGGTCAGCACGCTGGTCGAAGGGATTTCGGATTCCGCACAGCGCCAGTCCGCCATGCTCGGCGAAGTTGCCGCCACGGTCACCGAGCTTGACCGGATGACCCAGCAGAACGCCGCGATGGTGGAGCAAAGCACCGCTGCCTCGCGCACCTTGGCCAGTGTTGCCCAGCAGCTCACGGGGCAGATGCAGCGCTTTGCCATCGGGCAAAGCACACGCGCCGCCTCCTCCCTGCCAAGCCCCTTGCGCAGATCCGCGCCCCCCCCGGTCGTTGGCAATCTCGCGCTGAAACCGGCACCGGAAGGCGATTGGGCAGAGTTCTAGGCCGGAAAAACCCGCCGCAACGCGGTTGCGCGCGCCTGCGAAGTTCCCTACTTGTTCCGGCGTGAATACGCTCGCACCTTCTGATTCCGCCCCTCCTGGCCAGCAATGGCTCGATGGCCTCAATCCCCCGCAGCGCGAGGCCGTGCTGACGAGCGAAGGCCCCGTGCTCATGCTTGCGGGCGCGGGCACCGGCAAGACCGCCGCGCTCACTGCGCGCCTTGCGCATCTCCTGCGCTCGCGGCTGGCGTGGCCTTCGGAAATCCTCTGCGTCACCTTCACCAACAAGGCCGCACGCGAAATGCGTGAGCGTGTCGGCCAGCTGATCGGCCCCTCGGTCGAAGGGATGCCGTGGCTCGGCACGTTCCACTCGGTCGCCGCCAAGATGCTGCGCCGCCATGCCGAACTCGTCGGCCTGCAAAGCACCTTCACGATCATCGATACCGACGATCAGCTGCGCCTTCTCAAGCAGCTCATCCAGGCCGAAGGCGTGGACGACAAGCGCTGGCCCCCGCGCCAATTGGCGGGCCTGATTGACCGCTGGAAGAACCGCGGCCTCGGCCCGAAGGACTTGGACGCGCTCGACAACGAGGCTTACGCCAACGGCAAGGGCGCCAAGTTCTACGCCCTCTATCAAGACCGCCTGCGCGCGCTCAACGCCTGCGATTTCGGCGATCTCACGCTGCACATGCTCACCATCTTCAAGCAGCACCGCGAAGTGCTGGAAAGCTGGCAGGCCCGCTTCAAATACGTGATGGTGGACGAGTATCAGGACACCAACGCGGTCCAGTACCTCTGGCTCCGCCTCCTTGCGCAAACCCGCAAGAACATCTGCGTGGTGGGCGATGACGACCAGTCGATCTACTCATGGCGCGGCGCAGAAGTCGCCAATATCCTGCGCTTCGAAAAGGATTTTCCCGGCGCCAAGGTGATCCGGCTGGAGCAGAACTACCGCTCCACCCCGCATATCCTCGCCGCCGCCGGCGGGCTTATCGCCGAAAACAGCCAGCGCCTCGGCAAGACGCTGTGGACCGAGGCGAACGGCGGCGACAAAGTCCGCGTCATCGGCGTGTGGGACGGCCCCGAAGAAGCGCGCCGCGTGGGCGAGGAGATCGAGCGGCTGGAGCGCGAAGGCGCATCGCTCGACCGGATCGCCATCCTCGTGCGCGCCTCGTTCCAGACGCGCGAATTTGAAGACCGCTTCATCCAGATCGGCCTGTCCTACAAGATCGTCGGCGGCTTCCGCTTCTACGAACGCGCCGAAGTGCGCGATGCGCTCGCGTACTTGCGCGTCATCGCCTCGCCGCAGGACGACCTCGCGTTCGAACGCATCTACAACGCCCCCAAGCGCGGGCTGGGTGACAAGACGCTGGAAAAGCTCCACCGCCACGCCCGCGCGCGCGGCATTCCGCTGGCCGCTGCCGCCATCGAACTGTGCGATACGGACGAACTCCCCGCCCGCGCCCGCGCCACGCTATCCAGCCTGATGCGCAGCTTCATCGGCTGGCGCGATGCCATGGCCACCCTCGTCCCAGCCGAACTCATGCGCACCGTGCTCGATGAAAGCGGCTATACCGCCGCGCTTCAGGCGGAAAAAAGCACCGAAGCCTCAGGCCGCCTCGAAAACCTCACCGAACTCGCCCGCGCGATGGAGGAATACGAGACGCTGGGTGACT
>CANGJB010000056.1 GCA_947453945.1 Sphingomonadaceae bacterium
AGAAGGTGTTCCGCCACAACGATCTGGCGCATCTGGAAGAGCTTCTCGCCGAAACCGATCCCGCGCTGCCCAAGCTGATTGCGTTCGAGAGCGTCTATTCGATGGACGGCGATGTCGCCCCGATCCACGCGATCTGCGACCTTGCGGAGCAGTACAACGCCCTCACCTATATCGACGAGGTTCATGCCGTGGGCATGTATGGCGAACGTGGCGGCGGCATTTCCGAGCGTGACGAGGCCGCGCACCGGATCGACATTATCGAGGGCACGCTGGGCAAGGCTTTTGGCGTGATGGGCGGCTACATTGCGGCCGACGCGCGGATCATTGATGTGATCCGCAGCTATGCACCCGGCTTCATCTTCACCACCTCGCTCTCACCCGTGCTGGCAGCAGGCGTTTTGGCGTCCGTGCGCCATCTCAAGGCCTCGAGCATCGAGCGTGAGGGCCAGCATGCCGCCGCCGCGTTCCTCAAGACAGCCTTTGCCGAAGCCGGGCTGCCAGTCATGCCCTCCACCACGCATATCGTACCTCTGATGGTGGGCGATCCGGTTCGCGCCAAGAAAGTCAGCGACATCCTGCTGGCTGAATACGGCGTCTATGTGCAACCGATCAACTATCCCACCGTGCCGCGTGGCACGGAGCGGCTGCGCTTCACCCCCGGCCCTGCCCATACCGAAGAGATGATGCGGGAACTGACCAGCGCGCTGATCGAAATCTGGCAGCGCCTCGAACTGGAATGGCGAAAGGCCGCCTGAAACGCGCAAGGCGAGATCCGGCGCCCCACTTTGCACCTAAGATCGGGTGGCAGTGGAGACTTTTAACTGCAACAAAGTATTGCTGTTTGGGTTGCACCTGCCCCGTCGGAGGCATGCATCGCTCACAAGATTCAGCGTACTTTTTGAAGATTGCTGAGCTTGCCAGTGCCGGGCATTGGGGTAAGCTTTCAATCTTCTGCAGGGGGGAAACATTTTGCAGAACCGTTCGCCGCGCGCCGCGCTTTGCCTCGCCGTATCCACGATCGCCCTGACAACGGCCCTGCCCGGGGCAGCACAGGCGCAAGCCGCGTCCCAGCCTGACGCGGCCGCGGGTGCCGATGATCCAGTCGCCATCGTTGTCACCGGCACCCGCATCATCCGGCCGGAAATCGAACTGCCGAACCCGGTTACATCAATCTCTGCAAAACTCATCGAGCGCTCGGGCAAGACGGACGTCACGGCCCTCCTGATCAACAGCCCCGCGCTGGTCGGATCGCTGACCAATGGTTCAAATGCGGGCTCGAACTCCCAGAACTATGGCGATTCGTCGAGTTCCGGGAACGTCGGAACCAGCGTGCTCAACCTGCGGAACCTGGGCTCGCAGCGCACTCTGGTGCTTGTGGACGGCCGCCGCCATGTCAATGCCTACTCAGGCCAGAACTCCGTCGACATCAACACCATTCCGGTCGATCTGATCGAAGGCGTCGACATCCTCACCGGCGGTGTTTCGGCGATCTATGGCGCGGACGGCGTCACAGGCGTCGTGAACTTCAGGCTCAAGCGCAATTTCGAAGGCCTGACGGCACGCGTCCAGTCCGGCGTTTCCTCGCGCGGGGATAGCGCCAACCAGTTCGTCTCGGTCACGGCCGGACACAACTTTGCCGAGAGCCGCGGCAACTTCACGCTGGCCTACGAGTTCAACAAGTCGGACCGGCTGAACCAGAAGGATCGGGGCTACCTCGGCGATCCGCGCAAGAATTTGCAATTGCTGCGAAACCTCGACAATCCGACGCAGCCGGGTGGCGGCAATGATCTCAGCCTGCCTTACGACAAGATCTATTCGAACGTGAGTTGGGCAGACAGCGCGCCGAACGGCGCCGTCGATATCGGTGTTTTCAATCCCGATACAAACGCGATCGAGTTCCAGTTCGTGCCTAACTTTGATGGCAACGGCCGTCCCTACGACCGCGGCACGCTGCTCCCGGGTACCGGGGGCAGAGCCATCAACAGCGCCTCCAATACGCCTACCGCAGGCTATTTCGGTGATATCGAGCCGCAAATCGAACGGCACAACGTCAACGCGCTTTTCAGCTACGAATTCTCACCGGCCGCCAAGTTCTTTGCCGAGGGCAAGTACGTGCGGATCAACGCCTTCACGGTGGTGCAGCCCTCGTTCGATTTTTACACCTATCTCACGCCTGACAACACTTACCTCCAGAACCGCTTTGGCGCAGCCGCGCCGATCGGCGCCCTGGTCAACCGTGACAATTTCGATATGGGCGTCAACACCTCAAGGGCCAAGCGCGAGACCTATCGCGGCGTTCTGGGCATGAGCGGGACGCTCAGCGAGGGCGAAAACAGCGGCAACCTGAACTATGAGGTTTCCTATGTTTATGGCCGGTCCTCGTCGGTTGTTACATCGGGCAACACGCGTCTGACCGATCGCTACTATGCGGCAGTCGATGCGGTTGCCGATCCGGTCACGGGGCAGCCGACTTGCCGGATCAACTTGCCCGGCGAGACGATGATCGATCCCAACAACTATGCGGGAATTGCCAGCATTACCGGCACGCCGGTCACCGGGGAGCCGCTCAGCTTCAAGCCCGGCGAGTGCCAACCGCTCAACCTGCTTGGCTATGGCCAAAGTTCAGAAGCAGGCCGCAAGTTCGTCTTTGTTGATGACATAACCCGGGCCTACAGCGAGCAGCACGTCGTCTCGGGATCGATCTCCGGCGATCTGGGCTTCCTGTTCAAGCTGCCCGGCGGCCCGGTCAGATTCGCTCTTGGCGCCGAGTATCGCAAGGAGAAGACCAGTTCCACTCCGTCTGCCTATGCGCAGGGCGGCTTCTTTGATGGCGGCAACCAGACGGCACCCAGCGGCGGGCAGTTCGACGTCAAGGAAGTCTACGGCGAGCTGAGCGTGCCACTCCTGCAGCACGTACCTTTTGCCGAGGATCTCTCGTTTGGCGGCGCGGTCCGCTACTCGAACTACTCGACCATCGGTTCGACCACGACATGGAAATTCGATGGCGCCTATTCGCCCATCCGCGACATCACGTTCCGCGGCACGATTTCCAGCGCGGTGCGTGCACCCAACATCACGGAGCTCTACAGCCCGTTGCAAGGCGTCCAGACGTTCCTGGTCGATCCGTGTGACCCGACCAATCTGCCCGAGGGCACGCAGTACCGCGCGGCGAACTGCGTTGCTGCCCTGACTGCGGTGGGCCTGACGCCGGCACAGATCTCGGCATTCAGCCCGGCAACGGATCCGAAGCAGAGCACCAGCCAGCCCGGCCTCTCAGGCGGCAACCCCAAGCTGCAGGCTGAAACCGCAAGAAGCTGGACCGCCGGCATCGTGCTGCGGCCCAGCTTCCTGCGCGGCTTCACGTTCACGGCGGACTGGTATGACATCAAGCTGAAGAACGCGATCAACACGCCTGACGTGAATGAAGTTTTCAAGCTGTGCGTCGATCAGCCCACATTGCAGAACGTGTTCTGCAATGGCTTCACGCGCTCGGCCAAGACGGGCTTCATCAATTCCTACACCACGCAAACGCTAAACGTGGCTGCGTTCACAACCTCGGGCCTCGAAGTGAGCGCGGCCTACCGGCTTGCCATGTCACCGAAACTGGGTCTTCTGGATTTCAGGCTCTCAGGCGGATACCTGAACGATCTGACGTTCCTGGCAACCGTTGGCGGCACGCCGGAGCAACAGCGAAACCGCACCTATCGCCCCAAATACAGCGGCAATGCCCAGGTCACCTGGCTCCATGGCCCACTGACGGTGAACTATGGCCTTTCCTGGCAGGGAAAAACCGAGCGTTACACGCAGATAGAGCAGAAAGCTCACCCGAACTATGATCCGCGCTATGTCATGTACAAAGCGCGTTGGGAGCACGATATCCAGGCGAGCGTCGACGCCAGCGATCGGTTCACAATCTATGGTGGCATCAACAACTTTACGGATCAGCAGCCCGATATTGCAGCCGGCTTCGCCTATCCCGTGAGCGCCATCGGACGCTATTTCTATGTGGGCGCGAAGATCAAGCTGGCCAGCATCTTCTGAGGTTAGCTGGCCTCTCAGGAAGTAATGTGCACGATCGCCTCGAAAGTGATCGTGCACGGCCTTCTGAGGAGGTGTGAGAACCGCAGTTGGGGCAAAGTTAAGATCGCTGCGTAACCTATGCAAAACAAGCGCCGCAAATCAGAAAGGCCCCGCGATTGCTCGCGGGGCCTTTCCTTTGCGACCCGGTCGACCGGATCTTTTTAACTAGCGCAGCGAGACGACATTGTCGCTCACACGCGGATCGCGGCGATCACCGCGGTACTGGCTGGCCATCGGCTCGTCAGAGACCTCGAAGACCTCGGTCGCGCCGAAGCCGTTGAAGGCCGTCTTCATTGCCGCGCCATAAGCGCCCAGCATGCCGATCTCGATGAAATCGCCGGCTTTGATGTCAGTCGGAAGTGCGAAAGGCCCTTCCATCTGATCCATGTCGTCACAAGTCGGGCCCCAGAAGCTGAAGGCTTCGAGCTCGGTCTCGCCGTCCTCGTTCGCTGCGCTCTCGCGCAGCAGACGGACCGGGAAACGCCAGCCAACGTGCGCTGCATCGAACAGGGCGCCATATGCGCCGTCGTTGATGAAGAGCTCGGTCCCGCGGCGGCGTTCGACGCGTACGATCATCGAATTGTACTCGGCGCAAAGTGCACGGCCCGGCTCGCACCACAGTTCGGCCGAGTAGGACACCGGCAGCGATTCGTAGGTGCGGTCGATCACGCCGAAGTAATCCTCCAGCGGCGGAGGCTCCATGCCCGGGTAGATTGACGGGAAGCCGCCGCCGACATCGATGATATCGACCGTGACAGACGCATCGACAATCGCCGCACGGACGCGCTCGAGCGCCTGGACATAGGCGTGCGGGCTCATCGACTGGCTACCGACGTGGAAGCAAACGCCAAGCGAATCGGCGACCTGCCGCGTGGCCTGCAGAAGTTCTGCCGCGCCCGTGAGATCGCAGCCGAACTTCGAAGCGAGGCTGAGTTCGGAACCTTCCGAGGAAACGCGCAGGCGCACGCACAGGGTCAGATCCTCGGGCAGAACACCGCCATTGGCCTCCGTGGTCGCTTCGCGGATCTTCTCGAGTTCCTCAAGCGAGTCGAGGCTGAACACGCGCACGCCGTGGTCCCGGTACGCTTCGATGATCGCGCTCGGCGTCTTCACCGGGTGCATGAAGCACAGCGTGGCAGCAGGCACCGCCGCGCGCGCCAAGCGCACTTCGGCAATCGATGCAACGTCGTAGTGCGTGATCCCGGCATCCCACAGAACGCGGAGAAGATCCGGCGAAGGGTTTGCCTTGACCGCATACAGCGAGCGACCCGGAAACTTCTCGACGAAGAAACGAGCAGCGCGCGCCGCAGCGTGCGGACGGTTCAGAATGGCGGGTTGGTCGGGCGCGGCAGCGCCGACTACAGCCAATGCGTCAGGATGGATGTGCAACTCAAGGGACCCCCAAACGGAAAATTGCCAAAAGCTGCCTTGCGGTTTGGAAGTCCCCATGGGGCAGCGGGGGCGGTAATAGCCCGCCGCCCCTGAACATCAAGTGAAAAAAGGGGCACTTCATGGTGATGTCACAAACATGAAACTTTTCCGCGCGGAATGGCGGAAATCCTCAAGCTTTCAAAGCTTCAGCAAGCGCCCGCCAGGCCGGAAGCGAGTGCGGATCGTTCGCGCCGTTTGCTGCGGTGGGGTGTGAGGCGAATCGGGCGAT
This sequence comes from Sphingomonadaceae bacterium, assembly GCA_947453945.1. Taxonomy (GTDB): domain Bacteria; phylum Pseudomonadota; class Alphaproteobacteria; order Sphingomonadales; family Sphingomonadaceae; genus Novosphingobium. Next base: position 5,741 of record CANGJB010000056.1, read on the forward strand.
AACCATTTCGCTTGCCGGATCGACCCACAAGGTCTGCCCGTGGATGCCGCGCGCGCTGAAGCAGCCGTGATTGTCCCCAGCATGCCACCACTGGCTGCCATAGCTCCACCCGCCCAGAAGCGGGTAGGCATCCTTGTGGAAGCGCTCAGGGTCACCGCCCCGCCAGATGCGGTCCACATCGGACTCAGGGATCACGCCCAGCCCGCCAAGCCGCAACGCCTCGCCGAAGCGGGCAAGGTCCTCCAGCCGCAAGTTGAGGCCGCCGCCCGCAAACGGGGCACCGGCCTCATCGACGATCAGATCAGCATCACCCAGCATGCCCAGCGGCTGCCACAGGCGCTCTGACAGCACCTCGGCAAAAGGCTTGCCTTCGATTCGGGTGATGATCCACGCGAGCACGTCAGTGTTGGGGGTGCGATAAACGAAGCGCTCGCCGTGCGTTCCTGCTCCGGGGACAGTCGTGAGATAATCCCACAGGTTGTGCGGCCCGGTATAGCTGGCAGGGCGCGGCGTAAGGCCTAGCGCGGCGCTATAGGCCCCGATCCCGGAGTTGGGATTGCCATATTCCTCAGAGAAATCGAGCGCGGTGGTCATATCAAGCACCTGGCCGATGGTCGCGCTGCCAAAGCCGCTGCGGGCGAGTTCGGGGATCACGCTGTCCACGCGCGCTGCAAGGTCGATCCGCCCTTCCCCCACCAGCATCTGCACCAGCGTGCCAACGAAGCTCTTGGTGACGGAGAAGGCGATATGGCGCGTTTCCGGACCAGTCACGCCGAACCAGCGCTCGAACACGACCTCGCCTTTGTGGAGCACTAGAATGCCATCGGTGAAGGCGGCGAGTAGCGCATCATCGAAACTGATCTCGCCTTGGCTGCCAAGCGGGGTGAAGCGGACCGCGCCCAGATCATCGCGCAGCGCGCGGGGAAACGGCGTGCCCTTCCCGCTGGCGGCGATGCGAACCGTGGGGCAGAAGCTGCGCATGTTGGAGTAGGACCAGCGGATCATCGGAAAGCGCATGTGATCCGCGCGCGCGCCCAGAATACGCCGATCAGGCGGCGGCGGTGCGCCGACCATCCAGCCCATCGTCACTGGATCACTGGTCAAGCCATCAAGCTGCACATCCGCCATTCGATCTCTCCGCCTTGTTCTATGGTTGCGGAGACGATGCCTCAGGAAACGGCATCAGGAAAGGCGGGTGCGAAAGTCCTCCCACGAAAACCGCTTAACGCACTCAAGCGCATCGGTTTCGCTGTCCCACAGCCAGATCGAGGGGAGCGGCACGCCGTTGAAGGTCGTGGTCTTGACCATCGAGTAATGCGCCTGATCGAGGAAGGCGAAGCGCGTGCCGGGTTCGACGAGACCCGGCTTGCGGTAATCGCCAATGACATCACCCGCGAGGCACGAGGGCCCGCCTAGGCGGATAGGGGCGTCGCCCTCCCCGTCCTCGTACTCGTCAATGGGGAGTTCGCCGAGCATGGCAGGCCGATAGGGCGCCTCGATGACATCGGGCATATGGCAGGTGGCGGAAATGTCCGTCACGCCCAGCTGCATGCCATTGATGTGCGTATCGAGCACAGTGCCAACGAGAATGCCTGCATCGAGCGCAACGGCCTCGCCCGGCTCAAGGTAGATTTCGCATCCAGTTTCAGCCTTAACTGATTGCAGAAATGCAATAAGTTCATCACGCTGGTAGTCCGCGCGGGTGATGTGATGGCCGCCGCCGAAGTTCAGCCATTTGAGCTGCCCGAAGTAGGGCGCAATGTGCGGTTTGAGCGCGGCCCAAGTGCGTTCGAGCGGCTCGAAATCCTGCTCGCACAATGTATGGAAATGCAGGCCGCTGACGCCTTCGAGATGTTCGGGGCGCAACTGGTCAACCGGGAAGCCGAGGCGTGAATGCGGCGCGCAGGGATCATAGCGTGGCACTTCACCTTCGGCATGCAAGGGATTGATACGAAGGCCAATATCGAATGGCTCACCCTCCGCACGCGCCGCTGCGATTTCACGGGCAAAGCGGGTATGCTGCCCCGGCGAGTTGAAGATAACATGGTCCGAATGCTGGAGGATTTCGGGCAAGTCCTCTGCCTTGTAGGCCGCGCAATAGGTCGCAATCTCGCCAGCGTAGTAATCGGCGGCGAGGCGCGATTCCCAGAGGCCGGAGGTGCATACGCCGTCGAGGTATTCCCCGATCAGCGGCGCGACCCGCCACATCGAGAAGGCCTTGAGCGCAGCGAGTACCTTGATCCCGGCCCTGTCACGCACATCCGCCAGAATGCTCAGATTTTGCCTAAGGCGCGCGGCATCAACCACGAAAGCCGGGCTGTCGACACGGCTAAGATCGAAATGCGCAAAAGCTCCCGGATCGCCGGCTCTGGTTTCCATCATTGTTTCCTAGACCCTCCCCTCAAGTGGGAGGATTTGCTCAAAACGCCAGCGGCCCCTCAAGCTCCTTCACCTGCCAAGGCAGGCCGTGCTTGTTCAGCATATCCATATAGGGATCGGGATCGAACTGTTCGATGTTGAACACGCCAGCCCCGCTCCACACGCCCTGCACCAGAAGCGCTGCACCGATCATCGCGGGGACGCCGGTGGTGTAGCTGACGGCCTGGTTGCCGGTTTCGGCGTAGGCGTCCTCGTGATCGCAGATGTTGTAGATGTAGAAGGTCTTTTCGACCCCGTCCTTCAGGCCAGTGGCGATATCGCCGATATTGGTCTTGCCCTTGGTCGTGGGGCCAAGGCTGGCAGGCTCGGGCAGCACGGCCTTCAGGAACTGCAGCGGTATGATTTCCTGCCCGTTGTAGATCACCGGATCGATGCGCGTCATGCCCACGTTCTGCAGCACGGTGAGGTGCGTGATATAGGCATCGCCGAAGGTCATCCAGAAGCGGATGCGCTCGATCTCGGGCAGATGATGCGCAAGGCTTTCGAGCTCCTCGTGATACATCAGGTACATGTTCTTGGGGCCGACCGCCTCGAAATCGAAGCTCTGGCGGATCGTCAGCGCCGGGGTTTCGACCCATTCGCCGTTCAACCAGTGCCGCGCCGGCGCAGTTACCTCACGGATGTTGATTTCCGGATTGAAGTTGGTGGCAAAGTGCTGGCCGTGATCGCCGCCATTGCAGTCAAGAATGTCCAGCGTGCGGATCGTGTCCAGCTTGTGCTTCTTGAGCCAGGTGGCGAAGACTGACGTCACGCCCGGATCGAAGCCCGAACCGAGCAGCGCGGTAAGGCCCGCGGCCTTGAAGCGCTCATGATAGGCCCACTGCCAGTGGTATTCGAACTTGGCCTCATCGATCGGCTCGTAGTTCGCGGTGTCCATGTAGTTGACCCCGGCCGCAAGGCAGGCGTCCATGATGTGGAGGTCCTGATACGGCAGCGCGAGATTGACGACGAGCGCGGGACGCAGCTCGTTAAGCAGCGCGGTGGTGGCCGCGACGTCATCGGCATCAAGCGCATACGTCGCAACCGTCACGCCGGTGCGCTGCTTGACTGATGCGGCGATTGCCTCGCACTTGGAAACCGTGCGGCTGGCGAGCGCGATCTCGCTGAAGATGTCGCTGTTCATCGCCATCTTGTGAACAGCAACCGAACCGACGCCGCCTGCGCCGATGACAAGGACTTTGGCCATGAGGAAACTCCCAAACCGATCAGCACCGCAGCCGCTGGCGCTTCGAAAGGAGCGCCTTTAGGGTATGGGCATGACAAACCCAAGTCCCCAATTCGCCGCTGCCCCTTCAGCCCATGCGCCAACCCGCGACGGCGTGCTGCGCGCCGCCGCCAAAGTCTCAGCGCTGGTGCCGCACACGCCGCTCTTCTCGCTCGAACTGCCCGATGGCGGTTTGGTCTGGTGCAAGGCGGAGTGCCTGCAGCCGGTGGGGGCGTTCAAGATCCGGGGCGCCTGGCACCGGATGACCGACCTGACCGACGAAGAACGCGCGCGCGGCGTGGTGGCGGTTTCGAGCGGCAACCATGCTCAAGGCGTGGCCTGGGTAGCGCGGCGGCTGGGGATTGCGGCGACCATCGTCATGCCGTCAGACGCGCCGCAGGTGAAGCTTTCCGAAACGCGGCGGCTTGGCGCCGAAGTCGTGCTCTATGAACGGCTCACCCAATCACGCGATGCCATTGCCGCGCAGCTTTGCGCCGAACGGGGCGCCGTTCTGGTCCATGCCTACGGCGACCCGTGGGTGATCGAGGGACAGGGCAGCACAGGCATCGAACTGGCCTCGCAAATGGAATGTTTTGCCGGCGGGCCGCCGACGCGGATCGTGGCGCCATGCGGCGGGGGCGGTCTTGTTTCGGGCCTCGCACTGGCTTGTCCGGACGCGAAGATCGTGCCGGTGGAGCCGGAAGGCTGGGACGACGTCACGCGTAGTCTGGCGGGCGGCGCAATTGTCGGCGTGGGCGCCAATCCGCCGCGCACAGCCTGCGATGCCCTGCAGACCATGGCGACCTATCCGATCAACTTCGCCGTCATGACGTCACACGGCATGCAAGGCGTTGTGGTGAGCGAGGCGGAGGTGCGAGCCGCGCAGGCCTATGCCTTCTCCAAGCTTCGTCTGGTTGTCGAACCCGGCGGCGCAGCGGCGCTGGCGGCGGTGCTGGCGGGCAAAGTACCGGCAGACGGGCGCACGGCGGTGATCCTTTCGGGCGGGAATGTAGATCCGGCAGCCTTTGCCAAAGTGATCGCGGACAGCCAATCAGTTGCAATTGACAATTGATCTGACGCTGTCCACTCCTGCACCAAAGCGGCCGTCTGGGGAGATTACACCGTGCAAAGAGAAATGCTCGCACCGGCAGCGGTGCTCGTGCTGTGGACTTTCGTCATGCTCACCTGGCTGGCGGCGAGCCGGCTTCCCGCGCTCAAGCAGATGGGCGGGCTCGGCGGAGCACAGCCGGGTGGACGCGGGCAGGATCTGGAAGGCGTGATCCCAGCCAGTATCAACTGGAAATCTCACAATTACACGCACCTGCTTGAGCAGCCGACGCTGTTCTACGCGGTGAGCATGATCCTTGCGCTGAGCGGCGCAACCGGCACCGATGTATTGCTGGCTTGGGGGTATGTGACCCTCAGGATCGTGCATTCGCTGTGGCAAGCGCTGATCAACACGATCCCGGTGCGCTTCTCGCTGTTCGTCATCTCCACCGGATTGCTGGTGGCACTGGCGATCCGCGCGGCGGAGCAGACGCTTTTTCCTTGAACAACGATAACCGGAGGGGACCGCGATGATTGGAATGGAAATCCTGAAGCCTGTGGTGGCGCTGGCAGCGTGGACCATGGTGATGTGGCTGTGGATGTATGCCACCCGCATCCCGGCGATCAACGCGCTGCCCAAGTCCGAAGATCCCAAAGCTGATGTCGGCTGGACTGGCGGGAAGCTCGAAGACTTGATCGCACCGCAGATCCAGTGGAAAGCGCACAATTACAACCATCTGCATGAAGCACCGACAGTGTTTTATGCAGTGGCGCTGGTGCTGGCGCTGATCGGCCAGGGCGACGGCGTCAACCTCATGATCGCTTGGGCCTATGTGGGCCTGCGCGTCGTCCACTCGATCTTCCAGTCGACCGTGAACAAGGTCGCCCCCCGCTTTGCGCTGTTCGCTTTGTCCAGCGTGGCCTTGATGGCGCTGATCCTCCACGCCGCGATGGCGGTGTTCAGCCTTTAACGAACAGGCTCGCCAGCTCGACGTGGGTGGACCAGCGGAACTGGCCCACCGGCACGAGCCCGGCGAGCCGATAGCCGCCTGCAATCAGCGTGGCGGCATCCTTGGCCCAGCTTGCAGGATTGCAGCTGATGTAGACCACGCGCGGCACGGCCGAGGCGGCAAGCTGCGCCACTTGTTCGCGCGCGCCGGCACGCGGCGGATCGAGCAGCACGGCAGCGAAGCGGTCCAACTCGGGCGTCTGCAGCGGATTGCGGAACAGATCGCGATGCAGCGCATGGACCGGGCGGCCCTTCATGCGCGCGGCGGCCTGGCAGGCCAAATGCGCATCGCGCGCGGCCTCAACCGCGAGGACCTTGGTGCGAGGGCCTGCCAGCGCGAAAGCAAAGGTACCGAGGCCAGAGAAAAGATCGGCGACGCTCGCCGAACCCGCCAGCCATCCCCGCGCCGCTGCGATCAGCGCTTCCTCGCCATCGTGTGTCGCCTGCAAAAAGGCTCCCGGCGGCAAGCCGACCGGCACGCCGCTCAGCGTTGCGGTAACGGGATCGGGCTCCCACACCGCCTCTGGGCCATCCCCCTGATCCAGGGTCAGCCGCGCGATGCCGTTGTCACGCGCGAAATCAAGCAGCGCCTCGGTCTGGGCAAGGCCTTCCATCGTCACCCCGGTCAGATCAACCGTGGGTCCCTGATCGGCAAGCGTGAGCGCGATATCGGCAGCGAGGCTGCGGTGGGCCCGCGTTTCGAGCAGGCCGCGCAAAGGCGCGACCAGCGCGGCCAATTCGGGCGCAAGAACCGGGCACTCCTTCAGATCGATGATCTTGTGCGAACCCTGTTCGCGAAAACCCAGCACAATGCGTTTGCCGATGGCCTGCGCATGGAGCGTGGCGCGGCGGCGCGTGCCAGGAGGCGAGATGTGCGGCGGGGAAACCTCGCCCGGATCGAGGTCTTGCCCCCGTGCTGCGCCCTCAACTCGCCCTGCGACATAGGCGGCCAGCGCACGCTCGGAGAGGTGCTGGAGCTGGCAGCCGCCGCATGTCGGGAAATGACGGCATGCCGGCGCGGCATGATCCGGGCCGGGCGTCAGCGTACCGTCTGCTTCGAGCACGTCGCCGGGCGCCGCCATCGCTACGTAACGCCCATCGGCAGTCTGCCCTTCCCCCTTGGCGGCGATGCGGACCACGAGACCTGCTTCGCTCATACGAGGGCTGCCTTGATGGCGTGGCCGGTCGCGGCCGCAAGGTCTCCGGCCGTGAAGGCAGCGCCGCAAGTCCGCGCAGCCTCGCCGTGAAGCCATAAGCCTTCCTCGGCCGCCTGATGCGCTTCACCATGCACTGCAAGGCGACTGGCGATGATACCGGCGAGGACATCGCCGCTACCCGCGACCGAGAGCCACTCCGAGGCGCGCGGCGCAACAGTCACCGCGCCGCCGGGTGCCGCGATCAGGCTGTCCGGCCCCTTGAGCACAACAACGGCGCCCGCCGCATCGGCAAGCGCCCGCGCCCGCGCGCGGCGGGTGCCGCTGGCGCGAAGGCCGAAGGCAGTTTCAAGCATGGCCATTTCGCCTTCATGGGGAGTGAGGATACGCGGGACCGTACCCGGACTATCGGGACTGAGCAACGCCAGTGCGTCGGCATCGATGACTATAGGTCGGTTTGCGGCAAGCGCGGCGCCAAGGCGCGCAGCGGAACCTGCATCCCGCCCGAGGCCGGGGCCGACAAGGATTGCGGCAATGCGCGGATCGGCCAGCGCGGCAAGGTCGGCCGTATCGCAAACCAGTGCGGGCGGCACGCCTTCGGGCCGGTGTTCGGCGAGCAGTTTGACGTAGCCGGCGCCAGAACGCTGCGCGGCTTCGGCGGCGAGCAGAGCTGCGCCGGGCATTGCGCCGGCTACCACCGCCAGCAGGCCACGCCGATACTTGTGCGCATCGGCCGCAGGGGCCGCTATCCGGGGCCGCGCAAGAAGCTGCGCCGCGCCGGGCACGGCCGCCACGCCAATATCGACAAAGCGCAGCGCGCCCATCAACGGGGCCGCCGGCATGGCGAAGTGCGCGTGTTTCCAGGCTCCCAGCGCGATCGTGACGTCAAAGGCCGGAAGTCCGGGATTGAGCACCGCGCCGCTGTCCGCCTCGATCCCGCTCGGCAGATCGGCGGCAATGCGCAAAGGGTTCAGCTCAGCAAGGCCGGAGAGGAGGAAGAACAGATCGTCCGGCAAGGGACGCGAAAGGCCGCTCCCGAACAGACAATCAAGCAGCACGCCCCCGCGCGGAAACACGCCAGGGCCTTGGACTTCGCCAGTGAACAGTGAGCGGGCTGCAATGGCCTCGCCCGTCCCCGGTTCGCGCGCCGCGATCACGGTCACGGGCACGCCCCGCTCCGCAAGGTAGCGCGCCGCAACGTAACCATCGCCGCCGTTGTTACCGGGGCCGCAAAGCACAGTGACCGGACGGCCCGCACCGAGCCGCCGCGCCCACTCACCAAGCGCGCGGCCTGCCATTTCCATCAGTGCCTGCGCAGATGTGCCGCCTGCGATGAGCGCCGCTTCCGCAGCGCGCATTGCGGCGACGTCTAGTACCTGTCGCGGCTCAGCCTGCATCCTTCGGCCCGCCGCGGCGGACAAGGCCCGCCAGATCACGCACCGCACCGCGCGCGGCGCTTGTCGTCATCGCGGCATAGGCCTGCAGGGCAAGGCTGATCTTGCGCGGACGCGGCTTGACCGGCTCCCATCCGCGTGCCTCGACGACCTTGCGGCGCTCTGCCAGCGTGGCTTCATCTACCATGAGATTGATCGAGCGGGCAGGAATGTCGATCTCGATCCGGTCGCCGTTCTCGACGAGGCCGATCGTGCCGCCTTCCGCCGCTTCCGGCGAGCAATGGCCGATCGAGAGGCCCGAAGTACCGCCCGAAAAGCGCCCGTCCGTAACAAGCGCGCAGGCCGCGCCGAGGCCCTTGGATTTGAGGTAGCTCGTGGGATAGAGCATTTCCTGCATGCCCGGGCCGCCGCGCGGGCCCTCGTAACGGATGACGACGACATCGCCCGCCTCGACCTGCCCCGTGAGGATCGCGGTCACGGCAGCATCCTGGCTTTCATAGACTTTGGCAGGGCCGCTGAACTTGAGGATCTTTTCGTCGACCCCGGCGGTCTTCACGATGCAGCCATCGGCGGCGAGATTGCCGAACAGTACGGCAAGGCCACCGTCCTGGCTGAAGGCGTGCTCAGCCGAGCGGATCACGCCCTTCTCGCGGTCGAGATCGAGTTCCTTCCAGCGGCGCGACTGGCTGAAGGCGACCTGCGTGGGTACACCGCCGGGCGCGGCCTTGAAGAATTCCTGCACTTCAGGGTCGTTGCTGCGGGAGATGTCCCACTTGTTGATCGCATCGGCCATGGTCGGGCTGTGGACGGTGGGCAGATCGGTATGGAGCAGCCCTGCCTTCTCGAGCTGGCCGAGGATCGCCATGATCCCGCCAGCGCGGTGGACGTCTTCCATATGGACATCGGACTTGGCCGGCGCGACCTTGGCAAGGCAAGGCACGCGGCGCGAAAGCCGGTCGATATCGGTCATGGTGAAATCGACGCCGGCTTCATGCGCGGCGGCAAGCAAGTGGAGCACCGTGTTGGTCGAGCCGCCCATCGCGATATCGAGGCTCATGGCGTTTTCGAACGCGCGGAAGCTGGCGATCTGGCGCGGGAGCACGCTTTCATCGTTTTCCTCGTAATAACGATGGCACAGCGCCACCGCACGGCGCCCCGCCTCGCGGAACAGGCGTTCACGGTCGGCGTGGGTCGCCAGCACCGAACCGTTGCCGGGCAGCGAAAGGCCGAGCGCCTCGGTCAGGCAGTTCATCGAATTGGCGGTGAACATGCCCGAGCACGAACCGCAGGTCGGGCAAGCCGAACGCTCGATGGCCTCGACTTCCTCGTCGGAATACTTCTCGTCAGCCGCGGCGACCATGGCGTCAACCAGATCGAGCGCGACTTCCTTGCCGTTCAGCACGACCTTGCCCGCTTCCATCGGCCCGCCCGAGACGAACACGACGGGCACGTTGATGCGCATTGCCGCCATCAACATGCCCGGAGTGATCTTGTCGCAGTTCGAGATGCAGACCATGGCATCGGCGCAGTGCGCGTTGACCATGTATTCCACGCTATCAGCAATCAGATCGCGGCTGGGGAGCGAATAAAGCATCCCGTCATGGCCCATCGCGATGCCATCATCGACTGCGATGGTATTGAATTCCTTGGCAACACCGCCCGCCGCCTCAATCTCTCGTGCTACCAGCTGGCCGAGGTCCTTGAGGTGGACATGGCCCGGCACGAACTGTGTGAAGCTGTTGACCACGGCGATGATCGGCTTGCCGAAATCGCTGTCCTTCATGCCCGTCGCGCGCCACAGGCCGCGCGCACCGGCCATGTTGCGTCCGTGGGTGGTTGTTCTGGAACGATAGACCGGCATTGGCACCCTCTTTGGAAAAAACGTGAATCGCCCGCAGGCGATCATGGAGCGCACCTACCGCAAGGACGCAAAACCGTCGAAAGTTATCTCCGCAACCATCGGCTAGCCGCCAAGGGCGATAGCCACCTGGTTAGCGATGCGGGCAAGGCGCTCGGCCCACAGGGGATGCGCGGCCGGATCGGCGATCTGGTCCTGCCGCACTTCGATGCCGACATAGGGCCGCCCTTCGCTTTCCGCGTGGCGGTTCATCGTGGCGTTGAGCAAGCGGCCTGAATAGGGCTCCTGATCACCGACGACGAGGCCCTCGGCTTCGAGCATCGGTATGGCGATACGCGCGGCGCGGTCGTCTTCGTTGTAGAGCACACCGACATGCCACGGGCGGGCCTGCGCAGGATCACTGGCAAGCTGCGGTGTAAAGCTGTGGAGCGATAGGATCAGCGCAGGCGGCGCGCTGTCCAGCAAACTGGCAAGCGCTTCGTGATAGGGGCGGTAGAACCGCGCAAGACGCGCTTCGTGGCCGGCGTGATCGAGCGCATTGCCAGGTATGGCGTGGCCGTCGCTGGCGATTGGGCAGACCGTCGGACCATGCTCGTCGCGGTTGAAATCGCAGACAAGCCGGCTGACATGGCCCAGGTACGCCGCAACGCCGGGGCGCTGGGCCATCTGAGCCGCGACGCCGGCGACGCCGATATCGACGGCTATGTGCTGGTCCAGCAGCGCAGAATCGATGCCTAGATCGATATCCCCGGGGACGCGGTTTGATGCGTGATCTGAGATGACCAGAATACCGCCAAAGCGCGGCTGGCCAAGGATCTGGTAGGCTTCGCTCATCGGAGGGCTCCGGCAAGCCGCCACCATGCCTGCGGCAGGCCCGCGGCTGCGGCATCGCGGCCTTCCGGAGTCTCGTACAGCGCGAAACACGTGGCGCCGGAGCCGGACATGCGCGCAAGCCATGCACCGCTGGCCCTGAGCGCGGCGAGGACTTCGGCAATCTGCGGAACGAGCGCTATGGCGCTGGGTTCGAGATCGTTGCGGCCTTCACGCGCGATCCTGCGAAGATCACCTGAAGGCATGGGGCCGTGGTCGATCCCGTCCCAGCCTTTGAACACCGGTCCGGTCGCTAGCGGAATGCGCGGATTGACCAGCAGGACCGGCATTCCTGCGAGATCGTTAGCGACCGCCTCCAGCTCGGTCCCCGTGCCGCGCCCGATGCAGGCTTCGCTGAGAACGCAAGCCGGAACATCGGCACCCAACTGCGCGGCGCGGGCGTGCCAATCCTCGGGCAAACCCTGCGCGCGCTCTACCATGCGGAAAATTGCGCCGGCATCGGCAGACCCGCCGCCGAGGCCCGCCGCAACCGGCAGGCGTTTTTCCAGCGTGACGGCCCAGCCCTTGTCATGCGGCAATAAATTCAGAGCTTTGGATGCGATATTGCCGAAAGGATCTGAAAGACCAACAGCGAATTCGCCGACCACATGAAGACTATCCTCACTGGCAGGCTGAGCCGCCAGTTCATCGCCCGCATCAACAAACGCGAACAGCGTCTCGAGCTCATGATAGCCATCCTCGCGCCGACGCCTGACGTGGAGCGCGAGGTTGATCTTGGCGTAAGCGATTTCCCTCACAATTCCTCCCCCTCCCCCGAGAGGGAGGAACTGCCATCACATGTTCGGATAGTTGGGACCGCCGCCGCCTTCGGGCGTGACCCATTCGATGTTCTGCGTCGTGTCCTTGATGTCGCAAGTCTTGCAGTGGACGCAGTTCTGCGCGTTGATCTGCAGGCGCGGGTTGCCGTCTTCGCCGGTCAGGAATTCATAGACCCCCGCCGGGCAGAACCTTGCTTCCGGTCCGGCATAGAGCGGCAGGTTGATAGCGGTCGGGACCGAGGGGTCCTTGAGCACGAGGTGGCACGGCTGGTCCTCCTCGTGGTTGGTGTAGGAGAACGCGACCGAGGTCAGCCGGTCGAACGTGATCACGCCGTCGGGCTTGGGGTATTCGATCGGCTTGAACAGATCGGCGCGCATGGTTGCGTCGCTGTCCTTGTGGTGCTTCAGGCCCTTGATCGGATTGATCTTGAGCACGCGCGCCCACATGTCAGCCCCCGCAAGGGCGGTGCCAAGCGCGCCGCCGAACTTGGCGACGAGCGGCTGCGCGTTCTGGACGAGCTTAAGTTCCTTCGCGATCCAGCTCTCGCGCACCGCGGCATCGTATTCGCCCAGTTCATCCTGCTCACGGCCATTGGCCATCGCCGCAGCAATGGCTTCGGCGGCCAGCATCCCGCTCTTCATGGCGGTGTGGCTGCCCTTGATCCGCGGCACGTTGACGAAGCCGGCCGAGCACCCGATCAGCGCGCCGCCGGGGAACGCCAGCTTGGGCACCGATTGCCAGCCGCCTTCGTTGATCGCGCGCGCGCCATAGGACACGCGGCGACCGCCTTCGAGGATGGCACGGATTTCCGGGTGCTGTTTCCAGCGCTGGAATTCCTCATACGGATAGACATAGGGGTTCGCGTAATCGAGCGCGGTCACGAAGCCCAGGGCGACCTGATTGTTCGCTTGATGGTAGAGGAAACCGCCGCCCCAGGTATTGCTTTCCGAAAGCGGCCAGCCCTGCGTGTGGATGACACGGCCCTGCACGTGCTTGTCGGGATCGATATCCCAAAGCTCCTTGATGCCGATGCCGTAGACCTGCGGCTGGCAATCGCGCTCAAGGTCGTATTTCGACTTAAGCTGCTTTGTGAGGTGTCCGCGCGCACCCTCAGCAAATAGGGTATATTTTGCGAGTAATTCCATGCCCGGCTGATAATCCGCCTTGTGGCTGCCATCCTTGGCGACGCCCATGTCGCCCGTGGCGACGCCGCGCACTGCGCCGGCATCGTCGTAAAGGATCTCAGCTGCGGGGAAGCCCGGGAAGATCTCGACACCGAGCTCGCCAGCCTGTTCGGCCAGCCAGCGGCACAGGTTTCCGAGGCTGCCGGTGTAGTTGCCGTGGTTTGAGAGGAACGGCGGCATCATCAGGTGCGGCAGCGCCGTCTTGCCACCGCGTGTGAGCACCCAGTGCCAGTTGTCGGTAACGGGGGTTTCCGCCATCGGGCAGCCCTGCTCCCGCCATTCGGGAAGAAGCTCGTCCAGCGCCTTCGGGTCGACCACCGCACCCGAGAGGATATGCGCGCCGATTTCCGAGCCTTTTTCGAGGATACAGACCGATAGTTCGGAATTCACCTGCTTGAGGCGGATCGCCGCTGCAAGGCCGGCAGGCCCGCCGCCGACGATCACGACGTCATACGGCATCGATTCCCGTTCGCTCATTCTTTCTCGCTCCGACCGCGGATTGGGCACGTCATGGCCCATCTACCAAGACTTTGCCTTGAAAGCTGCGGCAAGCAAGGTCAAGACCGCTTGGTGATGGGACAGGTTGACATAAACGAAAGGTCATTGGGCGCGGGCCTTGAAGCCGCATTGGCCTGGTGGCGTGAGGCGGGGGTCGACATGGCCTTCGTCGATGCCCCTCAGGATTGGCTTGATAGCCCTGAAACAGCGCATGCCTCGGGCTCTGCCGGGAAGGGAAAATCTGCTCCCGCTGCCGCACTGCCCCCGCTTCCACAGCAGGCGCCGCGCGCATCCGCGCAGCCACAAGCGGCTACACCGATTGCTAGCGATCGCAGCAAGTGGCCGGAAAAGTTTGAAGATTTTGCATCATGGTGGCTATCGGAGCCATCACTCGCGCCTCGCGGCGCAACGCGTGTGGCTCCGGTCGGGCCGCTAGGCGCTGCGCTGATGGTGCTCGTGCCGATGCCGGCCGAAGACGATGGCGATACGCTGCTTTCAGGCCGGACGGGCCAGTTGCTTGATGCCATGCTTTCCGCATTCGGAGTGGATCCGGCCAGCGTCTACCGCGCTTCTGCGCTTCCGGCGCGAATCGCTTTGCCCGATTGGGCTGCACTCGGCACGGCAGGGCTCGGCGCGGTGCTGCAGCGCCATGTTGCGCTCGCCGCGCCGCAGCGCTTGCTGGTGTTTGGACGGAGTGACATCTCGGCGCTAT